>NZ_JBICRM010000002.1:0-524687 GCF_043197025.1 Nonomuraea marmarensis
CGGACGAACCTCTGGTGTGCCAGTTGTACCGCCAGGTGCACGGCTGGTTGGCTACGTTCGGAAGGGATAACCGCTGAAAGCATCTAAGCGGGAAGCTCGCCTTGAGATGAGGTCTCCCACCCCGTTTTGGGGGTAAGGCTCCCGGTAGACGACCGGGTTGATAGGCCGGAGGTGGAAGCGCGGTAACGTGTGGAGCTGACCGGTACTAATAGGCCGAGGACTTGACCACAAAGGCAGACTTTTTTGAAGTTGTATGCTCGCGTCCACTAGGCAATTCTGAGACAACAAACACGTGGTGTTTGTGTGTTTCGGAGGGTTACGGCGGTTATGGCGGGAAGGAAACACCCGGTTACATTCCGAACCCGGAAGTTAAGCTTCTCTGCGCCGATGGTACTGCACTCGGGAGGGTGTGGGAGAGTAGGTCGCCGCCGGACAATCGTTTGGGGAAGGGGCTCGACGCTTACGCGTCGGGCCCCTTTTCTGTTTTCGGGGCCGGCCTGCGTGGGGCTGTGGAACGGTCCTAATGGGCGCCGAGTGTGGCCGCCGCGACCACCAGGAGCATCGTGCCCGAGACGGCCGAGATCCGGCGCGCGGCCTTCGGGGTGGCGGACAGCGCGCGGCCGGCCTGCGCAGTGGCCAGGGCGATCAGCCCGTACAGGATCCCGCAGTTCAGGACGTGGAGCAGGCCGAGGGCGGTGAGCTGGAAGCACGGAAGTGGTGGAGGCGCACCGGCTGTTCGGCGATCCGGACTTCCTGCTCCGGGTGGCCGTGGCGGATCTGGGGGCGTACGAGCGGTTCTACTCTGAGACGCTCTCCGGGCTGCCGGGGGTGGCGCAGGTGACGTCGCATCTCGCGATGAAGGTCGTTAAATCGGACGCGGGCCTGCCTGTGGCCGGTTGAGGCCGGATGGACAGGGACCCGCACGTAATGGTGCGGGTCCCTTGAAAGGGAAGGCCTGGCCGCGGTACCGGTGGCAGGGCTCGCATCCGGCGCCGGGCTGTGGCCTGACCCGAGGTGGTGGCGGGGTCAGGGCCCAGTTGGTGTTACTTGGGCAGGACCAGGAGGGCGTCGCCGACGCCGCGTTCCGAGCCGTCCGAGGGCCGGTTGACCAGCTTGTTGGCGACCACCATCGCCGTCGAGCCGCCCCCGTCCAGGTTGATCGCCTGGACCGCGCCCAGCCAGCGCATGAACTGGGCCGCCTCCACGAAGTTCGCCCCGACCGTCACCCCGGGCTGGCGCCCGTCGATGGTGGCCAGGATCAGGCTGCCGTTCCTGGTCGTGCCGAGGAGGGTGCGCGGGTGGCGGCGCAGGATCATGTTCATGGAGTCGTGGCCGTCACGCTTGGCGGTGATCTTCACCTTGCCGTTGCGCACGAGGCCGACGCTGCCCGCGATCACGTTCAGGTCCGGGGTCAGCTTGAGCGCCTTCTTGGTACGCAGGTCGACGACCTTCGTGTCGACCTTCACCGTCCAGTTCTGCCACACGTGCTCGTTGAGCCATTCGGCGCCCAGGCCGTTGCCGTGCAGCACCCGCATCCCGGCAGTCACCGCCGCACCCGAGACGCGCAGGCCGACGACCTTGCCGTTGGCGTCGATCACGGCGTCGGTCCCGCCGGTGGGCGTCTTGGCTCCGTACTCCTCCGTGTACAGCACCAGCTCGTCCGTCGCGGCGGCCCGGTTGATCCCGTTGATCTCGGCCTTCGTGCCGTCCTGCGAGGTCACGGTCACGGTCGTCTTCAGCTCGGTGATCTTCGCGCTGCGGCCCCTGAGCACCACCGCCGAGCGGCCGGGGACGGCCTCGCTCAGCAGCTTGCCGCCCACCACGGACGTGCCGACGGGCTCGCCGCGCAGCGCTGCGGCGGTGTGGATGTTGAAGAAGCCGCCGTTCACGCCGACCACGGCTCCCCCCGCCTTGGCCATCGACGAGACGGTCTCCCGCTTGGCCACGCTGGTGCCCAGCGAGGCGACGTACGAGCCGCGGAACGTCTTCGCGTCGATCATGACCACCTTGACGTCCCAGGGCCCCGTGGTCTTGAGCCCGTCGTCGCCGAGGTAGTCGACCTTGACCTTCAGGCCGGCGTCCTTGAGCGTCTTGGCCGTCTCCTCGGCCTTCTTCTTGTCCTTGAACGACCAGAGGCCGACCCGGACCATGTAGACGGTCTGGGAGGGGGCGTCGGCGACGCCCGGCCTGATCACCTTCTGCAGGCTGGCGGTCTCGCCGGCGGCCTCCACCTCGGCGACCTTGGTTTCGGCTGTCGGGAGCGTCCCGTAGTCGCGGCCGCTCGGCATCAGGACGGTCACCGTGTAACCGTCGGTCGACGTGCCGGCCTTCACGTCGTACAGGTCGATGCCCTGCGTGACGGCGGTCATGGTCTTGGTCGGTAAGGGCCGCGTGCCCAGCGGGAACTTGGCCGACGGGAACCTCAGCGACGACTGCTCCGCGGCTGCGGGCAGCGTGGTGAGGGTGAGTGCCGCGGCTATGGCCAGGCCGCCGGCGAGGGTGCGTCGAGACATGGATTCTCCAGAGGGCGGAAAAGGGACCGCACCATCCTGGCGAGATCAAGGTCTCCCGTCAGCCGAACACGCCAAGCGGGTAAAGAGGTTACGAGATTGACACCGCAGGCGGATACCATTCGTATATGTCACGCATCTGCATGTGGTGGCGGCCGACAGACGGCCGCTGATTCCGCATGCGTGGGCCGTCCCCGAGACGGCCCACCTGAGCGTGCGGGTCCTCTCCGGGACGGCATGACCTTCAAGGAGAAGACCGCAATGAACGACATCGTGCTCACGGGCGACCGCCCGACCGGGCCGCTGCATCTGGGTCACTATTTCGGCTCGCTGGCCAACCGGGTGAGACTGCAGGACGCCTATCCGATGTACGTGCTGATCGCCGACTACCAGGTGATCACCGACCGCGACCTGCCCGGCGAGATCCAGCGGAACATCACCGACCTGCTCCTCGACTACCTGGCCGTCGGCCTCGATCCGGCCAAGGTCACGATCTTCCAGCACAGCGCGATCCCCGAGCTGAACCAGTTGCTGCTGCCGTTCCTGAGCCTGGTGTCGGTGGCCGAGCTGCGGCGCAACCCCACGGTGAAGGACGAGATCGCGCACAGCTCACAGCAGGCGGTCAGCGGCCTGATGTTCACCTATCCGGTGCACCAGGCGGCCGACATCCTGTTCTGCAAGGGCACGCTGGTGCCCGTCGGCAAGGACCAGCTCCCGCACGTGGAGGTGACGCGACTCGTGGCCCGCCGCTTCAACGAGCGTTACGGCGAGGTGTTCCCGCTGCCCGAGGCCATGATGGGCGAACGTCCGCTGCTCAGAGGGCTCGACGGCGGCAAGATGAGCAAGAGCCGCGGCAACGCCATCGCGTTGTCGGCCACCGACGACGAGACGGCCGCGCTCATCCGCAAGGCCCGCACGGACTCCGACCGGCTGATCACGTTCGACGAGACGCGCCGTCCCGGGGTGGCGAACCTCCTCACGCTGGCGGGCCTCTGCCTCGGCCGCTCGCCTGAGGACCTCGCGGAAGAGATCGGGTACGGCGGCGCCGCCGCGCTGAAGGGCCTGGCCACGGAGGCGGTCAACGAGTTCCTGCGCCCGATCAGGAAACGCCGCGCCGAGCACACGGAGGCCGACGTCAGGCAGCTCCTGTCAGAAGGCAACGAACGGGCCCGCGAGCAGGCGATCATCACGCTCGACGAGGTACGGGCCGCAATGGGCTTCTAACGACGGGCGACGGCCAGTTCCGTGGTCACGGAGCGGAGCGGGCGGCGGTGCCGTGGCCGGCGGAAGCCCGCCCCCTCCAGCAGACGCGCCACCTCGCGGAACCCCCGCACCCGGCCGCCCGCCGCGACCCGGTAGTTCAGGTCCAGCAGGCCGAGCAGGGTGCGGCTGGCCCGCCCCGGCATGATGCTGTCGTCGAACTGGTCGCCGACCACGATCGTGCCGCCGGGGTTGAGCGCCGCCGCCAGCCGCCGGAAGAGCCTGGCCGTCTCCTGGTCGTCCAGCCCGTGCACGATGTTGAACAGCAGCACCACGTCGTACCCCTCGCCCAGGTCGTCCTCCAGGAACGACCCGGCGCGCGCCACCAGCCGGGGGTGGTCGGCGGCGGCTTCGAGTGCCTGCGGCAGGTCCAGCACGGTCGCCCGCAGGTCGGGGTGGCGCCGCAGCAGCTCCACGCTGAACAGCCCGTGGCCGCCGCCCACGTCGAGCACCTGCCGGGCGCCGCGTGGCACGGGGATGACCCGGGCCGTGGCCGGCGCCTGCCGCCTGGCCACCGCCGCCGTCCACGCCTGGAACGAGCGGGACAACTCGGGGTCGCTCTCCAGCAGCGCGTAGAAGGGCGTCGCGGGCGACCCGTCACGCACCGACTTCTCCAGCCGCGGCCAGATCACGCAGGCGGTACGCTCCCAGAACTCCAGCCCCGCCACCAGCGACGTCGGCGAGTCCGTCGTGAACCACAACCGTGACGTGCGGGTCAGGCGGTAGCGCCCGCGCCTGGCACGCAGGTAGCCGAGCCCGGCCAGGACGCGTAACAACACCTCGGCCGACCGGGGATCCAGGTTGAGCGTGGCGGCGAGCTCGTCGCAGGTGGACGGGCGTTCGCGCAGGGCGTCGAACACCCTCATCCTGGCCGCCGCGATGAGCGCGTGCAGGCCCAGGGCGTTGAAGTAGTCGAACATCGGGGGCACGATCGACAGCCGGTGAGCCGCAGCCTCGAGGGCGTTGAAGAAGAGGGGCACACTTGCGACGGTAAGCTACTCCGGCCGGTGGATCTGATACACCTTGCGCAGCGTCTCGTGCACGATCCACGTCGTCCTGGCGCCCTCGGCCAGCAGGCACACGTCTCCGGGGCCGACCTCGATGGTGGTGCCGCCCTCGACGGCGATCGTGGCGCGCCCGGAGAGCACGACGAAGATCTCGTCGGCCTCCACGTCCGTGACGACGCCGGGGGTGATCTCCCAGATGCCCCGGCCGCCGCCGAGCTCCAGGGAGGACGTGGCGGGGTCGCCCGCGACGATCTGCTCGGGGTCGAGCTCGTCGGGGGTCAGCCGCACGTCGTGGACGGGCACGGAGAAGGCGCCCGCGGTGGCGAGCATGCGGCCGAGGTCGGCAAGATCAGGCATCAACACATCAGACATATCGCTCATTCCAGCACACTGGACCGCTCATCGGGTTTCCCGGCGGAAGGACTCCAGTGCCAGCAGCGCCACGTGGAGCGAAAGGCACGACTCGACGTCGTCGAGGTCGGTGTCGAGGATGCGTTCGAGGCGGCGCAGGCGGTCGTAGAAGGCGGGCCTGGACAGGTGGGCCTTCTGCGCGGCGACCGCTTTGTTCCGTCCCGCGTCCAGATAGATGCGCAGGATCCGGGCGAGGTCGCCGCCCCGCTGCCCGTCGTGGGCCAGCAGCGGCCCCAGCTCCCGCTCCGCGAACGTCTGCAGGCGGGCGTCGTCGCGCAGCAGATGCAGCAGCCCGCGCAGGCGCAGGTCGGGCAGCCGGTAGAAGGCCCGGCCGTCCGGCTGGCGCACCGCCACGTCGGCCACCTGCTCGGCTTCGAGGAAGCTGCGGCGTACGTCCCTGATGGACTCCACCACCGAGCCCGCCGCCAGCACGAACGCCGAGCCGGGCCGCCACAACATGCGCAGCCGCTCGGCGAGCGCGGTCAGCGCGGGCTCGACCTGGGTGCGCGGCGGCAGTGGCAGCAGGACCCCGACGCGCTCCTGGTCGAGCGCGCCGACCAGGGCGGGCAGCCGGGCGTCGCGGCAGGCCGCGGCGGTGGCCTCGGCCAGCTCGCCGAGCTGCGCCTGCCCGTCGAGGGCCTGGTCGACGGGCTCTGTCGGCCGGATCACCACGCTGATCAGCTTGCGTCCGGTGAGCGGCACGCCGACGGCGCGGGCGCGGGCGGCGGCCTCGTCGGGGTCGGCGTAGGCGTGGGTCAGGATGCCGGTGATGATCGTGCCGTGCGCCTGGCGTTCGAGCGACTCCTGGTGGCGTTCCAGCAGGCGGCCGAGGGCGAGCGTGGTGGCGGCGCGCTCGGCCAGCACCATGTCGCGCGGGGTCGGCGGGGTGTCGCAGATCAGGATCAGCCGCCCCCAGTCCTGCCCGCGCGCCCCGACCGTGGTGACCAGCCAGCCGGAGGCCGGATCGTACGCGGTGCGCTCCGCCGTGGCCACCGCCCTGGACCTGGTCTCCCACCCGGCCAGCAGGGCGCCCGCGTCCCGCCCGGCGGACTCGGCGGCCAGCACCTGGTGGGCGAGGTTCTCCAGCAGCACCGGGCGACTGGACAGCCGGGCCACCTGGGCGAGCACCTCGGCGGGCGAGGCGCCCTCGACCGACAGCTCGGTGAAGACCTCGTGCAGTTGCTCGGAGGCCCGCAGCTCCTCCAGCTGGATGTCGATGATCCGGGCGTGCACGGACTCGGTGATCTGCACGAACGGCGTCTCGCGGGCCAGCACGATGACCGGCAGCCCGTGCTCCTCGGCCGACTTGACCACGGCGCGGGGCAGTTCGCGGACGAACTTGCGGCCCAGCTCCACGATCAGCCCTGAGACGCCGACAGAGGAGAGCTCGCCGATGTAGTCGGCGAGCTTCTCCGGGTCGTCTGGAAGCGCGACTCCCGTAGTGAGCACCAGCTCCCCACCGCGTAGCAGGTGGGCGATGTCGGCGATCTCGCCGACGTGCACCCACCGCACCTTGGTGTCGAGCCGGTCGGCGCCCGCGACCACGCGCGGGCTGCCCCGGCGTACGGTTTCCAGGGCGAGGACGTCGGCGATGGTGGGCAACACGGGGCAGAGCCTAGCCGATCAACTTGTAAGAACGGTCATGTGCCAATTTACGCTTTGTCATGGGTTGAGATCCTCCTCCCGGTATTCTCTCCGAGGCTCCCGCACCCGCAACTCGACCCGGCGGATCTTCCCGGAGATCGTCTTGGGCAGCTCGTCGAACTCCAGCCGCCGCACCCGCTTGTAGGGCGCCAGCTCCCTGCGGCAGTGCTCGAAGATCGACCGCGCGGTCGTCTCGTCCGCCTCGAACCCGGGCGCGAGCGTCACATAAGCCTTGGGTACGGCCAGCCGCACCGGATCCGGCGCGGGCACCACGGCCGCCTCCGCCACGGCGGCGTGCTCCAGCAGCACGCTCTCCAGCTCGAACGGCGAAATGCGGTAGTCGCTGGCCTTGAAGACGTCGTCGGTCCTGCCCACGTAGGTGATGTAGCCGTCCTGGTCGCGGGTGGCGACGTCGCCGGTGTGGTAGAAACCGGCCCGCATGGAGTCACTAGATCCACCGACATATCCGGACATGAGGCCGAGGGGGCGGCGGCCGTCCAGGGGCAGGCAGATCTCGCCGTCGTCCCCCTGCTCGCCGGTCACGGGGTCGATCAGCACGACCTCGTAACCGGGCAGCGGCCGTCCCATCGAGCCCGGCCTGACCGGCTCGTCCGGCGCGTTGCCGATCTGCGCCGTGGTCTCGGTCTGCCCGTAGCCGTCCCTGATCGTGATGCCCCACGCCTTGGCCACCTGGTCGATGATCTCGGGGTTGAGCGGCTCGCCGGCGGCCACTGCCGTACGCAGGGGGAGTTTCCAGGCCGTCAGGTCCTCCTGGATGAGCATCCGCCACACGGTCGGCGGCGCGCAGAACGTGGTGACCCGCTCGTCCCGCAGCACCTGCAGCAGCGCGGGCGCGGAGAAGCGCTGGTAGTCGTGGACCAGCACGGTGGCCCCCGCGTTCCAGGGCGCGAACACGTTGCTCCACGCGTGCTTGGCCCACCCTGGCGAGGACACGTTGAGATGCACGTCGCCAGGGCGCAACCCGATCCAGGACATCGTCGACAGATGCCCGGCCGGATAGGACGCGTGGGTGTGCTCGACCAGTTTCGGCTGCGAGGTGGTGCCGGAGGTGAAGTAGAGCAGCAGCGTGTCGCCCGCCCGCGTCGGCGCGTCGGGCGTGAAGGGCTCGTCCGCCTCGTACGCCTCGTGGTACGGCAGCCAGTTGTACGCGTCCCCCACAGCGATCTTCGTGTATTCGCCGGACCCGAACTTTCCCGCGTCGGCGGCGTTGGCGATCACGTGGGAGACGCCACCTCTGTCGATCCGCTCGACGATGTCCTTGCCGGTCAGCAGCGTCGTGGCCGGGATGATGACCGCGCCCAGCTTCATCGCGGCCAGTAGCGACTCCCACAACTCGGCCTGGTTGCCCAGCATGAGCAGGATCCGGTCGCCCCGGCGCACCCCCTGCTGATGCAGCCAGTTGGCGACCCGGTTGGAGCGGGCCGACAACTCGGCGAAGGTGAAGGAGGCACTGCTCACCCCCACGATCTTGAGAGCGACGGCGTCGGGGGTCTCGGCGGCCAGGACCCCGTCGAACCAGTCGAGCGCCCAGTTGAACTCCGCTAGCTCCGGCCAGCGGAAGTCACGGCGGGCGGTGGCGGGGTCGGCACTGAGGAGGAAATCGCGGGCGGCACGAAAATCGCTCATGCCCGGATCCTGCTACGTCACCAGCCGCCGCTCAAGGCCGTCGAGCACCGACACCAGACCGAAGTCGAAGGCCACCGCGCGAACGGCCTGGGGATCCTGGTAGATGTCCGTGTTCATGCGTTCAAGCATGCCGGGAAAGTCCCTGACGGCCGTGGCGACCAACTTGCGCATCTCGTCGGGGTCGTATTCGTGTTCGCTCAAGGCGGCGTTCCAGACGATCTCGGGCACCGTCATGCCGTAGACGTAGGCGGTGAGCGTGCCGACGGCGTAGTCGATGTCCATCCCGTCGAACCCGGCCAGCTTGAACATCCTGCGCATCCGGTCGGCGACCTGGATCGCGTTGGGGCCGAGCGCGGGCATGCGGCCCAGGAGGTCGGCCGACCACGGGTGGCGCAACATCGCCTGGCGCATGCTGTAGGCCTGGGTCGAGGCTGCGTCACGCCAGCCCACGACCTCGGGCTCGGAGATGGTCATCTCGCCCCACACCTCGTCGTAGGCCAGTTCGAGCAGCTCGTCCTTGTTGGCGACGTACCAGTAGAGGCTGGTGGCGCCCGCGCTCAGCTTCGCACCGAGCTTGCGCATGCTCAGCCCGTTGAGCCCCTCCTCGTCGAGCAGCTCCACGGCGGCGTTGACGATCTCCTCGCGGCTGCGCCCGGGGCTCGTGGCCTTGCGCGGCTCGCGGAGCCAGACGGAGGCGAACGGCTTGCTCATTCCCTAAGGATAAATGCACTCGCACACTGTGCGAGGATTGTCGTACGGTGTGCGAGTGAACTCGAACGCTGTGCGAGACCCCCGTCGCTGGTGGATTCTCGTCGTCCTCTGCTTGGCGCTGCTGGTGCTGGTCGTCGACAACACCGTGCTCAACCTGGCCATCCCCTCGCTCAACGAGGAGATGGGCGCCACCCCGTCGGACATCCAGTGGATCATCGACGCCTACGTGCTGGCCTACGCCGGCCTGCTGCTCACCTCGGGCAGCCTGTCCGACAAATACGGTCGCCGCCGCTTCCTGATCATCGGCCTGGTGTTCTTCGGCGGCGCGTCCCTGGTCGCCGTGCTCGTCACGGAGCCCTGGCAGCTCATCGCCGCGCGGGCCCTGATGGGCATCGGCGGCTCGCTCGTGATGCCCTCCACGCTGTCCATCCTGATGACCGTGTTCGACGAGGCGGAGCGGCGCAAGGCCATGGCGGCCTGGAGCGCCGTGGCCCTGGTCGGCCTGGTGTCCGGCCCGACCCTGGGCGGCTTCATGCTGGAGCACTACTGGTGGGGCTCGGTCTTCCTGCTGAACATCCCGATCGCGGCGATCGCCATCGTGGCCGCCGTCGTGCTCATGCCCGAGACCCGCAGCACCGGGCGGAAGATCGACCCCCTGGGCGTGGTGCTGTCGATCGTCGGCCTGACCGCGGCCGTCTACGTGATCATCGAGCGCGAGTGGAACATCCCCGTCATCGCGATCGCGGTCATCGCCCTGGCCGCCTTCGTGGTCTGGGAGCGCAGGCAGGAACAGCCGATGTTGCCGCTCCACCTGTTCGCCAACCGCAACTTCAGCGGCGCGTCGTTCTCGATCCTGCTGATGTCGTTCGGCGCGGGCGCCGTGATGCTCATGCTGACGCAATACCTGCAGTACGTGCTGGGCTACGGGGAGATGCAGGCCGGCCTGGCCATGTTGCCCTACGCCGTGGCCGCCGCGATCTTCAACGGCGTCGGCGCCGGGCTGGGGCAGAGGGTCAGCAACCGGGTGCTGATCGGCGCCGGGCTGCTGCTGATGGCCGGAGGCTTCGTCGTCATGGCCCTGACCACCGGATACCTGCCGCTGCTCACCGGCCTCGTGATCATGGGCATCGGCGGCGGCCTGGCCGGTCCGTCCGCCTACGCCTCGCTCATGGGCGCGATCCCGCTGGACCACGCTGGCGTGGGTTCCGCGCTCAACGACACCGTCCAGCAGGTCGGCGTGGCGCTGAGCATCGCCATCCTGGGCAGCGTGCTGGCCGGGCAGTACACCTCCGAGATGCCCGCCGGCCTGCCCGCGGCCGCCAGGGAGTCGATCGGCGCCGCGCACCCGATGGGCTTCGCCGAGGTCGCCAACGAGGCCTTCACCTCCGCGATGCACCTCGGCTCGTGGGTGGGGGCCGGGTTCAGCGTGGCCGCCGCGCTGCTCGCGGTGATCGTGCTGCGCCCGGCCGTCCCTGCTGCGGTGCCCGAGCCCGCCGAGGTCTAGCGGACACGGGGCTCCTTCATGGTCTCCAGGCTGTCCAGCTTGTGCGTGCGCTCGTCGTGGCCGATCTGCCGCAGCAGGTCGGCCACCGAGCGGTAGCGGCCGTACTCGTCGGCGTACGTGCCGGGGTCGGGCACGAAGTCCAGGTCCGGGTTCTCGGCCACGAACGTCATGTACTCGTGCTCGGCGTGGTCTTCGAACTCCGCGTTCAGCCGGTAGCTCCAGTCCGGCCTGACCAGGAACAACACCCAGGACACGTGGTAGTAGAAGAACGCGATCAGCCACGGCGCGGCCTTGTGCAGCAGCCAGGTCTGCTTCTGCCCGGTGCGCTGCACGAGGTCCTGCACGATCAGCAGGTGCCACTGCTCGTTGTCCTGGTCGGCACGGGCCTCCACGATCCGCTCGAAGACCCTCCTGGCCAGCGCGGAACGGCCGGCGTGCCGGTGTACGGCCCAGTAGCCCATGCGCTCCCACGCCTGGTACGGCACCCTGGCGATGATCTCCAGCATGGCGAACTTCGTGTACGAGCCCTTCTTGCCGTACATGATGTCGACCGGCTTGAACATCATCCTGGCCAGCAGGCTGTAGTTCATCCGCGGGGTGTCCATCGTGTCCTGCTGGGCCTGGCGGAGCCGGTCGCGGTCGAGCTTGGGCGGGCCGGACGGGGCTTCGGGGCGGTGGTCGACGGTGACGGTCATCTCGATCTCTCCTTCAGTTCGGATGCTCCGATCGTCGTCGACAGGGGTGGTCCGGGGCGTCCGCCGCCAGTGGTCTTTCGCGGTGCCTCCGGCGGCGTACTCGCCGGGTGTCATGTACGTCTCCAGGCGCACGGGAGATCCCCTAAGGGGTGGATTTACAGCATGTAAGCTGATGTGACCGCATGCCGACAGGTTGCGGATAGGAGGATGCCGACGAGAACGGGATACTCAGTAGCATGTCGGAGCTTCTCGCGCGCCACAGGGCAGTGATCCCCAACTGGGTGGCACTCAACTACAACGAGCCCATCGAGATCGTCAGCGGCAAGGGCAACCGGGTCATCGACGGTGACGGCAAGAGCTACCTGGACTTCTTCGCCGGCATCCTGACCAACATGATCGGCTACGACGTGCCCGAGGTGCGCGAGGCCATCGAGCGCCAGCTCGCCACCGGCGTGGTGCACACCAGCACCGCCTATCTGCTGCGCGGCCAGATCGAGCTGGCCGAGAAGATCGCCCGGCTCTCCGCCATCCCCGACGCCAAGGTCTTCTTCACCAACTCCGGCACCGAGGCCAACGAGACCGCGCTCCTCCTGGCGACGTACGCGCGCAAGAGCGACCAGGTGCTCGCCATGCGGCAGAGCTACCACGGGCGCAGCTTCGGCGCGATCAGCGTCACCGCCAACCGGGCGTGGAAGAACAACTCGCTCTCCCCGCTCAACGTGCACTTCCTGCACGGCACCGACCGGCACCTCACCCAGTTCAAGGGCTTGACGGACGCCGACTACATCCGGGCGTGCGTGGACGACCTGCGCCACGTGCTGGCCACCTCGGTCTCCAACGACGTGGCCGCGCTGATCGCCGAGCCGATCCAGGGCGTGGGCGGGTTCACGATGGCCCCCGACGGGCTGTTCGCCGCCTACAAGGAGGTGCTGGACGAGCAGGGCATCCACTTCATCTCCGACGAGGTGCAGACCGGCTGGGGCCGCACCGGGAGCGCGTTCTTCGGCATCCAGAACCATGGGGTGACGCCCGACATGATCACGTTCGCCAAGGGGCTGGGGAACGGCTTCGCGGTCGGCGGAGTCGTGGCGCGCGGCGACCTGATGGACGCCCCGCATGCCGTGGGGCTGTCCACGTTCGGCGGCAACCCGATCTCGATGGCCGCCGCCAACGCCACGCTCGACTACGTGCTCAGCCACGATCTGCAGGCCAACGCCGCCCGTACCGGTGCGATCATCATCGGCGGGCTCAAGGAGGCGGCCGCGCGGCTGCCGGTCGTCAAGGCTGTGCGCGGCAAGGGGCTGATGTTCGCCGTCGAGCTGGAGAGCCCCGCCCAGGCCGCCCGCTTCATGGAGGAGACCAAGAAGGCCGGGCTGCTGGCGGGTAAGGGCGGCCTGTACGGGAACGCCATCCGCATGGCCCCGCCCCTCACCCTCTCGGTGGACGAGGCCGCGGAGGGTCTCGACATCATCGTGCACGCCCTGGAAGTCATCAACGCGGAGGCATCGGCTCAGTGAAGTCCGTCAAGCACTGGATCAACGGAGCTCTGGAGGACGGGAACTCCCGTACCTCCGAGCTCTTCAACCCGGCGACCGGCGAGGTCAGCGGGCACGTCAGGCTGGCCTCCGCCGCGGACGTGGACGCGGCCGTGGCGGCCGCCGTCGCGGCCTTCCCCGCCTGGCGGGCCGCGTCGCTGATCAAGCGGGCGCAGGTGCTGTTCCGCTTCCGCGAGCTCATGTACGCCCACCGCGACGAGCTGGCCGCGCTGATCTCCGCCGAGCACGGCAAGGTGCACTCCGACGCGCTCGGCGAGGTGGCCAGAGGGCTGGAGGTCGTGGAGTTCGCCTGCGGGATCCCGCACCTGCTCAAGGGCGGCTTCTCCGAAGGCGTCTCGACCCGGGTCGACTCCTACTCGATGCGCCAGCCGCTGGGTGTGGTGGCCGGGATCACGCCGTTCAACTTCCCGGCCATGGTGCCGATGTGGATGTACCCGATCGCGATCGCGTGCGGGAACGCGTTCGTGCTCAAGCCGTCGGAGAAGGACCCGTCGGCGTCGCTGCTCATGGCGCGGCTCTGGCAGGAGGCCGGGCTGCCCGACGGCGTGTTCAACGTCGTGCAGGGCGACAAGGTCGCCGTGGACCGGCTGCTGGAGCACCCGGACGTGCGCGGCGTGTCGTTCGTCGGCTCCACCCCGATCGCCAGATACGTCTACGAGACCGGCACCGCGCACGGCAAGCGGGTGCAGGCGCTCGGCGGCGCCAAGAACCACATGCTCGTGCTCCCCGACGCCGACCTCGACCTGGTGGCCGACTCGGCGGTGTCGGCGGGGTTCGGC
The DNA here is from genome assembly GCF_043197025.1 of Nonomuraea marmarensis. Lineage (NCBI taxonomy): Bacteria > Bacillati > Actinomycetota > Actinomycetes > Streptosporangiales > Streptosporangiaceae > Nonomuraea > Nonomuraea marmarensis. Next base: position 13,725 of record NZ_JBICRM010000002.1, read on the forward strand.
TCGGCGGGGGAGCGGTGCATGGCGATCTCCGTCGTGCTGGCCGTGGACCCGATCGGCGACGAGCTCGTCCAGAAGATCGTCGAGCGGGTCGACAAGCTGGTGATCGGCCCTGGCGACGATCCGAAGTCCGAGATGGGGCCGCTGGTCACGGAGGCGCACCGCGACAAGGTGGCCTCCTACCTAGACCTGGGCGTCGAGGAGGGTGCCAAGCTGGTCGTGGACGGCCGCGAGACGGCGGTGCTCGGCGGCGGCAGGGCTGCCGAGACGCGCGGCTTCTGGCTCGGCCCGACCGTGCTCGACCACGTCCCCGCGGGTTCCAGGACGCACACGGACGAGATCTTCGGCCCGGTGTTGTCGATCGTGCGCGTCGGCTCCTACGAGGAGGGCCTCGAACTGATCAACGGCGGCCTGTACGGCAACGGCACCGCGATCTTCACCAACGACGGCGGCGCGGCCAGGCGCTTCCAGAACGAGGTGGAGGTCGGCATGATCGGCATCAACGTGCCCATCCCGGTGCCGATGGCCTTCTACAGCTTCGGCGGCTGGAAGTCCTCCCTCTTCGGCGACACGCACGTGCACGGCACCGAGGGCGTGCACTTCTACACCCGCGGCAAGGTCGTCACCTCACGCTGGCTCGACCCTTCGCACGGCGGCGTCAACCTGGGCTTCCCCACGAACGGTTGACATCCTCCCCGGCGTAACCGCCGGGGACTCCCCACGTCGCCGCAGGGTTCTTACTGCTTCTGCTACGCCGCTTGCGCGCCGGAGGTTTCGGGCGGTGCCAGGGTTGGAGTTGCCTCGCCTGGTCTTACCTGCCCTCCACAGTCGTTTATGCCGTGTCCAGCCAGCCCGGCGGCCACGGTCGTGCTGATGATGCGTTGCCCTTCGAGGAGGATGTTGATCGCGGCGGCAATGTCCCGGTCGTGATGCTCGCCACAGGACAGGCAGTCCCATTCGCGGACGTCCAGGGCGAGATTGTCGTTGCGCCACCCGCAGCAGGGGCAGAGCCGAGAGGACGGATACCAGCGGTCGATCCTCACCACCGCGCGCCCGTACCGGGCGGCTTTGCCATCGAGCAGGGTCAGGAATGCGCCCCAGCCCGCGTCCCGGACCGACTTCGCCAACCGGCCCCTGGCCAAGCCCTGCACCCCCAGATCCTCGACATGCACCGTTTGGTTCTCACGGATGATCGAGGTGGAGGTCTGGTGCAGGAAGTCACGGCGGGCATCGGCCACTTTGGCGTGCTGGCGGGCCACGTTCATCCGGGCCCGCTCCCGGTTGTTCGAACCCTTCTGCTTGCGCGACAACGACCGCTGCAGCCTGGCGAGTTTGCGCTCCCGGCGGCGCAGCCACTTCGGATTGGCGATCTTCTCCCCGCTGCTGAGGATCGCATAGTGCGTCAGTCCCAGATCGATGCCCGTCTCGGCATCGCTCTCGGGCAACACCTGACCCGCGTTGTCGACCTCGATGACGAACGAGGCGTGGTAGCGTCCGGCAGCATCCTTGATCACCGTGACCGACGAAGGGGCGGCGGGTAGGTCCCGTGACCAGCGGACCTCTATCTGCCCGATCTTCGCCAGGTACAGGCGGCCATCTGAGGTCAGGGAGAAGGCGTTGGTGTTGAACCGGGCCGAGTGCCGCTGATCGTGGCGGGACTTGAACACCGGCAGGCCCATCCGTGGGCCTTTCCGCTTGCCCGACAGCGAGTCGAAGAAGTTCTGATAGGCGGTGTTCAGATCGCGGACCGATTGCTGGAGCACGACCGAGGACACCTCGGCCAGCCACGCCCGCTCCGGGGTCTTCTTCGCCTGCGTCAACACCAGTCGTTGGATCTCGGCGTCGCCGATGTAGGGCAATCCTGCTTTACGAGCGGCCTTGCGGGCCGCCAGGGCATCGTTCCACACCACCCGGGTGCAGCCGAAGGTCTTGGCCAACAGCTGGCGCTGGGCCGCGTCTGGGTATAGCCGATAGTTGTAGCGCAGCTTCACCCTAGCCACCTCCCACCCGACAGCCACTCACACCTCACTGGATACTCGAACATATTATCGCCTGATGTATGAATGTGAAAGAAGAATCCATCTAGTCTTCGTGACCAAGTGCTGGCGCGGCGTCTTCGACGACGCAATTCGGGGCCGCTGCGAAGACATCATGATCGAAGTCTGTGACAGCTTCGAGGCCGAACTAGGTGCCTTTCAACGGCGAACACGACCACGTGCGCCTGCTCGTGCACTAACACCGGCGACGTGGAGAGGCGGTGTCGCTAGCGGTGGGAGGCCTCTAGGGCGAGCCACAACTCGGCTCGCACGCCCGGGTCGTCGAGGTCGCGGCCGAGCAGCTCGGTGACGCGTTTCATGCGGTAGCGCAGCGTGTGCCGGTGCACGCCCAGCCGCTGGGCCGCCGCGTCCCAGTGTCCGTTGTTGTCCAGGTACGCGCGCAGCGACTCGACCAGGTCCGCCCGGGAGCCGTACCGGGTGAGCGGGGCCAGCAGCGCGGCCGAGAACGCCTGGGCGGCGTCCTGGTCCAGCAGCCCGAGCAACCCCTGTCCGGCCAGCTCCCCGAACCTCACCACAACGCCGTTCCCGCCGCGCCTGGCGGTCTCCAGGGCCCGTCTCGCCTGGTCGAGCGCGCCACGCAGGGCCGTCGCGCCGTACCCGGACGGCAGGCTGACGCCCACCGGCCCGGCCACCTCCAGCGCGACCGCCTCCGCCGCGTCCTCCGCCACCAACGCGACGGCCGGCGGTCCGGACTCGATCAGCGCCGCGAACGCGTGCGCCTCCAGAACCTCCACTGCCTCGGCGCCGGCCCCGAGCACCACGAACGGCTCCTCCGGCAACCTCCCCCCGAGCGGCCCCAGCACCGCGCGCGCCTGCTCCTTCGCCCCGGCGAGCAGCAGCTCCAGTACGGCGGAGCGGACCCGCCGCTCGGCCTCCCGCTGGGTCCTGCCCTGCTCCATGGCCAGCGTGAGCAGGGACCCCGCGGCGTTGATCACCGTGTGGGTGACGGGCGAGAAGGCGTGCCCGGCCCCGGCCGCGAAGAAGCCGCGCGGCCGCGCCCCGCCGCCCAATGGCTGGACCACGATGTGCTCGCCGGGTCCCGACAACGCCAGGCTGGAGGGCAGCCGATCAGCACGGACACCGCCGCCGGCGTCGGGTGGGCCGGTGCGGAGGTGGGTGAGCTCGGCCGTCACCGCGCCCGTCCTGGCGCCCCGGGTGGCGTGGCGCACCTCGCCTGTCTCGTCCAGCAGCGCGGCCCAGCCGCCGACCTCCTTGGCCAGCCGGTCGATGACCGCGTGCATGCCCTCCGGCCGCAGCGCCGCCCGCGTCAGGCGCCCCTGGGCGGCGAAGGCGCGGCTGATCTCGTCGTACTGCTCGGCGGCCAGCAGCTCGCTGACCACCTTGCCGATCGCGATGAACGGCGTCTCGCGCGGCACCTCCAGCAGCGGCAGCCCGGCCGCGTCGGCGGCGGCGATCAGCGCGGCGGGCACCTCCTCGTGCGAGACGCCGACGCCGAAGCCGAGCCCCGCCACGCCGCGCGCCACCAGACGGGCGACATATTGGGATAGGTCGCCTTCCATCCGCATGCCGGTGGTGAGGAGCAGTTCGTCGCCCTCCAGGAACGGTGTCGGATCCGCCAGCTCGCTGACGGCCACCCACCGCACCACGGCGTCCACCGCGCCAGAGCCGGCCAGGGGCCGCAGGCGCATGCGGCGGGCGACGGTCTGCAGCGAAGGCGGCATGCGAGTTTGTCCATTCCGGCAAAGAGGAGCGCCTCCAGTGTGCCATATCGACGTATCGGCGCAGGTCGGAGCCCGCCGTAGCGTCGAGCACATGAGCATTCCCCAGGAGCGACGCGTCGTGACCGCGATCCCAGGCCCCAAGTCGCAGGAGTTGCTGGCCCGCAAGCAGGCCGCTGTCCCGCCCGGCATCGGCACCACCCTGCCGGTCTTCGTCACCCGCGCGGGCGGCGGCGTGGTGCAGGACGCCGACGGGAACTCGCTGATCGACTTCGGCTCCGGCATCGCCGTGACGAATGTGGGCAACTCTGCCCCCAGGGTCGTCGAACGCGTCCAGAAGCAGGTCGCCGACTTCACCCACACCTGTTTTATGATCACGCCGTACGAGTCGTACGTCCGGGTGTGCGAGAAGCTCAACGAGCTGACCCCGGGCGACCACGAGAAGCGCACGTTCCTGGTGAACTCGGGTGCCGAAGCCGTCGAGAACGCGGTCAAGGTCGCCAGGCACGCCACCGGCAGGCAGGCCGTCGTGGTGTTCGACCACGGCTACCACGGCCGCACGCTGCTCACGATGACGCTGACGGCCAAGAACATGCCGTACAAGCACGGGTTCGGGCCGTTCGCGCCGGAGGTGTACCGGGTGCCGCTGGCGTACCCGTTCCGGTGGCCGGGCGGCCCGGAGAAGTGCGCGGAGGAGGCCGCCGAGCAGGCCATCGACATGATCACCAAGCAGATCGGCGCCCAGAACGTGGCCGCCGTGGTGATCGAGCCCATCGCCGGCGAGGGCGGGTTCATCGTGCCCGCCAGGGGGTTCCTGCCGCGGGTCGCCGAGTTCTGCAAGCAGAACGGGATCGTGTTCGTGGCCGACGAGGTGCAGACCGGCTTCGCGCGTACCGGCACGTTGTTCGCGTGCGAGGACGAGGGCGTCGTGCCGGACATCATCACCACCGCCAAGGGCATCGCCGGCGGCCTGCCGCTGGCCGCCGTGACCGGGCGCGCAGAGCTCATGGACAAGGTGCACGTCGGCGGCCTCGGCGGCACGTTCGGCGGCAACCCCCTCGCCTGCGAGGCCGCGCTCGGCGTGCTGGAGACCATCGAGGAGGAGGACCTGGCCGCCAGGGCCCGCCGCATCGGCGAGATCATGCTCCCCAGGCTCAGGGCGCTCCAGGAGCGCTTCGACGTGATCGGCGACGTGCGCGGCCGGGGCGCGATGATCGCGATCGAGCTGGTCGAGCCCGGCACGAAGGAGCCGAACCCGGCCGCCGTGCAGGAGATCGTCAAGCGCTGCCACGCGGAGGGCCTGCTGGTGCTGACGGCGGGCACGTACGGCAACGTGTTGCGCTTCCTGCCGCCCCTGGTCATCCCCGAGCACCTGCTCGAAGAGGGCCTCGGCATCCTGGAGAAGGCGATCGCCGAGCTATAGATCAAACTCCTACGAATCGGGCATCCGGCTTGCGGCTGGATGCCCGATTTTGTGTGGCAAGTGGGGTCACTCGGGTAGAGAATTCACCCTGACTTGACACTCAGCTAGACGCTCACGGCCTCGGTCAGGGTTATAACGGTTCCGACATACGGATGGGCGATGGCTGCTGGGAGCGTGATGAACTGGGGTCCGACCAGAACGGCGCGGAGCATGTTGACGTTCGACCCTGAGGGCCTGACCTGGGCTCAGCGCGATGGCGACGCCTGCGTCGTCTGCCACAAGAGGTGGCCGCGGCCGCGCGTGCGCGTGGGCCGGCTGCCCGACGACTCGGCGGTCCTCGCCTGCGGCGACTGCGCCGAGGCGCTCCTGCCCGCGCCGATGGCCACCGTCGTGGCCTTCCCGTCTCGTTAGAAGCAAGCGAGACGCCCCGGGACGGGGGGAAGGCCCGGGGCGTCTCTGCAGGTCGCACCCAGCGGGGGGAAGGGCGCGCCCGCGGCACAGTCACGTGGGGATCGGCGGCCCCCACTCACTGGGCGAGTTCGCGCCACCGTGCGGTCCAAGCGGCATAGTCAGTGCATTCCCCATCCTCCGCCCGGCAACCCCCAGGCGGCCGTACGGCGAAGGTGATCCGGTCGAGCGACTTGTCCTTGCCCACTCCGTATGTCTCGCACATCTCCTTGGCCCTCCCCTTGCACGCCTTGTCGTTGGCGGGAGCCAGCCCCGCCCACGCGGCCGCGTCGCGCTGCGCGTCCGGGTCGGTCACCCAGTTGAGCCACCGATAGGCGCATGTGGTTTCGGGGAGGTTCGCGCCGAGCATCCAGGAATCCACCCATCCGGTGGTCTCGCGGGTCTCAAGGGCCTTGACCGGCTTTCCGGCCTTCTGTAGCAGCAGGCGATAGTACGGGGTGGCCTGAGCGTAGTCGAGCGCCCCGGTGGCGAATCCCTTGACCAGGTCGATCGGGTATTTCCAGTACGTACGGTCCTTGTGCCGCTCCAGCAGCGTCATCGCCCGGTCGAGCTGCGTCTTGGTCAGCTCGAACGGGTCGTCCACGGACCCCGCGGCCAGGGCGGCGTCGGCGATCGTCAGCGGGCTGTCCTCGAGCGCCACCCGATCGGACTCGAACGCCTGCTGCAGGTTGCCCCTGACCCTGGTCGAGTCGTAGATGAACTCGTGATATCCCCACAGATAGGGCACGCCGTACACCTTGCCCGACACCGTGGACATGTCGCGGAAGCGCTCGTCGATGTCGTCGTAGCCGGTCACCTTGGCCGGGTCGATGGCCTGGACCTGCTTGGCCTCGATCAGGTTGGCCGCCAGCACGGGCCCGGCCGAGACCACGTCATAGGGCCGCTCGTTGACCCTGGCGGCCATCTCCTCGGCGGTCTGCACGGTGTCGAGCCGGGCGATCCGGCAGCCGGTCTCCTTCTCGAACGAGCCCACCCAGTTGACCTTGGGGCTGGTGCCGCCGTACTCGGCGTAGCCCCGGTAGGTGAGGATCTGCAGCGTGCCGTCGCTCTGCGTGGCGCTCGGCGTGGGGCTGGGCGTGGGCGTGGGGGTCGGTGTGGGGCGCGCCGCACCCATGCCGGCGACCAGCGCCGAGGCGACGAGCCCCATGGCATAGGTACGGCGACGATTCACGATGTCCCCCCTTGTCCGTGTGCTGGAGCTTACCGGGGACTCGGCCCGGAGGAACGCAGGTCCCTCCCTCTAGGGATTGGGGGGTTACTTCGGCTTCTCCACGAGGTAGCAGCAGATGGTCGCCGTCGTGACCGCCTCGTACGTGCGGCCGTCGCGCAGGTGCCCGGCGCGTTCCAAACTGATCGCTCCCTGGGCCGCCGCCCACAGCGCGTCCGCGATCTTGCGGGGCTGGGTCGGGATCACGTAACCGGCCGAGATGCAGTTGGCGATCACCCGGTCGAGGATGTTCAGGGCGGCGCGGGCCAGGGTCCTGGCGCGTTCGCTGGGTTCGAAGCCGGGGATCGCCCGTTCGAACATCAGGCTGTAGTAGCCGGGCTCGGACAGGCACGCCTGCCGGTACGCCGGACCGAGCGCAGTCAGGTGCTCGAGGGGGTTCCGTCGTTGCGGCACCGCCTCCAGGAACCGGCGGAACCGCTCGAACCCCTCCAGATAGAGTGCCTCCGCCAGCCCCTCCCTGTTGCCGAACATCGTGTAGATGACGGTCGTCGTGCACCCCGCCTCAGCGGCGATCCTGCGCATGGTCAGGCTCTCCGGCCCGTCCGTCTCGAGCAGGTTGACCGCCACGTCGAGGAGGCGGGAACGAAGTTCGTCGTGGCTGGCGCGCTCACCCAGGAGGTAGGCGCCCTGCAGACCAAGCGGCGCCGAGGTCATGAGACCTCCCCTGTGGCCAAGGAACTCAGCGTCCTTGTGACCTCACGCTGTTCGGTCACGGGGCCCACGCCTTTCTGATCGGGGGCCCGCCGCGCTGGAGACCCGCATCCGATGACTTAGCCATGGCGGAGATCCCTCAAACCACTCCGCATGGTAAACATCCCGAATTAGGTCTACTTCTGTTACATCATGGGTATACAAGAGAGCTTGTACTTAACGGTGAGCGCTCGTGGGAGTCTTGTGCACCGTGGTGTAAATCCCCCATCTTCAGCTTGGCATAACGTCATGGGTATGGACGTGCGTACCTTCTGGCTGGCCGGCCGCCCAGCGACCGGGGACTCCGAGCTCATTGTCACCAACCCGCATGACGGCCGCGAGGTCGGCCGGCACTCCGTACCGACGGATGCCCAGGTCGAGGAGGCCATCGCGGCCGCCCACGCGGTCGCGGGGCAGGCCGCCGCGCTGCCCGTGCACGTGCGGGCCGAGGCGCTGGCCCACATCTCGCGCCGCATCGCGGAGCGGGCCGACGAGATCGCCCACCTCATCACGGCGGAGAACGGCAAGCCGATCCTCTGGGCGCGCGGCGAGGTGACCCGGGCCGTCGCCACGTTCCGCTTCGCCGCCGAGGAAGCCCGCCGCTGGTCGGGGTCCGTGCAGCGGCTCGACACCGAGCCGACCGCGGCGGGGCGGCTGGCGTACGTCTCGCGTGTCCCGTACGGGCCCGTGCTGGCGATCACCCCGTTCAACTTCCCGCTGAACCTGGTCGCCCACAAGGTCGCCCCGGCCATCGCCGTCGGCGCCCCCGTCATCGTCAAGCCCGCCCCCGCCACGCCGCTGTCCTCGCTCCTGCTCGGCGACCTGCTGGCCGAGACGGACCTGCCCGCGGGCATGTTCTCGGTGCTGCCGGTGGCGAACGAGCGTGCCGCCGCGCTGGTCCAGGACCCTCGTCTGCCCGTGGTGTCGTTCACGGGCTCCGCGCCCGTCGGCTACTCCATCGCCGACCAGATCCCGCGCAAGCACGTGACGCTGGAGCTGGGCGGCAACGCGGCCGCGGTCGTACTCGCCGACGCCGACCTCGACTGGGCGGCCCAGCGCATCGCCCTGTACTCCAACTACCAGGCCGGGCAGAGCTGCATCGCGGTGCAGCGGGTCATCGTCGAGCAGCCGATCTACGACGCCTTCGTCGAACGCCTCCTCCCCGCCGTCTCCAGCCTGGTCACCGGCGACCCGGCGGACGAGAAGACCCAGGTGGGGCCGCTGGTCTCGGAGTCCGCCGCCGAACGGGTCGAGGCGTGGGTCCAGGAAGCGGTCGCGGCCGGGGCCAAGGTCCTGGCGGGCGGCACGCGCGAGGGCACGTCCTTCGCCCCGACGGTGCTCTCCGACGTTCCGCAGGACGCCAAGGTGGCCCGCGAGGAGGTCTTCGGACCCGTCATGATCCTGCAGCCCGCCGCCTCGATCGACGAGGCTTACGCGATGGTGAACGACTCGAAGTACGGCTTGCAGGCCGGGGTGTTCACGCGTTCGCTGGACGCCGCCTTCCGGGCGAACCGGGAGCTGGAGGTGGGGGGCGTGATCATCGGCGACGCGCCTTCTTACCGGGCCGACCAGATGCCTTATGGCGGGGTGAAGGACTCGGGAATCGGGCGCGAGGGGTTGCACTCGGCGATGGCGGACCTCACGTACGAGAAGGTCATGGTTGTGACGGGCTTGTCGCTCTAGCCCGGCGCGTCCGTACGACCGTCGGTGACATTCGCGTCTACTCGATCAGCGTTGGGAGAGGGCCAGGCGGGCGCCGAAGGCGATCAGGACGGTGCCCGCCACCGCGTCCATCGCCCGGCGCACCCGGGACCGGTCGAACAGGGCGCGGGCCTTGTCGATCACCAGGCTGTAGAGCGTCAGCCAGGCGAACGCCAGGAACGCGGGCTCCGACGCGTGGATGAGCCCCGCGATCCCCAGGCTGGCGGCCACCGTCCAGGCGGCCTGGCCGGTGGCGACGCCCGCCGCGGTCCAGACGCCACCACGACGGCCACCGGAGAACGCGTTGCGTACGGTGAGCGCCGTGTCAGGACCCGGTGTGCAGATGACGACGATCGAGAGGCCGACGAAAGCCGCCAACTGAACCCACATGCCCCACAGGTTAGGCGCGTTCCGCCGTGGAGAAGAGGGCCTTGGTGGCGTCGCCGAAGTACGGGCCGTACATCGTGCGCTGGTCGTCGCTGTACTTGAAGCTGCTCAGCGACGTGATCGTGCCCTTGCCGGTGGCGGCGTCGAACGTGGTCATCCACGGACCGCCGCTGGACCCCGCCGTCATGTCACAGCCCAGGCCCTGGTCGCGGGTCTGGCTGTGCGGGTCGTCCTTCAGTCGCCCGGCGCAGTAGACCAGGTGGTCCCCGTCGTACGGCGGGTCGGCGGGGTAGCCGAAGCCGAACACCTGCCCGCCGCGCGCCGAGTTGAACGCGATCTCCTGCGTCCCCACCACGTCGGCCACGTGCTTGCCGCCGGACGTGGCCAGCGCCACCATGCCCACGTCGTAGTTGTCGTCGCCGCTGCGCGACCACGGTCCCGCGACGAACATGCGGCGGGCCGCGTACTGCCCGTACGGCTGCTCGCCGCCCACCTCGTACCCGGGGACGAACGTCCAGTTGGCGGCCCACTCGCCGGTGCCGTCTTTGACGCAGTGACCGGCGGTGACGACGACGTCCTTGTTTGCGCTCCTGATCGTGCTCGCGGAGCAGACGAAGTCGGCACCGGCCACCGTCATGAACACGCGGCCCGTCGTCTTGGTCACCAGGCCGCCCGTGACCCAGCGGGAGCCGATGGTGTTCATCTCGGGCCTGGCCGCCGCTTGGCGTTTCGGAACGCCGGGTCGGCCGGTCAGGTTCTTCAGGAGGCCGCGTTCGCCCGTCACGGCGTCCAGCAGGCTGATCGGCAGGGCCGCTGCCATGCGCTGCGGCGTCCAGTAGTCGAGCACGCGCCGCTGCTCGGCGCCGGTGCGGGCGGCCACGTGCTCGACTATCTCGGTCCGCTTCCCCGCGGGGGCAGGAGTGGCGGCCTGCTGCGGACCGGGGGCCGCGCCCAGGACGGCGGGGCCCATCAGCCCCGCCAGGAGCGAGGCGGCCGCAAGCAGGGGGGTGCTCAGGGTCATGCCCCCCGAGTGTGCACCACGAGATGTGTTCTTGTGACTACTTTCGGTAAATTGCTCAGAGTGCGTTGGTGCTTTGCGCGGCTTGGTAGACGGCCTGGGCCTCGTTCCCGAAATAGGGGCCGAACATCCAGTTGGGGGCGAAGTTGTATTTGAAGCTGTTGACCGAATTCTGGGTGCCGAGTCCGGTCGACTCGTTGAAATTCAGCATCCAGGGGCCGCCGCTCGAACCGCCTGTCATGTTGCAGGTCAGGCCCTGGTCGTCCGACATCAGGAAGTCGTCGAAGGTCCGGCCGCTGCAGTAGATCAGCTTCGAGCCGTCGTAGGGGGCTGCCGCCGGGTAGCCGAACGCGTACATCTGCTGCCTTCTCGCCTGGTTGAACGCCACGCCCTGGCCGCCCACGGCGTCGACCAGGGTCCTGCCCTGCAGCGGCGCCACCACGGCGGCGGCGACGTCGAAGTTGATGTCCTCGCTGGCGTTCCACTGCTGCGTGGTCAGCAGCTTGGTCGCGGCCCAGGTGCCGAGCGGGCGGTTGCCGTTGGTGTAACCCGGCACGAAGACCCAGTTCGTGTGGAAGGCGCCGCTCAGCTTCACACAGTGGCCGGCGGTCAGCACCACGCTCTTGTTCGCGCTGGTCACCGCCGTGCCGGAGCAGGACGCGTTCCTCCCCTGTGTGGTGAAGAAGATCCGCCCGGTGGTCTTCGCGACGGCGCCGCCGTCGGTCCACGGCTCGCCGGAGCTCCTGGCCGCCTGCAACTCGACGCCGCCGCCGCGCACGCCGGTGGGCGGGGCCGTCCACGGGGTGCCCTCAGTGGTCAGGGCCATCTTCGTGCCCTGCTTGGGGCCGGGCGCGTCCAGTGGCTGGGCCGCCTCCATTCTCCCCTCGGTCCAGTACGTCAGGACCTGCTTCTGCTCGGACGCCGAATCCGCCGCCGCGTGTTGTGCGGGCTTCGGCCGCGCTTGGGCCTGTGCCGCGCTCGCCGGGAGCAGGGCGGCGCTCCCCGCGGCGAGGGTGAGGATGGAGAGCAGAACGATTCTGCGGTGCATTACGTACCTCCCGTAACCGGACCTGAGGTTGGAAGGTAGCCGCCGCAATATCCAGATTTCTCAAGTTTTGCGCATACCGATATGACGATATTCAGGCATAAATTGACTCTGTTATCTCGTGTCACATAAGCAAAGCAATTTCGGTACGTTCGGTGCCGCGTGCCCGAGTGCGCCCCGCAGCGGGGACAATGGACAGGTGCATGCAGAGATCCACCGCTCCGTCGTCCTGCTCGGCTCCACCGGCTCGATCGGCACCCAGGCCCTCGACGTCATCGCCGCCAACCCGGGAGGCTTCAAGGTCGCGGGGCTGGCGGCCGGGGGTGGCCGGGTCGGGTTGCTGGCCGAGCAGGCGGCCCGGTTCGGGGTGGAGGTCGTGGCGGTGGCCGACGCGGGGGCCGTACCGGCGCTGAAGGAGGCGCTGGCGGCGCGCGGTGCTCAGCCCGTGGTGCTGGGCGGCCCCGAAGGGGTCGCGGAAGTGGCGGCGTGGCAGTGTGACATGGTGCTCAACGGCATCACCGGCGCGCTCGGGCTGACCTCCACGCTGGTCGCGCTCCAGGCCGGCAGGACCCTCGCGCTGGCCAACAAGGAGTCCCTGATCATCGGCGGGCCGCTGGTGAAGCGGCTGGCCCGGCCGGGGCAGATCCTGCCGGTCGACTCCGAGCACTCGGCGCTGCAGCAGTGCCTGTGGGCCTCGGGGCCCGGCGGCTACGACCCCGCCAGCGTCAAGCGGCTCGTGGTGACCGCGAGCGGCGGGCCGTTCAGAGGGATGAAGCGCGAGGAGATGGCCGACGTCACGCCGGAGATGGCGCTGGCGCATCCCACCTGGTCCATGGGGCCCGTGATCACGATCAACTCCGCCACCCTGGTCAACAAGGGGCTGGAGGTGATCGAGGCGCATCTGCTGTTCGACCTGGGGTTCGACCGGATCGAGGTGGTCGTGCACCCGCAGTCGATCATCCACTCCATGGTCGAATACGTCGACGGCTCCACCATCGCCCAGGCCAGCCCGCCCGACATGCGGCTGCCGATCGCGCTGGCGCTCGGCCATCCGGACCGCGTTCCGGACGCCGCGCGGGCCATCGACTGGACCAGGGCGCACACGTGGACGTTCGAGCCGCTCGACGACGTGGCGTTCCCGTCGGTCGCGCTGGCCCGGCACGTCGGCGGCGAGGGCGGCACCGCGCCGGCCGTCTACAACGCGGCCAACGAGGCGTGCCTCGACGCGTTCATGCGAGGCGAGTTGCCGTTCCTGGCGATCGTCGACACCGTGGCCAAGGTCGTTGAGGAGCATTCCGTCACCCCTGCCGACTCCGTGGAAGAAGTCCTGGCGGCCGACGCCTGGGCCCGTGCCCGTGCGTCCGAACTCACAGCCGTACAGTCCCGCTGACTACCTAAACTGGAAACCGTCGCCACAGTAAGGGTTGAAATGTCATCTGTAGCTCTAGGCATCCCGACGGTCCGACCCAAGCCGCTCGCCGAACGCCGCCACTCACGTCAGATCATGGTCGGCAGCGTGCCCGTGGGAGGGGACGCGCCGGTCTCGGTGCAATCGATGACGACCACGGTGACCGCCGACGTCAACGCCACATTGCAGCAGATCGCGGAGCTGACCGCGTCGGGCTGCCAGATCGTGCGGGTGGCCGTGCCGTCGCAGGACGACGCGGACGCGTTGCCGATCATCGCCAAGAAGTCCCAGATTCCGGTGATCGCCGACATCCACTTCCAGCCGAAGTACGTGTTCGCGGCCATCGAGGCGGGGTGCGCGGCGGTTCGGGTCAACCCCGGAAACATCAAGAAATTTGACGACAAAGTAGGCGAGATCGCCCGGGCGGCCGCCGACTCCGGGGTGCCGATCCGGATCGGCGTCAACGCCGGGTCGCTCGACCCCCGCCTGCTGCAGAAATACGGCAAGGCCACGCCCGAGGCGCTGGTGGAGTCGGCGTTGTGGGAGTGCTCGTTGTTCGAGGAGCACGACTTCCGCGACATCAAGATCTCGGTCAAGCACAACGACCCGGTCGTGATGATCAACGCGTACCGGCTGCTGGCCGCCCAGTGCGACTACCCGCTGCACCTGGGCGTCACGGAGGCCGGCCCGGCCTTCCAGGGCACGATCAAGTCCTCCGTGGCCTTCGGCGCGCTGCTGGCCGAGGGCATCGGCGACACGATCCGCGTCTCCCTCTCCGCTCCTCCGGTGGAGGAGGTCAAGGTCGGCAACCAGATCCTGGAGTCGCTGGGGCTGCGAGAGCGCGGCCTGGAGATCGTCTCCTGCCCGTCGTGCGGCCGCGCCCAGGTGGACGTCTACACGCTCGCCGACCAGGTCCAGGCCGGTCTGGAGGGGATGAAGGTCCCGCTGCGGGTGGCCGTGATGGGCTGCGTGGTGAACGGCCCCGGCGAGGCCCGGGAGGCGGACCTGGGGGTCGCCTCCGGGAACGGCAAGGGCCAGATCTTCGTCAAGGGCGAGGTCATCAAGACGGTGCCGGAGTCGCAGATCGTGGAGACGCTGATCGAGGAGGCGCTGCGACTGGCCGAGGAGATGGGCGTCGAGGTCGACCTCGACGACGACTCCGGTCCCCGGGTCACGGTCGGCTGACTCGGTTCGCTGTACGCATGAACCCCAGGCCGGTGTTGTTGGCCTGGGGTTCATCCAGGTCTACGGGCCGGGGTAGGTATTGAAGGTCTCGAACAACGCGCCCACCGCCGGAACTGTAGGACGGCGCAGCGCCGTAGCATCCTTGCCCAACAGCCCGTCCGCGGTCCTGTAGGCGCTGCCACCCGCACGCCAGGCCAAGCGGCGGGGGAAGCCTCGCACCAAGGGCGATCGGCTCGGTCAGGTTGCCGAACTGGCCGCCACCTGCTCCTGGAAGCGGGTGGCTACATCCGGCCATGGACCGATTACAGAATGGCAAGCGTTTCCCCATACCCAACGTCATCACGCGGTGATCGCGGGAGCATCGCAAGGCCTATGACATGGGAGGGGGCCGGGTGAAGCGGGTCGTTGGGGTTGTCGCCGGGATTGCGGTGCTCGTTGCCGGGGTCGGGAGTGCGGATGGGACGGCGGCGGTGGCCAGCCGCGGGAAATGGACGCCGGCCGCAGTGGTGTGGGGGGCCTGTCCCAAGGTGGCGGGCAAGGCCGTGGCGGCCAACGTCGAGTGTGGCACCGTGAGCGTGCCGCTCGACTACCGCGAGCCCTGGGGGCAGTCCATCAAGCTGGCGCTCAATCGAATAAAGGCCAAGGTGTCCCGAGATGCCAATCATCTGGGGACACTGCTGGTGAATCCGGGCGGGCCGGGGGCGTCCGGGCGGAGTCTCACCGAGTTCGTGTCCACCGCCCTGCCCGACGGCCTGGGTGAGCGGTACGACGTCGTGGGGTTCGATCCCAGGGGCGTCGGCGCGAGTGAGCCGTCGATGCACTGCGTGGACGCGGCCACCTACTACAAGGCCCCGAGGCCCGATTCCGTGCCGCGGGGGCAGGCCGAGGAGCGGGTGCTGCTGGACCGGGCCGCCGACTACGCCAGCCGCTGCGGCAACTTCTGGGCCTGGCTGCTCCCGTACCTCACCACCGAGAACTCCGCCAGGGACATGGACTCCATCCGCGCCGCCCTCGGCGAGGAGAAGATCAGCTACCTCGGCTACTCGTACGGCACCTACCTGGGCGCCGTCTACGCCACGCTGTTCCCGGACAGGGTCAAGCGGCTCGTCATGGACAGCACCGTCGACCCGACCGCTGTCTGGTACGAGTCCAACCTCGAACAGGACCGCGCCTTCGAGCATCGGCACCGCCACTTCCTCGCCTGGACCGCCAAGCACAACGACGCCTACAAGCTGGGCGCCACCACCAGGCAGACGTCGTTCGCGTACTACGCGATGCGCGACCGGTTGCGCGCCCGTCCGGCCGGCGGCGTCGTGGGGCCGAGCGAGCTCGACGACACCTTCACCCTCGCCGGCTACAGCGACAGGCTCTGGCCCCAGTTCGCCCAGGCGTGGTCCTCGTACGTGCGGGCGGGCGACGTCAAGGGCCTGCTCGACATCTACGAGAAGCACGGCAAGAACGACGCCGACGACGAGAACGGCTACGCCGTCTACCTGGGCGTCCAGTGCCGCGACGCCAGGTGGCCGCGGCAGTGGGACAGGTGGCGGGCGGACATGACCCGGCTGCATCACCGGGCACCGTTCCTGACCTGGCCGAACGCCTGGTACAACGCCCCCTGCGCCTTCTGGCCGGTCAGGGGCGGCGAGCCGGTCGAGGTGCACGGGTCCCGGAAGTTGCCGCCGATCCTCATCATCCAGTCCCGTGAGGACGCCGCGACCCCGTACGAGGGGGCTCTGGAGATGCAGCGGCACTTCCCGGGCGCGCGCCTGGTGCTCGAACGGGGCGGCAACCACGGCGTCTCGCTGGCGGGCAACAAGTGTGTGGACGGGCGGCTGGGGGCGTACCTGAAGGACGGGTCGTTGCCGTCGCAGGACGTCGTCTGCGCGGCGCTGCCGGAGCCGGCGCCGGCCGCTCACATGACGGGCCAGCAAGATCAACCGGGCCTGCTCGGGATGCTGGGGCTCATGCCCGGAAGCTGACGTCAAGAAAGGGTTACTGTGGGCATCGCCCAATGAGCCAATCGGTAACCCTTCGCGTAGTCTGACCATGTGATGCTGCGTACATCGGCGTCGCGCGTGCTCGATGACAGCGACCGGGACGAGGCTCTCGCACTGCTGGACTCCGATCCGGTCGCGAACGTCTTCGTCTCCTCCAGGGTGCGGGCCGTCGGACTCAATCCGGCCCGCCTCGGCGGGCAGATGTGGGGCTTCGGGCCGCGCGGTGGCCTCGTGTCACTCTGTTACGCCGGGGCCAACATGGTGCCGGTCAGCGCCGGTCCCGAGGCCGTGCACGCGTTCGCCGACCGTGCCCGCAAGCAGGGGCGGCGCTGTTCGTCGATCGTGGGCCAGGTCGACGCGGTCTCCCTGCTGTGGGAGCGGCTGGAGCCGCACTGGGGCCGGGCCCGCGCGATCCGCTGGGCGCAGCCGGTCATGGCCACCTCGCGCAGGCCGCCGGTGCCGGCCGATCCTCTGGTACGCCGGGTGCGGCCGGAGGAGTTCGACATCCTGTTGCCGGCGTGCGTGGCCATGTTCACCGAGGAAGTCGGCGTCTCACCCAACCTCGGCGACGGTGGAGCGCTCTACCGGACCAGGGTCGCCGAGCTGATCAGGATCGGCCGGTCCTACGCCCGCATCGACGACGGGAAGGTCGTGTTCAAGGCGGAGGTGGGGGCCGTCACGCCGCACGCCTGCCAGATCCAGGGCGTCTGGGTCGCCCCCGAACTGCGGGGGAGAGGCTATGCCGTGGCGGGCATGGCCGCCGTCGTGGAGGCCGCGATGAGCTGCTTCGCCCCCGTCGTCTCGCTGTACGTCAACGACTTCAACCGCTCGGCGCGGGCCGTCTACCGGAAAGTCGGGTTCCACGAGGTCGATACATTCATGTCGGTGCTGTTCTAGCATCCAGGAATGATCCTAGTTACCGGGGCCACGGGGAACGCGGGTGGGGCGCTGGTGCGCACACTGGCCGGAGCGGGTGCGGAGGTCAGGGCGCTGGTGCGGCGGCAGGTCGATCTGCCCGCCGAACTGGCCATCGGCGATCTGAACGATCCCGAGTCGGTGGCGGGCGCGTTGGCCGGTGTGCGCGGGGTGTTCCTGCTGAGCGGCTACGACCGGATGGCCGAGACGCTGGCCGCCATCGCGCGGGCCGGGGTCCAGCACGTCGTGCTGCTGTCGG
This sequence comes from Nonomuraea marmarensis, assembly GCF_043197025.1. Classification (NCBI taxonomy): domain Bacteria; kingdom Bacillati; phylum Actinomycetota; class Actinomycetes; order Streptosporangiales; family Streptosporangiaceae; genus Nonomuraea; species Nonomuraea marmarensis. The sequence continues at coordinate 31,182 of NZ_JBICRM010000002.1, forward strand.
CCAGCGCCGCCGAGGCCGCCGACCTCGGCAACCCGGTCTCGAAGTATCACGTGGAGTCCGAGGCGCTGGTACGGGAGTCGGGGGTGCCGTGGACGATCCTGCGGCCGCGTACGTTCATGTCGAACACGCTGCGCTGGGCAGACCAGCTGAGATCCGGAAATGTCGTGCGGGAGGCGTTCCCTGACGTCGCCGTCGCGACCGTCGATCCCCTCGACATCGCCGCCGTGGCCGCCGCGTCCCTGCTGGAGAAGGGGCACGACGGGCAGGTCTACGGGCTGACGGGGCCGGCGGCGCTGCGGCCCGCCGATCGGGTGCGGATTCTGGGGGAGGCACTGGGCAGGGAGCTGCGGTTCGAGGGGCTGTCCGACGACGAGGCCCGGGCTCAGCTGCTGGCGGGGATGCCGGAGGCGTACGCGGAGGCGTTCTTCGGTTTCTTCGCCCGCGGCGAGCTGGACGAGTCGGCGGTGTTGCCGACCGTCTTGCAGGTCACCGGGCGGCCGCCGCGTACGTTCGAGGAATGGGCGGCGGCCAACGCGAAGGCCTTCGGCTAGAGGCGGACCAGTTTGTCGAAGAGTCTGGCCAGCTCCGTGCCGGGGTCGACGGTGAGGCCGGCGTGCACCGGTCCGGCCTGCACGATCGTGCTGCGTGGCGCCGTCAGCCAGCGGAACCTGCCGCCCAGCGACTCCCCGGCCAGCGGGCCTGGCTTGTCGCCGCAGGCCAGCTCGTACGCGCTGAGCGCACGGCGTACCGCATCGACGTCGGCACCGGGATCCAGGGCGCGCAGCCGGACCGCGTCGAGGTCGACCTTCGCGCACAGGTAGTCGCGCGGCTGGCAGTAGAGCAGCACGCCCGCGTTGATCAGCTCGCCCCGCTCCACCCTGGGCACCACGCGGATCACCGCGTATTCGTAGACGTCTCTGGTCACCGGCCGCCTCCCCGCCAGAACTCGCCGACGGAGCCCGGCCCCGGCCTCTGGGCCTGCTGCCCGGTGCGTACGAGCCACTCACGCGGCCCGTGCGCCCGCCGCAGCAGGTGATCGACATAAGCCTCGCGCACGTCCCCGGCCGAGTCGAACCCCGGCTCGCCGTCGAGCCACTCGTCGGGCACCAGGGCCGTCACGGTCTCCAGCAGCTCTCGAGTGATCTTCCCCGAGAGCTGGTCGCCGGCGCCCTCCACGTCGGCGGCGTACGGCGCGAGCACGTGGTCGCTCGCGTCGAACGGCCGCTGGGGGTTGGCCGTGCGCCAGTTGTGGTGGAACCAGAGCGCCGCTCCGTGGTCGATCAGCCAGGTATCGCGGTGCCAGACCAGCAGGTTGGGGTTGCGCCAGCTCCGGTCGATGTTGTGGATCAGACCGTCGAACCACACCACCCTGGACGCGAACCCCGGATCCACCACCCACGCCAGCGGCTCGAACCCCAGCGCCCCCGGCAGGAAGTCCACCGCCAGGTTCAGCCCGGTGCTGGCCTTGAGCAGGTCCTGCACCTCCTCGTCCGGCTCCCTGATGCCGAGCTGCGGATCGAGGTCGATGAGCTTGAGCTCGGGCGTCCTGAGCCCGAGCCGGCGGCCCAGCTCGGCGGCGATGATCTCGGCCACGAGCACCCGCCGGCCCTGCCCCGCCTCGCGGAACTTCACCACGTACGTGCCCAGGTCGTCGGCCTCGACGACGCCGGGCAGCGACCCGCCCTCCCGCAGCGGGGTCACGTAACGGGTGGCTGCGATCTTTTCCAGCACGGGACGAGGCTATCGCCCGTCGTCAGCGGCTCGGAGTCCGGTCCGGGCGGTTGACGGGCGCGAACGGGTGTTGCCGCGACCCCTCCACGGCGGTGAACGCGTAGTCGAGCATGCGGTGCTCGTAGCCTGCCTTGAGCGGTTGCCCCTCGGCGAGCACCTCGCTGAGCAGCTGGGCGTCGCGGAGCGCCACGTTCGCGCCCTCGCCGCGGCCCGGGCTCATGCTGTGCACGGCGTCCCCGAGCAGCGTGACGGCGGGCTCGTCCCACGGCTGCACGCGCTGGGCGGAATGGATCCGCAGCAGGAACGTCGCCTCGGGCTCCGCCTGCTCCACGATGCGGCGGACGCCTTCGTGCCAGCCGTTCACCGTGTCGAGGGCGAGCCGGTGCAGCTCGGCCGGTGACGCTCCGTCGGGCCTGGGCCCCTTGGTGGTCATCGTCCAGGAGAAGTAGCCGGGGATGTCCGTGACCTCCAGGCCGGGGGCGTGGCGGGCGACCGCCTCCCCTGCCGGCGTGAAGGGGCGGCAGGTGGCGATGGAGATCGCCGTGTGGTCGGGGGAGGTGACCCGGTTGAAGCTGTCGACCAGCTCCGGGGGCGTGGCGGCCAGCAACTCCGGGGTGATCGGGGTCTTGCCGTAGAGAGCCCAGTCCAGCTCGTCCACGACGGCGTCGGGGAGGAGCTGTTTGCGTACGCGCGAGCCGACGCCGTCCGCACCGACCAGCAGGTCGCCGTCCATGGAGGCGCCCGCCGCGAAGTGGGCGCGCACGTGGTCGCCGTCGAGGGGCTCGTAGCGCAGGTAGTCCATCTCGAAGCGCACGTCGAGCCCGGACATGAGGATCTCGCGCAGCGTGAGCCGGTTGACGCCCAGGCCCTGGACGCCGGCCTCCACGGGCGGGATGTCTTTGGAGAACGCGGGTGTGAGCCGGGTGTCCATGAAGATCATGCGGGTGGCCGGGCGGATGGAGGTGGCCACGGCCAGGTCGAACAGGTTCGCGGGCACGCAGGCCCGCAGCGCTTTGACGCCGGTTTCCTTGAGGCTGATGCGGTAACCCTGGGCGCGATGTCCGGCCGAGGGGTCGCGCTCGAACAGGGTGACGTCGAGACCTGACTTACGCAGGCCCTGGGCCAGGGCTAACCCGCCGATGCCGCCTCCTATGACCAAGATGTTCATAGCTCGACATTCTCGCCGGAGGAGGTCGCGCGGGTCACGGACATGCTGCGGCGGATCATGAAGAACCTCGCCGAAGGTCCGGGCGCATAGCGCGTCTGCGGATGACTCGGGTGCGGCCCCGGGCCGGGCTTTGGCGGGTCAGACCTTGGCGATGATCTCCTCGGCGAAGCGTTCCATGGTGGCGATCTTGAGTTCCAGGGTGCCCTCGCCGTACCGGGACTTCTCCTCGGGGGTGGCCAGCCACCACGGGGCGGCCAGCGTTGCGGTCACGCCCTTGGCGGCGAAGTGGCGGTAGGTGTCGGCGTCAGGGAGCACCGCCAGCGGTGCGACGATGTCGAAGGGGCCGGTCCTGCCGTTCTCGTCGAGGTGGTGCCGCAGCGAATCCAGTACGAGGTCGAGCTGGTCCTCCGTGTAGATGCGGTTCCCGATCCAGCCGTCGCCCAGCCGGGCCGCGCGGCGCAGGGCCGCCTCGCTGTCACCGCCCACGTATATCGGGATTTGTCCGGCGGGAGTCGGCGAGATCGACAACGCCGGGAGGCCGTCCAGGGTGACCGTCTCGCCGGCCCAGAGCGAGCGCAACACCGGCAACATCTCGTCCAGCCGCCGTCCCCGGGTGTGGAAGTCCTGCCCGGTCCCGACGAACTCCTCCTTGCACCACCCCACCCCAACCCCGAACGTCACCCGCTCCCGCGACAACACCGCCGCCGTGGACACCTGCTTGGCCACGGTGAACAGGTCACGGGCGGGCGCGATATAGACGTTCGGGGAGAAACGCAGCGTGGACGTCACCGCCGCCATGGCTCCGATCGTCACCCACACGTCCGGCCAGTGCGTACGAGCGTCCCAGCGCGGCCGCCCGGACCGCGAGTACGGGTACGGCGAGGCGAAGTCGGCGTAGAACAGATGGTCGGACAGCGTCAGCGTGTCGAACCCGCACCGCTCGGCCGTCCGCGCCAGCTCCACGAACTGATCGGTGTCGACGAACGAGGCCCCCAGCCAGAATCTCATTGGAACTCCGGGATGACCTTGGTGGCGAACAGCTCCAGGTTCCGCTTGACCGTGTCCAGCGGCAACACGCCCTGCTGCCCCTGCATGTAGAGCCCGAACCACTCCAGGTCCGGCATCCGGTCGAGCATGCGCTGGATGCCGCGTTTGACGTCGTCCGGAGTGCCGAACAGCGCCATCTCCACATCGCGCATCCGCTTGGCGTCGCCCTTCTCCGGGGAGATGGGCTTGTGCTTCTCGTCGTCCTTCTTCCGCAGCACCTCGAGATAGCCGAACGGCCCGAAGAAGGCGGCGAAGTCCTTGGGGATGCTGCGGCCGAAGGTGTTGATGGCCTCCTCGGTGGTGTCCGCGATGCCGACGATCTTGAGGATGCCGGTGTGCTCGCCCAGCTTGTAGTGGCGGCCCTGCTTGGCGGACTCCTCCTGGTACAGCTTGGCCTTCGCGGCGTGGTCGTCGGGGTTGGGGGTGAACATCCACGGCATGATGTTCTCCTGGGCAGCCCTGATCACCGACCGGTCCGAGATCGTGAACGGCTGCCACAACTCGGGGTGCGGGTTCTGGTACGGCCGGGGGCAGACGGAGACGGCCTGCACCTTCCCATCTTCGGAAATTTCGCCCGGCGCGCCGAATGTCTGCGTCCATTCCATCGCCGGCCAGCCCTCGATGCCCTCGTACGGATAAGGCACCTGGTAGTCCAGCACATCGGACTTGTAGCGGAGGGTCTCCTGCGTCCACGCCAGCTTCATGATCTTCAGCACCTCGCCGAAGACGTCGAAGTTACGCGTGTCGGTCGCCGAGCCGTCCGAGCGCGCGGCGGCCGCGTGCCAGCGCTGGCCCAGGACGTTCATCCAGCGGTTCTGGTAGCCGCGCGCCACCCCCAGCCGCAGCCGCCCCTTGCAGAACTGGTCGAGCAGCGCAACGTCCTCCGCCGCCCTGATCGGGTCCCAGGCGGGCAGCACCAGGCCGAGCGGCGCGAGCAGGATCCGCTCGGTCCTGGCGGCCAGGTCGGTGAGGAACATCAGCGGGTTGACCGAGAACTCCATGCCCTCCGAATGGAAGTGATGCTCGGTCATCATCAGCGCGTCGAACCCGATCTGGTCGGCGTGCACGGCTATCTCCCGTACCTCGTGCAGCAGCCTCTGGTACGACTCCGTGTCCCGTCCGATGGGACGCCTGGCCTTGGCGTTCTCCTCGGCCGCGTAACCAGAGCCTGGAATCTGCGGATTCAGGAAGATAGAAAACTTCACCGGAAACCTCTTTCCGCGGGGCGGTCTTCTGCAAGGTACTCTGGGAATCTTAGCCGAGCAATCGCTTGGTTGACGATAGGAGGGTCGCATGAGGCTCGGGGTCACGATGTTCGCCACGGACCTGGCCATGCCGGTCCCGGACCTGGCCAGAGCGGCGGAGGAGCGCGGCTTCCACTCCCTCTACGTGCCCGAACACACCCACATCCCGGTCTCGCGCCGTACCCCTGCCGCGGGCGGGCAGGAGGTGCTGCCCGAGGAGTACAGCCACACGCTCGACCCCCTCGTCGCCCTCTCCTTCGCCGCCGCCGCGACCACGCGGCTGCGCGTCGGGACCGGCATCCTGCTCGCCGCCCAGCGCGATCCCATCGTGACCGCCAAGGCCGTCGCGACCCTGGACCACCTCTCGGGCGGGCGCGTCGTGGTCGGGGTCGGCTTCGGCTGGAACGTCGAGGAGATCGAGAACCACGGCGTCCCGTACGCGCGGCGCCGCGAGGCGGCCCGGCGGAACGTGCTGGCGATGCAGGCTCTGTGGCGGGACGAGGTGGCCTCCTTCGACGGGTTCGAGCCGTCCTGGTCCTGGCCAAAACCCGTTAACGGGCCGCTGCCCGTGTACGTGGGCGGGGCGGCGGGGCCGAAGCTGTTCGCCCAGGTCGCCGAGTACGCCGAGGGCTGGATGCCGATCGGCGGCCACGGGATCAAGGCGGCGCTGCCCGCATTGCGCGAGGCGTGCGAGAAGGCGGGGCGGCCGATGGCCCGGGTGATCCCGTTCGGGACCCGGCCGACCAGGGACAAGCTCGACTACTTCGCCGGTCTCGGTGTCGAGGAATCGGTGGCCACGCTGCCGAGCGGCCCGGCCGAGGTGGTGTTGCCGATCCTGGACCGGTACGCCGAGCTCATCTGAGCCCGTTGTACCGGGTGTGCCGCGTTGGAACGGCATAATGGCGGAATATGTCCGAGCTACGTGCCGATGATCCGCGGCGGTTGGGGTCGTACCGGCTGTCACGCAGGCTCGGGCAGGGCGGCCAGGGTGTCGTCTACCTCGGCCAATCCCCGCAGGGGGCGCAGGTCGCGATCAAGCTGCTGCACGCCAGCCTGTCCGATGATCCCGATGTCCGGCGCAGGTTCCTCGGCGAGGTCGAGGCGGTGCGCAGGGTCGCGGCGTTCTGCACGGCGCAGTTGCTGGACGCCGATCTCGAAGGCGATCGGCCCTATCTGGTCAGCGAGTACGTCGAGGGGCCCTCGCTGCGGGAACACGTCACCGCCAAGGGGCCGAGAATGGGCGGCTCGCTCGACCGCCTGGCCATCGGCACCGCCACCGCCCTGGGCGCGATCCACCGGGCCGGAGTCGTGCACCGGGACTTCAAGCCGGGCAACGTGCTGCTCGGGCTCGACGGGCCGCGGGTGATCGACTTCGGGGTGTCCAGGCTCGTGAACGCCGCCGTCACGACCAACCTGATCCCTGTCGGCACCCCTGCCTACATGGCACCCGAACGCATCAAGGGCGAACCTGCCGGGCCGCCCGCCGACCTGTGGGCGTGGGGGCTGACCGTCGCGTACACCGCCACGGGGCGGCACGCGTACACGGCGGACACCTATCAGGAGGTGCTCGCCAGGATCCTGTACGGGAAGCCGGACCTGGGGGCGTTGACCGGGCGGCTGCGCGAGATCGTGGAGGCTTGCCTGGCGATGGAGCCGGGGGAGCGGCCGGACGCGGAGGAGGTGCTGCGGCGGCTGCTCGGGCAGGACGGGGTGGCGGGGGGCGACGTGCTTACCTCCGGCGCCATGGCCGCCATCCCCGTCCCCTCCGACCCCAGCCGCCCGCCCACCGCCGCCTCCAATCCGGCCACGGCCGCCTCCGGTCCGGCCACCGCCGACTTCAGGCAGGCCGGTGTCGCTGCCGGCTCGGCTGCGGCCGGCTCGGGCTCGGGTGCTGCGGGTCGGGTGCAGGCCGCGGGTGGTTCTGCGCTGATCGCGGAGTTCGGCCCGGTCAGGGCTGGGTCGGATCCGATCGAGGACCCTGACCCGACCACGAGTTTTCCCGTCGTCGTCCGCCCCGGCCACAGTTTCGGCGCCGGCTCTGCCTCCAGCGATGACACGTCTGCCGGTGGGAAGCCCGTCAGGCGGTTGCGGGTCTGGCAGCTGGTCGTGGGGGTGGTCGGCCTGGTCATGGGGGTGGCCGGGTTCGTGTTCTGGGTGCGGGGGGCGCAGGGGCCGGGGATGGAAGGGACGTGGACGGGGTCGGCCGAGCACTTCACCGCGAAGCGGGTGTTTCCCATCGAGCTGCGGCTGGGGGCCGACGGCGGGGCGATGCGGTGGGGGGCGGATCTGCACTGTTCGGGGCGTATCCGGCTTACCGATAGTGGGATGGTCTTCGTGCTTGATCAGGTCACGGGCGAGGAGTGCTATCCGGGGACGTTGCGGATGTTCCCGACGGCCGACTCGAACCAGATGGCCATCAAGGTGACCCGCGAGGGTGAGGAAGAAGTGACGTATTCCGGTACGGTCGCCCGTACCTCCTGACTGGCTGTGTCACGGTCAGGCTGCGATTGTCGTGAGCACCGTTGACTGATTGCGGCCTGTTGCTTTCAGTAGAAAGCAGGACAGGGGTGGCGGCGAGGGGAGGCGCCCCGTGCCAACGGCGCAGCCGCTCAGAACGGGGGACCCCCAGCGACTCGGGGAGTACGAGCTTTCCGGACGGCTGGGTGAGGGCGGTCAAGGCGCGGTGTTCCTCGGTTCGAGGAGCGGGGAGACATACGCGGTCAAGCTGCTGCATGGGCCGGTGGGGGACGAGCGGGCGGCGTTCCTGCGGGAAGTGGAGCTGGCCAAGTATGTGGCGAGGTTCTGTACGGCCCAGGTGATCGATGCCGGGTTCGACGAGGGCCGGCCGTACATCGTGAGCGAGTACGTCGACGGGCCCTCGCTGCACAGGGAGGTCGCGTTAACCGGACCCCGGCGAGGCGGCGCGCTGGAGCGGCTGGCGGTGAGCACGGCGACCGCGCTCACGGCGATCCATCGTGCGGGCATCGTGCACAGGGACTTCAAGCCGCAGAACGTGCTGCTCGGCTCCGACGGGCCGCGAGTGATCGACTTCGGCCTGGCCAGGGCGTTGGACGCGGCGGCCACGGTGAGCGGTCGCGGGGTGGGCACGCCCGCGTACATGGCTCCGGAGCAGATCACGGCGGCGGCCGTCACGGGGGCGGCGGACGTGTTCTCGTGGGGCGCCACGATGTGTTTCGCGGCCAACGCGACGGCGCCGTTCGGGCAGGACTCGGTGGCGCCGGTGCTGCATCGCATCCTGACCGCGCCGCCGGAGCTGGGGCGGCTGGACGGGCGGTTGCGGACGCTGGTGGAGGCGTGCCTGAACAAGGACGCGCGGAACCGGCCGAGCAGCAGGGAGTTGCTGTTCGAGCTGCTGGGGGAGTCGGATGAGGTGCCGGCCGAGGTGCTCACCTCGCCTCCGGCCCACGTCCTGCGGGTGACGCCGTCTCTGGTGCCCGAGCCACGACCGCCGATGGCCGAACCCGAGGCGACGGGGGCGCTCGACGGTTACCGGCTGCCCGACTCGCTGCCGGGATCGACTCCGACCGACCCGCCGGAGTCCGGTGCGGGGGAGGGCGGAGAGGCATCCGGCGCTGGAGGAGCCGGGCGGGCGTCCGGTGTCGGACAGGCGTCCGGTGCTGGTGGCGTGGGGCAGGTGTCCGGCTCGGGCGGGGTGAGCCAGGCGTCGGCCGCTGAGGGTCGAGACCAGGTCTCCGGGCCGGGCGGCGGCGGGCAGGCGTCCAATTCGGGGAGTGGCGGGTTCGGTGGCGGGCCGGTGGTGCCGGAACGCTCCAGGAGCGGCTGGCCCAGGGCGGCCGTGGCGGTGTGCGTGGCGCTGCTGGTGACCGCCGCCGTGCTGTTCGCCGTGCTCGTACCCACGATGAAGGACCAGGGGTCGCAGGCGGCCGGACCGCCCGTGCCCCCGCAGTCGGCACCGGTGACCTCCCCGCCTCCGGTGGACAAGTCGCCCAAGACCGAGGAACCGGCGGAAACGCGCGAGCCCACTACGGACCCACCGGTGGTACGGCCGGTGACGGTGGCGATCCCGGCGCTGGTGGGGATGAGCAAGGGGACGGCGTCCAACGCCGTCAAACGGGCCGGACTGGTGCTGGGGACGGTCACCCGGCTCGACTCGCCGCAGAAGATCGGCCAGGTGCTCGGCAGCAGGCCGGCCTCCGGCACGGTCGTGGCCAAGGGCAGCACGGTCTCGCTGCAGGTGTCCGGTGGCCTGGCCGTGCCGTCGGTCACGGGCATGCAGCGCGAGGCCGCCGAGACGGCGCTGACCGGCGCGGGCCTCGCCGTCGGCACCGTCACCCGCTCGTGCTCGGCGCAGCCGGACGGTCAGGTGCTCGCCACCCGGCCCAAGGCGGGCAGCCGCGTCATGGGCGGCACCCCGGTCGGTCTCACGGTGGCCCGCAACGGCGCCACCGTGCCCTCCGTCGTCGGCCGGTCCCGCGAGGACGGGCGCGCCGCGCTGATCGCGGCCGGCCTCACGGTACGGGGGAGGGGGCAGGTGGTGGCGGACGAGTCGCGGGTGGGCATGATCCTCAGCCAGAGCGTCCAGCCGGGCACGTGCGCCGAGCCGGGAAGCGCTGTCTCGATCGTGTTCGGCCTGGCGGGCCAGTCGGGTCCGGACCCGGGCGAGCCCTCGGAAACCCCGACGAGCCCCATCGCCGGCGAGTGACTCAGTCTCCGGGAACGGTCACGGTCTGGCCGTTCAGCCGCGACCTCTCGGCGGCCCAGGCGATGAGGTGGCTGTGCAGGCTCTCGCCGGGCGAGGACAGGATCGAGGAGCGGTCTCTCGTGGCGACGGCCTGCAGGAACGCCTCGACCAGCGCCTCGTCACCGCCCCCGTGGCCGCCCCTGGCGGTCGGGTCGCCCGTGGGCCGGGTCTCGACGGTCTCGGAGCAGCCGGTGACGAAGTCGTGGACGGTCAGGCGGTCGCCGTCGCCGTCGATCGAGCCCCGGGTGCCGAAGATCCGGGTCTGCCGGTGCAGCGCCGGGGTGAACCCGGTCATGGTGAACGACGCGGTCACGCCGCCCTCGAACTCCAGGTTCACGACCTGGTGGTCGACCACGTCGTTGTCGCAGTCGTACACGCACCTGCCGTACGGGCCCGTTCTGAGCGCCTCCAGGATGCCCCGCTCCGAGACGTCGTCGGTGAGCACGGACACCGGCCACACGTCCTTGCCCGCCAGGGGGAGGTAGATGCGCTTGGCCGAGTACGGGCAGGCGGACTCGACGTGACAATCCAGACACCGGGAGGCCGCACCCTCAGGGCGGTTCTCCGGGCGGAAGTGCTTGAGCCCGCCGAACGACGACACCCGGGTCACCGGCTTGCCGGTGAGGTGGACCAGCCAGTCGAGGTCGTGGCAGGACTTGGCGAGCAGCATGAACGTGGACTCGCCGGTCCTGCGCCAGTTCCCCCGCACGTAGGAGTGCGCCTGGTGCCACCACCCGACCGGCTCCAGGTGCTGGATGCTGACGATCTCGCCGATCCTGCCCCCGTCGAGCAGCGCCTTCAAGACCCGCGTGTACGGGGTGTAGCGCAGCACATGGCAGACGGCGAACACCGCGTCGGACCGTTCGGCGGCCGCGACGATCTTCCGGCAGTCGTCCTCGGAGACCGCCATCGGCTTCTCCAGCAGGATGTCGTAGCCCAGCTCGGCGAACCGCACGGCGGGCTCGACGTGGTCCCTGTCCTGGGTGGCGATGACGACCGCGTCCGCCCGGCGGGGCAGCGCGGCCAGCTCGCGCCAGTCCGTGTACTGCTCGGCCTCGGGGAACCTGTCACGGCGGCCGTCCAGCGGATCGGCCACCGCGACCACCCGCGCCCGGCCGGTCTGGACGGCGCGACGGGCATACGAGGTGCCCCGCGAACCCGCGCCGACCACGGCAAGGGTGATCATCATTCTCCTAAAGGGCTCGGACGGATTCGAGCAGGACGGCGCGCACCCGCTCCTCAGGCAAATCCATCGTCTTCACCACGCCCCACTGCAGCGCACCGAGCAGGGCCCAGCTCCTGACCTTGATCTCCGGATCGGGATCCGCGCCTGCGAGCCTGGCGTAGATCTCGTCCCTGAACGTCCTGATCGCCTCGCGCTCCGAGCCCGGCGAGACCGAGTCGTCACCGGCCAGATCCTCCATGAACAGCCGGATCACCGACCGATAGCGCACCGCGAACGCCACCAGCGCCTCGACGAACGCCTCCCTGCCCGGATACGCGGTCCCGAGCAGCGCGAACATGTCATCCGCCGCCGGGGCGAGCAACTCCGAGGCCAGCCGGTCCTTCGGGTGGAAGTGGTAGGCGACGGCGGTCTTGGTCAGCCCCACGACGGCGGCGATGTCGGCCAGCGACGTGGCCGCGTAGCCGCGCTCGGCGAACAGCTCTCGGGCGGCGGTCAGGATCCGGGTGCGGGTGTCGTCGGCTGTGGTCATCGTCTCATTTCCGTACGGGATACAGCCTTCCGGTATTTCTCGCTTTATCGTAGGTCCTGTACGACCGTACAGGACGACCGTCGGGTAGGGGCTGGGGCGATGACGCGGTTTCTCGGGCGGCTGGGTGGCTGGTGTGCGCGGCACGGGCGGGTCGTGCTGGCGTTATGGGTGGTCGTGGCGGCCGGGCTGATGGGCGGGAGCCTCGTGCTCGGCAGCCCGGTCAGCAACGACGTGACGATCCCCGGCACCGACGCGCAGCGGGCGCACGATCTCCTGAAGTCCGGCTTCGGGCCCGGCTACGGCACCGGCGGCACGGTGCAGCTCGTCCTCTACTCCGCCGACGGCCCGCTCGTCGAGGAGCGGCGCAAGCAGGCCGTGGAGGACGCCCTGGACCGGCTGCGCGACATGCCGCACGTGGTGCAGGTGGACACGCCGTACCGGCTCGGCGGCATCGCCTCCAACCTGCGGATCGGGCTCATCACCGTACGCATGCAGGGCCACGACGGCACGAAGCTCGCCGAGAACACCCAGGCGTTGTCCAAGGCCGCCGATCCCGCGCGGGCGGCCGGGATCGAGGTGGTGGCGGCCGACAGCTCCACGCCCGCCGACAAGGAGATCAAGACCGGGCCGAGCGAGATCATCGGCGTGTCGTGCGCGCTGCTGGTGCTGGTGTTCGCGTTCGGGACGCTGGCGGCCGCGCTGGTGCCGATCTTCACCGCGCTGGTCAGCGTCGCGACCGGGCTCGGCGTGATCGGGCTGCTCGGGCACGTGCTGGACGTGCCCAAGCAGGCGGGCATCATGGCCACGATGATCGGGCTGGGCGTGGGCATCGACTACGCGTTGTTCCTGCTGTCCAGGTATCGGCGGCTGCTGGCGGACGGGGCGCCGGTCGTGGAGTCCGTACGGCGTACCGTGGCCAGCTCTGGCGGGGCCGTGGTCTTCGCGGGCGGGACGGTGATCATCGCGTTGAGCGCGCTCATGCTGGGCGGGTTCCCGCTGCTGCGCACGCTCGGCTGGATCACCGGCATCTCCGTCGTCACCGCTGTGCTGACCTCCGTCACGCTCGTCCCCGCCCTGCTGGGACTGCTCGGGCACCGGATCAACGCGCTCAAGGTGCCCTTCCTGGGCCGGCGCGCCTCGGGCTCCGGCTGGGCCGGGCTGGGGGCGTGGGTGGCGCGCCGCCCGTGGCGGGTGTTGTTCGCCAGCGTGCTGGTGCTGGCCGCGCTCGCCGCGCCCGCGCTCGCGCTGAAGCTCGGCCCGCTCGACGACGGGTACGGCACGCAGGGCTCGGAACCCCGGCGAGCCTACGAGCTGATGGCCACCGGCTTCGGCCCGGGCGCCAACGGCCCGCTGCTCGTGGTCGCCGAACTGCCCTCCCGGGCGGGCGATGCCGATCTGGTGGACAAGATCGTCCGCGCGGTCGAGGACGTCGACGGCGTCGCGCACGTGGCCACCCCCAAGGTGAACTCCTCCGGCCGCTCGGTCCTGCTCCAGGTCGTCACCGACTACGCCCCCAGCGACTCCCGGGCCGCCGAGGTGGTCGAGGACATCAGGGCCATCTCTGGAGTGCACGTCGGGGGCAAGGTGGCGGCGCTGGCCGACGCGGGGACCCGGATGTCCGAGCGCACCCCGCTGGTGATCGGCGTGGTGGTGCTGCTGAGCGCGCTGCTCCTGCTGCTCGCCTTCCGCGCACCCGTCGTCGCGGTCAAAGCCGCGCTGATGAATCTGATCTCGCTCGGGGCCGCGTTCGGGGCGCTGGCGATCGTGTTCTCGATCGGGCTGGGCAGCGGGCTGGTGGGCATGGATCCGCCGGCCAGCTCCTCGTACCTGCAGACGATCTTCTTCTCGGTGCCGATCGAGAGTTATGTGCCGTTGATGCTTTTCGCCGTGTTGTTCGGGTTGTCCATGGACTACGAGGTGTTCCTGCTGACGGCGGTTCGGCAGGCGTACCTGCGGCATGGGGACAACGCGCGCGCGGTGGCGGAGGGGCTCGGCTCGACGGGCCGGGTGATCACGTCGGCGGCGCTGATCATGGTGGCGGTGTTCGTGGCGTTCATCGCTTACCCGGATCCGATGGTGAAGACGTTCGGGGTGGGGCTGGCGGTGGCCGTCGCGGTGGACGCCACGATCATCCGCGGGTTCCTCGTGCCCGCGACCATGGTGTTGCTCGGGCGGCTGAACTGGTGGTGCCCGCGCTGGCTGGACCGGCTGCTGCCGAACCTGTCGGTGGAGGGGCACGAGGAGGACCCCGCTCCCCGGCCCCGCGAACCCGCCAAACTCGGCGTCTAGGACAACTCGGGTAGGACCTGGGTGGCGATGCGTTCCAGCTGCTCGGGCTCGTCGAACATCGGGTCCAGCAGGACCAGGTCCGCGCCCGCGTCGATCACGTCGCGTAGCCCGCGTACGCACTCCTCGGGGGATCCGGTGACGGCGACGTTCGCGTTGCCGTACAGGCGGCGTAGCAGGTCGTCGATGCGGTTCTCCTGGCCGACCGAGATGTAGACGCGCTTGGCGAGCTCGAAGCTCGCCGGGTCGCGGCCGGCGGCGGTCAGCTCGGCCTTGACCGTGCGCACCTGCTCCGCGAACGCCGCCGTGGTCGCCCCGCCGGCGCCGAAGAAGCCGTCGCCGTGCCTGACCGCACGCCGGACCGCGGCGGGCCGGTGCCCGCCGATCCAGACGGGCGGATGCGGCTTCTGGTACGTCTTGGGCTCCATGGCGGCCTCCACCTGCCAGAACCGCCCGTCGAAGGTCACCTTCGCGTCCGTCCAGCAGGCTTTCATCAGCTCGATCGACTCGGTGAAACGCGTCACCAGGCCGTCTGGAGGCACGCCGAAGTTCGCGAGCTGGTCCCGGCCGCCGAGCCCGAAGCCCACCTCCAGGCGGCCCCGGCTGAGCTGGTCGAGGGTGCTGATGCTCTTGGCGAGCTGGAGGGCGTTGTGCTGCACGAGGATGAACACCGCGCAGCCGAGGCGCAGCCGCTCGGTGCAGGCGGCGGCGTACGTCATGATCTCGATCGGGTTGAGCATGGGCGCGGGGGCCAGCGTCGACTCGCGCGTCCACGCGCTGTGGAACCCGAGCTCCTCGACGCGCCGCACGTAGTCGCGGAACGCGCCCGGGTCGAACCTGCCGTCGGCGACCTGCTGGGGGAGGGAGACGGCGAACCTGGTTTCTGTCATGTTCCGACGAATAGCCCTGTCGCGGCGGCCCGTCCAGCTCCCGCGCCCCCGGTTCGGAAGGTTGAGGGTGCGGGCTGCGATCGTTGCCGGGATACGAAACTCCGACGTGCGCGCAAGCGTATGAGCAGGTCACTGTGGGTACAAGAGCTACTCCCCTAGGTGAGGAGGGAGCGTCGAAATGATCCCTGGCTGCGGTAATTGCGACTGCGGCGATGTGATGTACGAAGGAACCCCGTCGCACTGGACGGCATTGCACATCGAGTAGCACGCATCGCGCCCAGCCCGCCGTCACGAAAAGTACGGCGGGCTGAGCCACTTTCACGCCCGGTCAGAAGGTGATGACCGTACGGGCGACCGTGCCCTGGCGTACGTGGGTCACGGCGTCGTTGATGCGGTCGAGCGGCAGGCGTTCCGAGATGAGGCCGTCGAGGTCCAGCCGGCCACGCAAGTACTGGGCGACCAGCATGGGCAGGTCGCGGTGAGGGGCCGCGTCCCCGCCCTGGGTGCCCATGAGGCGGCGGGAGGCGAACAGCAGGCCCGTGTCCAGCTCCACGGGGTGGCCCTGGGGTGGGCTGCCGACCATGACCGTGGTGCCGCCCGGTTGGGTCGCGGCGAACGCCTGCGCCAGGACGCCGGGGACGCCCGTCGCGTCGAAGGCGTAGTCGACGCCGCCCTTCACCAGCTCGCCCACCTGCTTCGGCAAATCCGTGGCCAGCGTGGCCAGCAGGGTGTGGGTGGCGCCGAAGAGCTCGGCCAGTTCGAGCTTGTGGTCGGCCACGTCCGCGGCGACGATCGTGGTCGCGCCCGCGAGCACCGCGCCCTGGATGACGTTGAGCCCCACGCCGCCGCAGCCCACGACGAGGACGGTCGCGCCGGGCGGGACCCTGGCGACGTTCGTGACGGCGCCGACGCCGGTGACGACGCCGCAGGCCAGCAGGCACATGGCGGCGAAAGGCGCGTCTTTCGTGATTTTCACGCACATGGGCTCGTTGACGACCGCGTACTCGGCGAACGACCCGATGCCGATGAACCGGCGGGTTTCCTGGCCGTCCAGGGTGATTCTGGGCAGGCCGCCCATGATCGTCGGCAGCCTGGCGGGGCCCGAGCACAGGTGGAACCGGCCCGCGCCGCACTGGCGGCACCGGCCGCAGGGGCCGTTCATGGCGATGATGACGTGGTCGCCGGGCTTGACGGTGGTGACGCCCGTACCGACGCTCTCCACCACCCCCGCGCTCTCGTGCCCGAGGATGAACGGCAGCCTGCTCACCACCGGGCTCTTGCCGTCGATGGCCTTGAGGTCGGAGCCGCACACGCCGGACGCCTTGATCCGCACCCGCACCTCGCCGGGTCCCGGGTCCGCGATCTCGACCTCGCGGATCTCCATGGGGGCGTGGAACCTGGTCAGCACGGCCGCGCGCATCAGCATGGGCCAAACGGTAACCCGGGCCCAGATTGTGAGCAAGCGGTTGCTCGGTAGCCCGTTGACACCCTTCCCGGGCGAATTTACGCTCGGCGCAAAACCAAGCGAGCGCTAGGCCAAATCGCCAAGGAGGCCATCATGGTACGGCGGGGCACGATGGCAGTCCTGGTCGCGCTGCTCGTCACCGGCTGCGCGGCCCAGCAGCAGGGTACGGCGGGCACGGCCGCGCCGGGCGTCACCGACACGACGATCAAGGTCGGCGGCGTGCTGACCAAGACCAGCGCCAGCGGATACTCGACCAAGGACGCCGAGGTGGGGGCGAAGGCCAGGTTCGAGCGGGCCAACGCCGAGGGCGGCGTGCACGGGCGGAAGATCGAGTTCACCGGGGCCGAGGACGACGGGCAGGACGCGGCCAAGGGCGACGCCGCGGCCAAGAAGCTGGTGCAGAAGGACCAGGTGTTCGCCCTGGTCCCCGTGCACGCCCCGAACTTCGGCGGCGCCGCCTTCCTGGAGCAGCAGGGCGTGCCGTGGTTCGGCTGGGCGACGGGCCCGCAGTGGTGCGGCACGAAGACCGGCTTCGGCTACAACGGCTGCCTGGCGCCCAAGCAGGGGGCGGGCTCGCAGACGTGGTGGGGCAGGCAACTGGCCGACCTGCTCGGCGGCGCCGCGGGCAAGAGCGTCTACGTGCAGACCTCCGACTCCAGCGGCAGCAAGTACGGCGGCACCACGATCTCCCAGTCGTTCACCGCCGCCGGGTTCGAGCTGGCCGGCGTGAACTCCGGCCTCCCGGCCGCCGCACCACCACCCGACTGGCTCCCGTACGTCAACAAGATCATGACCTCCAATGGCGGCAAACCCCCGGACGTCGTGGTCTCCGTGATCGCGGGCACCAAGTTCAACGTGGGCCTGTACTCGGCGCTGAAACGGGCCGGGTACAAGGGCGTGCTGACGGACGCGACCAGCTACGACGCCGCCATCCTCAAGGACCCGGCCAGCGCGCAGGCCCTGGAGGGCGTGATCGCGGCGCCGATGTTCGAGCCGTTCGAGTCCAGCGCCCCCGAGATCGCGCAGCTCAAGCAGGACGTCGAGAAGGTCGCCCCGGGCACGACGCTGACCCAGCACCTGGCGATCGGCTACTGGGCCGCCGACATCTTCCTCGACCTGCTGGACAAGACCGGCAAGGACCTGACCAGGGAGAAGTTCCTGGCCACGGGCAACGGCTCGTACGTCTACGAGAACGCCGGGTTCGGCAGGATCCAGTACCCCAAGGACCACAGCGAGCCGAACGGCTGCGGCGCCCTGGTCAAGCTGGAGAACGGCGCCTTCCAGGTGGCCAAGAGCATGAAGTGCTTCGACAACGTGCCGCTCAAATGATCCTCGGCTACGTGCTCAGCGGCCTGGTCACCGGAGCCGTCTTCGCGATCATGGGATCGGGCCTGACGTTGTCGTACGCGGCCACCGGGGTGTTCAACTTCGCCCACGGCGCCGTCGGGTTCCTGTCCGCCCTGGTGTTCTACGAGCTGAACCTGGCCGCTGGGCTGCCCGCGTGGTCGTCGGCGCTGGTGTCGGTGGTGTTGTTCGCGCCCGCGCTCGGCTATGTGCTGCACAAGGCCATGTTCAGTGGGCTCGCCCAGGCAGGGGAGACCGCGCAGATCGTGGCCACCATCGGGCTCACCATCGCGTTGCCCGCGCTCGGCCTGCTGGTCGTGGACCTGGCGGGGCTGCCGAGCGCGGACGCGACCTCGTTGCCGCGCGGCGTCGGGCCGCACCCGGCCGTGCCCTTCGACGTGCCCTTCGGCATGCAGAGCGTGCACCTGAACAGCGATCAGCTCATCACCTTCGGCTTCTCCGTGGTGGCCGCGGCCGGGTTGTGGGCGTTCATGCGGCGTTCGCCCTACGGGTTGCGCATGCGGGCCTCCGTGGACCGCCGCCGCCTGGCCACGCTCCGGGGCATCGACGCGGACGCCACCTCGGCGCTGGCCTGGATGCTCGGCTCGGGGCTGGCCGGGCTGGCCGGGGTGCTGGCCGTGTCCGTGCTCGGGCTGGACGCGACGGCGTACACGGTGTTGTTGTTCGCCTCGGCGACGGCGGCGGTGTTCGGGCGGTTGCGGTCGATTCCCTGGACGTTCGCGGCCGGGCTCGCGCTCGGCGTGGTCCAGAACCTGGTCGCCGGATACACCGACTTCCTCGAAGAGGTCACCGGGCTGCGCACGGCCGTACCGGTGATTCTGCTGTTCGCCGGGCTCGTGTTGCTGAACAGGTCGCGCGCCCGGGTGGCGGGCAGCGTGGCGGAGGACGCGCCGCCGCCCGACCACCTGGCCGGGCTGCCCGCCTGGCGGCGGCGGTCGCCGTGGGTGCTCGGGCTGGTCGTGCTGGTGGTGTTCACCTTCGTGGCGTCCGAATACTACGTGGGCGTGGCCGCGCAGGGACTCGTGCTGGCGCTGATCTTCTGCTCGTTCGTGGTGGTGACCGGGATCGGCGGCATGGTGAACCTGGCCCAGGCCGCCTTCGCCTCGATGGCGGCGCTGACCTGCGGGTGGGCGTTCTCCTCCGGGCTGCCGTTCTTCGTGGCGATCCTGCTGGGCGTGGCGGCGGCCAGTGCCGTGGGGGTGCTGGTGGCGCTGCCGGCGCTGCGGCTGGGCGGGCGGGTGCTGACGCTCGCCACGCTGGCCATGGCGCTGCTGGCCGATCAGGTGTTATTCCAGGTGGACGCGTTCAGCAACGGGACGATCGGGTGGCCGGTGCCGGCGCTCGGGTTCGGGTTCGCGGACACCTCGGATGCGCGGGTGCGGGTGGTGGTGCTGCTCGTGCTGATCGGACTGGTGGGGCTTTTGGTGAAAAATCTGGAAAAATCGGCTTCTGGGCGAGCGATTCTGGCCGTCCGATCGGCGTCGGCCGCCGCCACGACGTCCGGGTTGTCCGCTCCCCGTACCAAGATCATGCTTTTCGCGCTGGCGTCGGCGATCGCGGGGCTGGGCGGGGTGTTGTTCGCCGTCTCGAAGGGCTCGATCACCGCGACCGACCTGCCGGCCTTCTCCGGGTTCGTGTGGCTGGCCGTGGTGGTGCTCCAGGGGGTGCGGCGGATCGGCGGTGCGGTGCTCGGCGGGCTCGTCGCGGTCGTCGTACCCGAGCTGCTGGCCACCTGGGACGTGTCCGCGCACGTCGGGGCCATCCTGTTCGGGGCCGGCGGCATGATCCTGGCCAAGCATCCGGACGGGGTGCTCACCCAGCTCGCCGAGCTGCGCCACCGCCGTCGCGCCTCCGGCGCCGCCTCCTCGGAGCCGGTCCCGGCGCCGCCGGAGCAGGCTGATGGAGCGCTGTTCAGGCTGGAGGGCGTGGTCGCCGGTTACGCGGACTGCACGGTGCTGCGTGGCGTGGACCTGGCCGTCAATCCCGGCGAGGTGGTCGCGCTGCTCGGCGCGAACGGCGCGGGCAAGTCCACCACCTGCGCGGCGGCCGCCGGTGACCTGCCCGTCACCGGCGGCAGGATCCTGCTGGACGGCCAGGACGTCACCGCCTGGCCCGCCCACCGCAGGGCGCGGGCGGGCATCCTGCTCGCGCCCGAGGGCCGGGGCGTGTTCCCCGGGCTCACGGTCGAGGAGAACCTGCGGACCTGGCTGCCCGATCCCGGCCCCGTCTACGAACGCCTGCCCCAGCTCGCCGAGCGCCGTCACGTGCTCGCCGGGGCGCTGTCCGGCGGCGAGCAGCAGCTGCTCACACTCGCCCCCGCGCTGGTGCGGCCGCCACGGGTGCTCATCGCGGACGAGCCGTCCCTGGGACTGGCGCCGATGGTCGTGCGGCAGGTGTTCGACGTGTTCGCGGAGCTGCGCGAACGCGGCGTGGCGCTGCTGCTGGTCGAGGAGAAGGCGTCGGAGGTGCTCGCGATCGCCGACCGGGTGGCGTTCATGCGGCTGGGCCGCGTCACCTGGACCGGGCCGCGTTCCGAGGTGGACAGCGACCTGCTGACCGCCGCCTACCTGGGGGTGCGTTGAATGCTGGCCGTCGATGGGGTGTCGGTGTGGTTCGGCGGGGTCAAGGCGCTGGACCAGGTGTCGTTCGAGGTGCCGGCGGGCCAGGTCCACGGTGTGATCGGGCCGAACGGCGCGGGCAAGACGACGTTGTTCGACGTCGTGTCGGGGTTGTGCAGGCCGGGCGAAGGACGGGTCAGCGTGGCGGGGCGCGACCTGACCGGCGTGTCACCGCTCAGGAGGGCCAGGGCGGGGTTGCGCCGCACGTTCCAGCGGCCCCAGGTCTTCGGCCGGCTCACCGTGGCCGGGAACGTGCTGGCCGCGCTCGACTGGCACGGCGGCGGTGGCGGGCTCGCCGCCGACCTGGTCGGCTGGCCTGGCCGGCGGCGGCTCGAACGCGAGCGCGGCGAGCGCGTGGCCGAGGTGCTGGAGCTCTGCGGGCTCACCGCGCTGCGCGACGCCTACGCCGCCGCGCTCCCCATCGGCCAGCGCCGGCTCGTCGAGCTGGCCCGCGCCCTCGCCGACCGGCCCAGCCTCCTGCTGCTCGACGAGCCCACCTCGGGCCTGGACGCCGACCAGACGGTACGGCTCGGCGCGGTCGTCAAGGCGCTGGACACGACCGTGCTGCTGGTCGAGCACGACATGAGCTTCGTCATGGACACCTGCGACCGGATCGTCGTGCTCGACCTGGGCAAGATGATCGCCACCGGAACGCCGGACGCGGTCAGGCAGGACCCGGTCGTCAGGGCCGCCTACCTGGGCTGAGCGCGCCGTTCCGTGAAGTCCAGGATGCGGCGCCAGGCGTCCTGGCAAACCTCTGCCCACTCCCCATACGAGCGGTCGAAGAAGGAGTGCGGCGCGCCCTCGTAGACGTGGCTCTCGTGCTCGGTGCCCACCCGGTCGAGTGCGGCTGTGTACGCGCCGAACTGCTCAGGCGTCGAAACCGTGTCCGCCCCGCCCAGGAGCATGAGGATCGGCGCACCGGGGCCGGTCTTCGGCTCGTCGATGAAGCGGAGCGCGCCATAGAAGCCGATGCCGCCGGCCAGGCCGTTGCCCCCGGCTGCCTGGTGCCAGGACAGGGCGCCGCCCATGCAGAACCCGACCGTGAAGACGGGTCCTCCCAGCGCTTCCGTGGCGGCCTTCGCGTCGGCGGTGACCTGGTCCAACTTGAGCTGCTTGACGTGCGCCATGAAGTCGAAGCCCTCGTCGCGATCGCTCAGGCCCGCCGTGCGGCCGAAGTAGTCGATCGCGATCGTATGGAACCCCGCCTCGGCGAACCGCACCGCGACATCGCGGTAGAACGGATGCAGGCCGCGCACGTCGGGCAGGATCACCACACTGCGCCCGTTGGGCTCGGCGGGCTCGGCCCGGTAGGCCAGGAACCGGTTGCCGTCGGCCGCGGTCAGCTCTATCTGCTCATGGGAGGCCACCTCGCCCTGGATCGGCGGAGCGGGCGGCCTGCTGTCGGTGGAATGGCACATGAGCCCAGCATGCCCATCATGATCCGGTTTATCCAGGCTCGCCGAACGGCGGGCCTGAGACGGGCAATCGCCGCCGGATGGCGGTTGTGCGGCACGGGTACGGACTCCGACCATCAGAGGAGTAGCCTCAGCGTCCCCGTGGAAGGGAAACCCCATGGCATTCCACCCCAATCTCGATCCCGAGCTCCGCGCCGCCATCGAGCAGACGCCGCCCCCCGTCTTCGACCTGGCCGCCCTGTCGCCCGGGGAGCTCCCCGGGCTCCGGGCGCAGATGAACGCGCTGCTGGCCGCCGCGCCGCCCGCGGAGACCGACGTGGTGATCGAGAACCGCCAGGTGCCGGGGCCCGACGGCGAGCCCGACATCCGGGTCCGGATCTACCGCCCGGCCGAGTCCGGGGAGGCGCGGCCGGGGCTCTACTGGATCCACGGCGGTGGAATGATCATCGGCGCACCTGAGATCGACGACGCGACGATGGTCGGCTTCGTCGAGCGGCTCGGCATCGTGGTGGTGTCCGTCGACTACCGGCTGGCGCCGGAGCACCAGCATCCCGCGCCGGTCGAGGACTGCTATGCGGGACTGGCGTGGACCGCCAAGGCGGCGGGCGAGCTGGGCATCGACGTGGCCCGGCTGGCCGTCGGCGGAGCCAGCGCGGGCGGTGGGCTGGCGGCCGCGACCGTGCTGCTGGCCCGCGACAGGGGCGGCCCCGACCTGGCCTTCCAGCTGCTCGTCTGCCCGATGCTGGACGACCGCAACATCACCCCGTCCAGCCAGGAGTTCACCGACGCCGTGGTCTGGGACAGGTCCGCGAACCTCTTCGGCTGGACCGCGCTGCTCGGCGACCGGATCGGTGCCGGCGACGTGTCCCCGTACGCGGCGCCGGCCAGGGCCACCGACCTGGCCGGGTTGCCGCCCGCGTTCATCGACGTCGGGGAGCTGGAGGTGTTCAGGGACGAGGACATGGACTACGCCCTGCGGCTGGCGCGGGCCGGGGTCTCCACCGAGTTCCACCTCTACCCCGGGGCCTTCCACGGGTTCGACATGATGGTGCCCGACACCGAGCTGAGCAGGCGGGCTCAGGCGGCGCGGCTGTCGGCGCTCAAGCGGGCGTTCCGCCTCTGACCGGCGGCTCGGTCCTGGTGCCGGCGGTGCCGGCGTTGGCGGTCAGGCGTACCAGCGCCAGGGCCAGGTGGGCACGCAGGCGGCCGGCCGGGTCGGCGAGCGAGAAGCCCAGCGCGGACTCCGCGCGGGCGACGCGCGCGGCCATCGAGCTGTGGTGCAGGTGCACGGCGGTGGCCGCGCCGCGCACCGAGCCCGCCAGGCACAACGCCCGCACCGCGACCAGGGCCTCGTCGCCGAGCCTGGCCATCGCCTGTACGTCGGCCAGCCCCGCCACCGCCGGCTCGGGCAGCTCCGCGTAGAGCGCCAGCGCGCCCAGGTCCGACCAGCGCATCACCCGGTCATGCGGCCCCGTGAAGCGAAGCGCGGTACGCGCCCCGGCCCACGACTCGGCCGCCCGGGCTCCCGGCAGCTCGGGCCCGATCCCCACCCTTGCGCTCTCGGGCAGCTCGGGCCCCGAGAGCGTGGTCGTCACCAGGACGGCCAGCGTGTCGCCGATCCTGGCGGTGCGGACCTGGTGGCCCATCGCGCGCAGGCCGGACGCCAGCCCCCGGTCGGGCAGCGCGATCGCCAGGGCCTGGAGCGGGGTGGACGGGGCGAAACCGAGCAGCCGCAGCGCGCGGGCGCGTCCGGCCTCCCCGGTCTCGGCCGACAACACCAGCTCGACCAGCGCCGGATCCTGGCCAGCCTGCATCAGGGCGGCGGCGCGTTCGAGGGTGACCTCCGCCGCGGCCGCGTACCGTTCGAGCACGATCTCGTCGAGCCCGTGCGCGGGCCCTTCGCGTTCCATCCAGACCGCCCCGAGCGCGGAGCTCAGCTCCCTGACCGCGGCGGGCGATGCGACGGGCGTGTCCACGGCGCCGTCGGGCGACGTGCGGGTGCGCCTGCCGGTGGCCGCGTCGAGCAGGCCGACCGGGCACTGCGCGAGCCGCGCCGTGGCGGCGAGCAGCACCGGCACGCTCACATGGTCGCGAACCAGCGAGTCGAAGTAGGCGATGACCCGCACCGCGCTCTCCGCGTCGGCGTCGAGCGTGGAGAGCCGCAGCAGCAGTCCCTGCACAGCCACCAGACTATGCCCGTGAGCGGGGCCTGGCGAGGAAACCAAGCGTGCGCTAGGTTGGTAGCCGTGGATCTCGACTTCTCCCCGGCCGAGCGGGACTTCCGCGCCGAGGTTCGCGACTGGCTGAACACGCACGCACCAGGGCCGCTCCCGTCCATGGACACCTCCGAGGGCTTCGCGGCGCACCGCGCCTGGGAGGCGCTGCTGGCGGACGCCCGGCTGTCGGTCGTCTCCTGGCCCGAGGAGTACGGCGGTCGCGGCGCCTCCCTCATCGAGTGGCTGATCTTCGAGGAGGAGTACTGGGCCGCCGGCGCCCCCGCCCGCGTCACCCAGAACGGGATCTTCCTGCTGGCGCCGTCCCTGATGAGGTTCGGCACGCCCGGGCAACGCGACCGGTGGTTGCCGAGGATGGCCAGGGGCGACGACGTGTGGGCGCAGGCCTGGTCGGAACCGGAGGCGGGCAGCGACCTGGCCGCGCTCACCTCCCGCGCCGAGCCCGTGCCCGGCGGCTGGCTCCTGTACGGGCACAAGACGTGGAGCTCGCGGGCCGCCTACGCCACGCACGGGTTCGGCCTGTTCCGCACGTCGGGGACGCGGCACAAGGGGCTGACGTACTTCCTGTTCCCCCTGGCCGACGTCGCCGTGCGGCCGATCGCGCAGCTCGACGGACTGCCGGGGTTCGCCGAGCTGTTCTTCGACGGGGTGTTCGTGGATTCGTCGATGGTGTTGGGCGAGCCGGGTGAGGGCTGGCGGATCGCGATGTCCACCACCTCCTCCGAACGCGGCCTCGCCCTCCGCAGCCCCGGCCGCTTCCTGGCCACCGCCGATCGGCTGGTCACGTTGGGCCGCTCCTCAGGCGACCCCGCGCTGGCCGACCGGGCCGCGAGGTGCTGGGTGGAGGCGGAGGCGTACCGGCTGCACACGTACGGGACGGCGCGCCGGATCATGGCGGGGGCGGAGATCGGGCCGGCGGCCAGCATGGGCAAGCTCTTCTGGTCCGAGCTGGACCTGCGCATGCACGCCCTGGCCATGGAGCTGCTGGGGGAGCGGGCGGGGGAGACCTCGTGGCTGGACGGGTTCCTGTTCTCGCTGGCCGGGCCCATCTACGCGGGCACGAACGAGATCCAGCGCAACATCGTCGCCGAGCGGGTCCTGGGGCTGCCGCGATGAACTTCGGCTTCACCGACGAGCAGCTTGCCCTGGGCGCGACCGTGCGTGACGTGTTGCGGGCGCACTGCCCGCCCGCCGCCCTGCGCTCCGAACGCCGACCGGCCTGGGAACAGCTCGCCGCGCTGGGTTTCTTCGGGCTCCTGCTGCCTCCCGAGGACGACGGGCTGGGGCTCGAGCTGGCCGACATCCTGCCCGCGCTGGAGGAGACCGGGCGGGCGTGCCTGCCGGGGCCTGTCGTGGAGACCGCCGTGGCGGCGCCGTACCTGCTGGCGGGCACCCCCAAGCTGGCCTCGGGCGCGGTGTGCGTCAGCGTCCTGCTGCCAGGACAGGTCTACGCGCCGGCGGCCGACCTCGCGGACCTGCTGGTCGTGGCGCGGGCCGACGGTCTGCGCCTGGTCACCAAAGAGTCGGTACGCCTTGCGCCCCGCCCCGGTGTGGATCCGGGCCGGCCGTTGTTCGAGGTGGCCTTCGACGAGTCCTCGGTGCTGGGCTGCTCCGTCGTACCGGCGTTGCGGCGGGCCACGGTCGCGACGGCCGCGCAGCTCATCGGGGTCGCCAGGGAGCTGCTCGATGTCACCGTCGGCTACGCGCGGGTGCGGACCCAGTTCGGTGCGGCGATCGGGTCCTTCCAGGCGGTCAAGCACCAGCTCGCCGACGTGGCCGTGGCCGTCGACTTCGCGGCGCCGCTGGTGTACCGGGCGGCCTTGTCCGTGGACGGGCCCACCGCGTCCCGGGACGTGAGCGCCGCCAAGGCCGCCGCCGGAGAGGCCGCCGTGCTGGCCGCGCGGGTGGCGTTGCAGGTGCATGGGGCGATCGGGTACACGGAGGAGCTGGATCTGCGGTTCTGGCTCGCGCGGGCCTGGTCGTTGTCGGCCGCGTACGGCACCACGGCCGCGCACCGCACCCGCCTCCGAACCGCCATACTCGGCGGCGACCTGCGGAGATACCCATGAAGTTCGGGGTGCCGCTCGGGCTGCTGCATCCGGCCGCCTGGAAGGACGTGGCGGTGGCGGCGGACGAGCTGGGGTTCGAGTCGGTGTGGTTGCCGGAGCACCTCGTCTTCGCCACCGATCTGTCCCTCGCCGTCTACCCGGGCACCTCGGACCCGGGGATCAAGCCGGCCACGCCGTTGTTCGACGCCCCCGCGTACCTGTGCTGGCTCGCCGCCCTCACCACCCGCATCCGGCTCGGTACGGCGGTGCAGCTGCTCGCCCTGCGCCACCCCTTCGTGTCGGCCCGCGCGTTCGCCACGCTGGACGTGGTCTCGTCGGGACGGGCCATCTGCGGGGTCGGCGCGGGCTGGTACCGGGGTGAGTGGGAGGCGGCCGGGATCCCGTTCGGCACCAGGGGAGCCCGGCTCGACGAGGCGATCGAGGTGGTCCGGCGGCTGTGGAGCGAGCCGGTGGTCGCCCATTCCGGGAGGTTCTACTCCTTCCCGGAGGTCGCCTTCGAGCCCAAGCCGGTGCAGCGGCGGTTGCCCGTGCTCGCCGGCGGGGAGTCGGCCGCCGCGTTGCGCAGGGCGGCCCGGCTCTGCGACGGGTGGATCAGCATGCCGCACACCATCGAGTCGATCAAGCCGCAGCTCGACCGGCTCGGGGCGGGCGTGCCCGTGACCGCCCACGCCTACTCGCTGGCCGCGCCCGACGAGGTGCCCGCCTGGGCGGCGCTGGGCGTCGAACGGCTGATCGTCCGGCCCTGGACCCGCGGCCGGGACGCGGTGTCCCGGCTGACCGCCTTCGCCGCCGACTACGGGGTGGGGTCGTGACGGTCGCTCATGCGCGGTGGCGTCCCCGGCCGCCTGCGCCGACCAACTCGCGGTCGTCCGCCTGCCTCAGCGGAGGCTCGACGCCGTGCCGGTCATGGGATGTCATGCCGGTCGAGTATGTGGCGGGCTCGATGTCGTGGCGTCGGCGACGCCCGCGGTAATGGGGGCCGGGGTCGTCGAGGATGTCCCCGACCGTGCGCCTGGCCGGGGTGAAGGCATCGAACGGGCTGGTCGCCTCGGGGATGACGATGTGCTCGAACGGTCCCGTGTCGACGAACGGCTCCAGTGGCCCGGTGTCGATGACGACCTCGAAAGGCCCGGTGTCGGCGATGTGGTGAGTTGGCGTGATGCGGCCCAACGCGTGGCGCGGTGCGGCCTCCACGGCGAGCGGGGCTGTGGCGAGGCCGGCGTCGGCCGGCGGGGTGGCCGTCTGGGCGGCGTCGGCCGCGACGCCGTCCAGCAGGTGCCGCATCCACAGGAGCGTCTGCTCGTCCTCGGTTGTCCTGCGGCGGCGGCGCTTGGGCTTCCTGGCCGGACGCGGCGGCGTACTCGCGGCCGTGGGGCGGGACCGGCGGCGGGTCTTGGCCACGGCGAGCACCGCGAGCGCGGCCACCACGGCTGAGCCGATCATCGTCGGCGTGTTGATGCTCGGCAGCGGGCCGGTGGCCGAGGCGTCGATGTGCGTGGGGAGGGGTTCGGCGGTCGCGGCCTTGGTGTCGGCCGTAGTGGGCTTGGCATGCTTGGCCATCTTGGGGCCCATCTTGCCTGCGGCGGCGGTGGTGGTGGTCGGTGAGGAGGTGGCCTGAGGGGGTTCGTGCACCGTCTGGCCGTCGACCTGCCGGGTCGCCTCCTCCAGGCGGGACTTGATGCGTTCGGGGTAGCCGTATCCGACCACCTTGCTCGTGTCGCGTTCCTTGCGTTTGATGAGGCCGCCGTCGATGTTCCCCTCGATGGTGAAGATCGTGTCGCCCTCGACCTTGGTCACGATGCCGACGTGGTCGATGTTGTCGACGTTCTTCGTGCCGCTCCAGTCGTAGAAGACGAACGCGCCGGGCTCGGGCTTGTGCCCCCAGGCGTCCTGCTTCTGGAACCACTCCGCGTGCGCCACCGTCCACGCGAACTGCCCGATCCACTTCTCGTAGCCGAGCTTGTGCGCCGCCCACGAGAGGTACATGTCACACCACGGGGCCGAGGTGTAGTCCGCGTCGAACTCGACGTTGTTGCCGTACCACTCGCCGAACTTGGTGTAGCCGCCTTTGGCGGCATAGCCGACCTGGCTCTCGAGCAGGTCGATGAACTTCTGCGTCTCTGGCGTCATGGAAGTGCGGGGGAACCTTCCGGGCAAGACCGGGTTCATCCATGCAGCCCTGGGTGAGGGGGGTAACCCGGGACTGGTGTGACGAAACCGGAGGCTTGTCGTCTACCGTGATGAGGCGAGGTTACCGTGCCGTTATCGCAGGTCAAGCGCGCCCCAAGGGAGGTTAAAGCCTCGCCTGAGAGTCGAAATCGCAGGTCAGACGTGGTGCCGGAAATATCCAGACATGGGTGATTTAATCCGAAAAGATCTACCTAACGTCAGTACCCCGCACCCGTCGTCAGGCCGCCGTCCACCGTGAATTCGCTGCCCGTGCAGTAGCTGGCCCGATCCGAGGCCAGGAACGCCACCACGTGCGACACCTCCACGGGCTTGGCGAAGCGCTTGATGACCATGGACTTCACGAAGGACTCGGCGTCGACCTCGTTCATCATGTCCGGGTCCATGGCCATCGAGGTGTTGATCGCCCCCGGGTGCACCGAGTTGACCCGGATCTTGAACCTGGCCAGCTCCCGCGCCGCCGACTTGGTGATGCCGCGCAGCCCGAACTTCGAGGCCGAGTACGCCGACAACCCCTCGGCTCCGACGAAGCCCTCGATCGAGGAGATGTTCACGATGGCGCCGCGCCCGGCCGCCTTCATGGGGTCGATCACCGACTTGATCCCCAGCCAGGCGCCCTTGAGGTTGACGCCGATCACCCGGTCGAAGTCGTCGGGCGACATGTCGTGAATGCGCCTAAATTTCAGGATCCCGGCGTTGTTGATCAGCACGTCGAGCTTGCCGTACAGATCCGTGGCCGCCGCCACCGCCCGCCCCCATTCGTCCAGGCTGGTGACGTCGTGCCGGACGTACGTGGCGCCGGTCTCCTCCGCCAGCGCCTTGCCCTCCTCGTCCAGCACGTCACCGAACACCACCCGCGCCCCCTCCTCCAGGAACAGCCGCACGTGCGCCGCCCCCATGCCCCGCGCCCCGCCGGTGATCAACGCGACCTTGCCGTCAAGCAGCCCCATAACGTCCTCCTGCCGCGACGGCCACCGCGGCCGCCTCCATGGAGCGGTAGACGGGGATCCCCGCCGCCGCCGCGATCCGCCTCACTTCGTCCTCGACGCCCGCGGGCGCGCACTCGCCGTTCCTGGTGACGAGGGTGATCCTGGTGCCCGGCAGCGCGGCCTGCGCCCCGGCGACGGCCCGCGCGTAGGCGTACAACGGCTCGGCCGCGTCCCCGTACGTGAAGAAGGCCTGCACATTCACGTGCGCGACCACGTCACGGTACGGCCGGCGCCGCGCCAGAGCGGAGATCACCTCGGGCACGAGGGAGGCCCGCCCCAGAGGCCCCACGGGCACTTCGAGCGGATTCCCGGACGCCGTCACCCCGAGCCCGCGCAACTCGTCCAGCGCGTCGCCCGGCAACGCGTCCAGCCGTACCCCCGCCAGGTCGAACGCGTCGGCGGCCAGCACGCTCGCGCCCCCGCTCGGCCCGATCACCAGCACCCCATCCCCGGAGGTGACGCGCGAGCCGTGCGCCTGGAAGAACGCCAGCACCCCGATCAGGTCGTCCTGGCTCGACACCAGCACCGCCCCGGTCTGCTCGGCCACCGCCTCCCAGATCCGCCGGTCGCTCACCAGGCCGCCGGTGTGCGAGGCCGCCGCCTCCTGACCCTGGCCGCTGCGCCCGCCGACCAGCAGCACCACCGGCAGGTCCATGGACCGCAGCGCCTCGTACAGCTCCCGCCCGTCACGCGGGTCCTCCAGATACAGCCCGACCGCCCGCGTCTCCTCGTCGCGGGCCAGCCAGCCGAGCAGCTCGGCGGGGGTCACGTCGGCCGCGTTCCCGACGGTGACGACCCGGCTGAACGCCAGCCCGCGCCGCTCCCCGACCTTGATCACCTCGCCCGCGAGCCCGCCGCTCTGGGAGATCAGCGCGACCGGCCCGGCCGGTCCGAGCCCGCCGCCGACGAACGTCTGCCGCCCCCGGGGGCAGTAGACCCCCATGCAGTTCGGCCCGAGCAGCCGCGTCCCCGCCGCCTTCGCGGCCTCGACCAGCTCGTCCTCCAGGTCCGTACGCCCGGCCTCGCCGAACCCGCCGCTCATCACCTGTACGAACGGCACCCCGTACGCCTGCCGCACCACCTCGGCACACCGCTCGGCGGGCACGGCGACGAGGGCGTAGTCCACGTCCGCCCGCGCGAGAGACGGCACCGCGGGCACCCCGGACACCTCGGCGGCCGCAGGGTGCACGGCCACCAGGGGAATGCCGGTGGCCTGGTAGAAGCCGAGGAAAATGTTCCCGAAGTTCGGCCTGGTCGCGGACGCGCCGACGACGGCGACGGCCCTGGGCTGGAAGAGGGGCAGGAAGTCGGCCGGCTCCCGGTGCGGCGCCGGGGCGGGGGACTCGCCGGGCAGGTGGCGGGCGTCGACCGCGATCACCCCCGGAGGGGTGGCGATGACCGGGTTCAGCTCGAACTCGCCCAGCTCCAGCCGCTCCCACAGCCCACCGGGGCCGCCGACCGTCATGAGCAGCTTGACCACGGCGTCCATGTCCACGGCCGGGCCGCCGCGGTGGCCGTACAGGAGCTCGGTGCCGCGCAGGGACGCGAGCATGCGCCGCGCGTCCTCTTCCGAGATCGGGCAGAGTCGCAGCGCCGTGTCCCGCAGCACCTCCGTCCACACGCCGCCCAGCCCGGTGAGCAGCACCGGCCCGAAGCCCGGATCGCGCACCAGGCCCACGATGAGCTCCACGCCCGCTTCGGCCTGCTCCTCGACCAGGAACCCCGCGACCTCCAGCCGGGATGCCATCGCGGCCGCCGCCGCCCCGAGCTCCTCGTACGTCAGCCCGAGCGCCACGGCCCCGGCGTCCGACTTGTGCACCAGCCCGGGACCGAACGCCTTCAGCACCAGCGGCTCGGCCAGCTCCCTGGCGGGCCCGAAGTCGAGATCCCGCACCACCACCCCGCGCGGCACCGGCACCCCGGCTTCACTCAGGAACGCCTTGACTTCGTGCTCGTAGGGGCTCGCCGCCGCGCCGTCGCTCACCTCCGCCTCGTAAGCGCTCACCAGACACTTGCAGCGTGGAGGCCCCGTCCTTCAGGGCGGGGAGGAAACGCGGAACGGTGAGCCACTTCGGTCTCCTGGATTTGTCGGTGGTGGTCGATAGGTTGGTCGGCGTGTCCCGCTACCGGCTCCAGCCCACGCCTGCCCAGGAGGCGGCGTTGCTGGAGCATTGCGCCCACGCCCGTTTTGTCTGGAACCTGGCCGTCGAGCAGCACGCCTGCTGGAGGCCGGGCCGTAAGACCGGGCCGGGGTTCGCTGAGCAGTGCCGCCAGTTGACCGAGGCCAGGGCGGAGTTCGCGTGGCTGCGGGCCGGGTCGGTCATCGTCCAGCAGCAGGCCATCAAGGACTTCGCCCAGGCTGTGAGCAACTTCTTCGCCGGGACCCACCGCAGGCCGACCTGGCGCAAACGGGGGAAGGGCGAAGGGTTTCGGATCGTCGCGGTCAAGCCGGACGCCGTGCGCCGCCTGTCCCGCCGTGTGGGCGCAGTGAAGATCCCCAAGGTGGGATGGGTCCGCTTTCGCTGGTCGCGTGCCGTGTCGGAGGGGGTGAAGTCCTACCGCGTCACCCGCGATCGGGCGGGCCGCTGGCACGTGGCGTTCGCCGCGATCCCGCAACCGATCCCTGCGCCCGGGACGGGGCAGGTGGTCGGCGTGGACCGGGGCGTGGCCGCGAGCGCAGCTCTGTCCACGGGCGAGCTGCTGAATGCACCGACTCTGCGCGACAGCGAGAAGAGGCGCCTGCTGCGACTGTTGCGCAAGCTTCCACGCGCCACCCGCGGGTCGAACCGGCGCGGGAAGGTCAAGTCGGCGATCGCGAGATTGAAGGCGCGCGAGGCCGACCGGCGCAAGGATTGGGCCGAGAAGACCAGCACCGGCCTGGCCCGGCGCTTCGACGTCATCGGCGTCGAAGACCTGAAGATCCGGAACATGACCAGATCGGCCAAGGGCACCGTGGAGGTGCCGGGTCGTCACGTGCGGCAGAAGGCCGGGCTCAACCGCTCCATTCTCGCGGCGGGCTGGGGCCGACTCGTCGAGCGCCTGGAGCACAAGGCTCCCGGCCGGGTGGTGACGATCAACCCCGCGTACACGAGTCAGCGGTGCTCGGCGTGCGGGATCGTGGATCGGAGGGCGCGCGAGAGCCAAGCCGTCTTCCGCTGCCGATCCTGCGGATACGCCGGCAACGCCGACGTGAACGCGGCCCGCAACATCCAACACGCGGCAGGGCATGCCGTGTCTGCATGGGGAGGCTCGCCATTGGGCGGGCCTGCGAACCGTGAACCTCAACGCGACCTCATCCTCGTGGGGTAGTTGCTGTTGGAATCCCCCTCGTCTACGAGCGGGAGGATGTCAACCGAGCAGGTGCCCGTGCCGCTCGCGGATCTCCCTGCGCAGCAGCTTGCCTGGACCGCCCGAGGCGTCCTGCGAGTGCGGCAGCTCGCCGGCCACCAGGATGTGGTCGGGCCGCTGATGTTCGGGCAGGATGTCGGCCAGGGCGAGCGCCAGCTTGGACGCGTCCAGCGTGTGCCCGGCGCGCGGCACGACGGCCAGCAGCACCCGCTGGGCGGCCGCCCCTTCGGGAACGCCGACCGCCCCCGCCTCAGCCACCTCGTCCAGCGCCGCAGCCGCCTCCTCGATCACGACCGGCTGCGTCCAGACGCCGTGCTTGAGTATCGAGTCCTCCCGCCTGCCCAGCACGCGTAACACGCCGTCGGCGGAGAGCGTGCCGAGATCGCCACCGACGTACCAGTCGCCGCGCAGGACCTCCGCCGTCTTCTCCGGCAGGCCGTCGTAGCCGGACATCCGGTGCGGCCCGGCCAGGTTGATCTCGCCGACCTCGTCGATCACCAGGCGCCCTGCGGGGTCCGTGATGCGCACCGCGTTCCCCGTACGAGCTCGGCCCGAGGACCCCAGCGGCGTCGAGCCGTCGTCCACCCGCCCCATGCACGTGTACGGCGCCTCGGTCTGCCCGTAGTACGAGAACACGCCCGCCCGCGGCAGCCTGGCCTTGATCCGGTCCAGCATGGTCGCGGTCAGCGGCTCCCCGCCCAGCATGATCACCTGGATCGACGACAGGTCCACGCCTTCGTGATCCGGCGAGCCCAGCAGGGCCGCGTAGAACGAGGGGATCTGCGACAGATGCGTGACCCGTTCGCGCGGGACGACCCGCAGGAAGTTGGCCGGGCCCCAGTCCTGCTCCAGCACCAGCCGCATCCCGGCATACAGGGCGGGCCCCACGATGGCCGGGAAGCCGATGCCCCAGATGATCGCACCCGTGCCGAACACCGAGTCGGGCCCGCGCGGCACGTCGAGCCAGATCTGCGCCGTGGCCAGCGAGGACGCGTGGGTGTGCACGACGGCCTTGGGCAGCCCCGTCGTCCCCGAGGTGTAGTAGAGCGCCAGCGGATCGTCGTGGAACCCGCCCAGCGGCGGCTCCGCGTCGGAGTCCCCGGCCAGGTCCTTGATCCACGTGGTGACGGCCGGGAGCGACGGCCTGATCCGCTCGACCACGTGCTCGACCGTCGCGTCGTACACGAACGCCGTGCACCCCGACGCCGCCACCACGTCACGCAACGTCTCCACCGGCCAGTACGGGTTCAGCGCTGCCGTCACCGCCCCGATCTTGGCCTGCGCCAGGTAGACCTCGGCCACCTGCAGCGTCTCGTTGAGCAGCGCCGCCACCCGCTGCCCCGGCACGATCCCGGCGGCGAGCAGGGCGTTGGCGCGGCGGTTGACGTTCCTGTTGAGCTCGTCGTAGGTGAAGCTCTGCTCGCCGCAGTACGTGAGCGCCACCCGGTCGGGCGTGCGCAGCGCTGCCGCGGTCAGGATCGCGTGGCCGTAGTTGCCGTAGGGCGATCGTGCCATGGGGGGTGCCTCCAGGTCAGAGGGGCGAATAGAGCACGAAGACGTTTCCTGAGGGATCGCGCAGCACGGCCCGCGTCTCATGCGGCCCAACCTCGGGGGCCCGCACCACCTCGCCGCCGCGCGCCACCATCGCCGCCACGGCCAGGGCCACGTCGTCCACCTTGTACGACGGCGCGGCCGACGCCGTGACATGCTCGGCGGGCCCGGCCAGCGCCACGGTGACCCCGCCCCCGTCGAGCGCCGCGAACCTGTCACCGTCACGGAACTTCACCGGCAGTCCGTAGAAGGCGATCGCCTCGTCCAGGTCGGCGACGGGAATCAGCACGTTGCCGAGCTTCACGCGGGCCTCCAATGCGGCAGTTCATCGACGAACGTCACACGTACCGGCATCCCGATGCGCACCTCCTCCGGCGCGCACCCCACCACATGCCCGAACGCCCTGACGCCTTCCGGCAGATCCACCCAGGCCATCACGTACGGCTCGCGCCCCCGGTATCCGGGCGCGAACGAGCGGTGCACGACGGTGAACGTGTGCACCACGCCCTCGCCCGAGACCGGCTCGAAGACCAGCTCGGCGCCGCCACACCAGGGGCAGGCCGACTCGGGGAGGTGGACGCGCCGGTCGCAGGACGTACAGCGCTGGATGGCCAGCTCGCCGCGGGCGGCCCGGTGGGCATCGGTGTGACCGCTCATCGCTTGCCAAGCTAGCGCACGCTTGGTTGACCGGCAAGGGCCGCGAGCGGTGCACTCACGGGGTCGGCGGCGGCTCGTCCGAGGGGCTGACGAGCGGCTGGGCGGAGGGCTCGTCGATGGGCTGGGTGAAAGGCTCGTTCGAGGGCTCCGAACTCGGCGGCGTGCGGAGGGCCGAGGTGCTCTGCTCCTGGCTCGGCGTGGCCGTGCCGGACCTGGTCGGGGTAGGCGTGTCAGCCGGGGCCGGCGTTTCACAGGCGGGTCCGTCCACGGCCACCTCGCTCACCTGCGGCCCATTGACCGCGGCCGGTTCCGTCATGACGAGGATCCCGAAATATGCCCTCTTGCCGCACGCCACCCTCCCGGGATCGTGCGCGACGGTGCTCGTGTAGGCGGTGCTGCCGCGCAGGGTGCGGGTCTCCCGCCGGAGCGTCCTGGCCGCACCCTCCTCGCCGTCCCTGCGCGTGTACGAGATCCGCAGCCGCACGGGCCCCGTACCGTCCGCCGAGACCTGGATCGCCCCGGCCGTGCCGCTCCACTGGACGATGCTGGCCGCCTGCACGGAGGGTTGCGGCACCGAGGTCCCGCCCCGATCGGTGGGCAGCGGCGGAGGGGGCGAACTGGCGGGCGGCGGGCTGGAAGCCGGTCTTCGAGTGGGCGTCGGGGTCGTGCGCTTCGGGGGTGTCCTGCTCGGCGTGGGTGTGACGGCGTCGACCGGCCTGGGGTCGTACTCGCCGTGCGTCTTGGGCGGCGGCATCAGGACCGTGCCGGGACCCGGCGGCAGCCGCCCGCCCGACATCATGAGCGCGATCGCCACGGCGACCACCGTCGCGCCCGCGACCCACAGGTGCGGAGGCAGCCTGGGCATCTTCAGCATCCGGTCGCGGATGGTGATCGCGGCGCCGGCCGCCCGGTCGGTCCTGGCCAGCGGGAAGCGCAGGGCCAGCAGCGTGGCCAGCTCGGCCAGGTGGCGCCGCCCGCGTTTCTCCCAGTCGGGGCCGTACCCGGCGAGCGCGTCCTCCTCCAGCTCCGCGGCGAAGTGCCGGGCCGAGGCGTACCTGACCGCCGGATCCTTGGCCAGCCCCCGCTTGAGCAGGTCGCGCAGCGTGTCCGGGACGACCTCCAGCGGCACCGGCTCCACCAGGTGCTTGTCGCGGACCGCCGGAACGTCCAGCTCCCCTTCGGCGTCCTCCTTGTGCGCCCGGTAGGGCGGCCGCCCCTTGACCGCCTCGAACAACACGCACGCCGCCGCGTACAGGTCCGCGGGCGGCCCCGCCCGGTGCTGCGTCCACAACTCGGGCGACATGTACTCGGGACTGCCCGCGGGCACGCCCGGCTCCTCCGCGTGCACGACCACGCCGAAGTCCGCCAGCTTGGTGGTGCCGTCCGCCTGCACCAGGACGTTCTCCGGCTTGACGTCGCGGTGCGGCACGCCCCTCTCGTGTGCCGCGGCCAGAGCCAGCAGCGTGCTCTTGAGCAGGGCCAGCGCCGCCTCGGGGCTGGTCCGGCCGTGCTCGGCCAGCAACGTACGCAGGGACACGCCGTCAACCAGCTCCATGACGACTGCGGCCCTGGTGGGGGTCTCGACGTACTCGTAGAGCCGGACCACGTTCGGGTCGTCGATCTCGACCAGCTCATGGGTGTCCGTCCGGAAGCGGTCCATGAACTCGGTGTCCCTGCGCAGGGTGGCGTTCAGGTACTTGATCGCCACGTAGGCGCCCGTCGACTGGTAGGTGGCGAGGAACACACGGCCGGTGCGGCCGGCGCCGAGCTGGCGTACTTCGCGGTAACCAGGGACCAAGTCCAACCCCCATTAGGCCGTCTTCGATTCGACGGTCTCACCCGGGGTTCTGGTTGTCACGACTGGAGATATTTCGCCACACGTTATCCAGAAATAACGCTATGTGGCGGGTGATATGCTCATGCATGCCCAAGCAAGCGCTCGGCTAAATCGAGGAGGTCCGCCGGTGGAGCGCGTGGCCGTGCTGGTGATGGAGATGCAGCGGGGCGTCATCGGCGATCTCACGAAATTTCCGGACTTGGTGGCCGCCTGCACGCGGCACGACGTCGTCGCCAACGCCGCCCGCCTGCTCCACACGGCCAGGTCGGCGGGGTTCCCGGTGATCCACTGCACCGCCGCCTTCCGCCCCGACCGGGCCGGCTCCCACACGGCGAACTCGCCGTTCATCGCCTCCCTGCTCAAGGACCCGGGCCACATGCTGGAGGGTACGCCCGCCGCCGAGATCATCCCCGAACTGCGGGACGGCGGCGACCTGGAGAGCCGGCGATACCACGGGTTCTCCCCGTTCACCGGCACCTCGCTCGACATGACGCTGCGCTCGCTGGGCGTCTCCGCCGTGGTCGCGATCGGGGTCTCGCTCAACCTCGGCATCCCGGGGCTCGCGCTGGAGGCGGTCAACCTGGGCTACCGGGTGACGGTGGTGACCGACGCGGTGGCGGGGATCCCGGAGGACTACGCGCAGGCCGTACTGAAGCACACGATCAGCCTGCTCGCCACCCGCACCACCGCGGCGGACCTGGTCGAGGCGTGGAAATGATGGACGGGCTGCGCCTGGACGGGCGGGTGGCCGTGGTGACCGGGGGAGCGGGCGCGATCGGCGCGGCCATCGCGGCGGACCTGACCGCGCTCGGGGCACGGGTCGTGGTCGCCGACGTGGACCTGCCGAACGCGGAGAAGGTCGCCGCGGGCCTGGCCGGCGCGCGGGCGCTGGCCGTGGACCTGGCCTTGCCCGCGGCCGTGGAGGAGTTCGGCGGGGCGGTGGGGCCGGTGGACATCCTGGTGCACAACGCCGGGGTGTCGGTCGTGGAGCCGTTCACCGCCGGCGATCCGGCGAACTGGGACCTCATGTGGCAGGTCAACCTGCGCGGGCCGATGTTGCTGACCAAGCTGCTGCTGCCGGGCATGATGGCCAGGCGGTGGGGGCGGCTGGTGTTCATCTCCTCCGACGGCGCCAGGGCCGGGTCGGGCGGCGAGGGGGCGTACGCGGCGACCAAGGCGGGGTTGTTCGGCCTGGCCAAGTCGCTCGCCCGCGAGGCCGCCAAGTCGCAGGTCACCTCGAACGTGGTCTGCCCC
Source organism: Nonomuraea marmarensis (assembly GCF_043197025.1). NCBI lineage: Bacteria > Bacillati > Actinomycetota > Actinomycetes > Streptosporangiales > Streptosporangiaceae > Nonomuraea > Nonomuraea marmarensis. Next base: position 68,978 of record NZ_JBICRM010000002.1, read on the forward strand.
GGCCCCACCGACACACCCATGTTGCGGCGGGTGTCGGTGGCCGAGCCGGGGCTGGTCGACAAAATCGCGCGGGGCATCCCGCTGCGCCGCCTCGGCACGCCCGCCGATGTGGCGGGCCTGGTCTCCTACCTGTGCACGGATCGCGCCGCCTACATCACCGGGCAGACCCTGTCGGTGAGCGGCGGCGTGACCATGCACTGAGCCCCCCGTGTTGTCACAACGAGTCGTAGACGGCCTCCACCAGGCGCAGGCCGCGCAGGTTGCCGGACAGGGCGTTGGCCATCTTGTTCATGACGTAGCCGATGGCCAGGCCGCGCTCCGGGTCGCCCACCCCGATGGAGCCGCCCATGCCCGAGTGGCCGAACGCGGTCCCGGACGGCATCAGGAACGTCAGCGACGGCCGCATGTAGCCGAGCCCGAACGAGGTGTCCAGGAGCAGGACGCGGTCGGGGCCGTTCACGCGGGGGCGGATCGCGTCGCGCAGGGTCTCGGGGCGCAGCAGGTCACCGGCGATCAGCGACCGGTAGAACCCGGCCAGGCCCCTGGCAGTGGTGACGACTCCGGCGGCGGGCCAGCCGGCGCGCAGGATGACCGGGTTGTTCGCGCCGCCATGGAGCCGGTGCATGCCGGGGTTGCCGAGCGCCCGGTTCATCAGGCTCTGCGGATCCAGCGCCGCTCTGGCGATCTCACCCAGCACATCCCGCGACCGCCCGGTCTCGGTAACCGCCGGGCCGGCGTCCGTACCCGTTTGAGGGCGTTCGCCGGCCTTGAGGCGGGCCGTGCGGGCGATCACCGTGTCCGGCGCGCCCACCCACAACTCCAGCCCCTGCGGCGCGGCGATCTCGGCGGCCACCAGCTCACCCACCGACTTGCCCGTCACCCGCCTGATCACCTCACCCACCAGGAACCCGTACGTCAGCGCGTGATACCCGTGCGCCGACCCCGGCTCCCACAGCGGCGCCTGACCGGCGAGCCGGGCCGCGATGGCCGCCTGGTCCTCGAACTCCTCCACCGGCACCGTCTCCTCCACCACCGGCAAACCGCACTGGTGGGTGAGCAGGTGCTCGACGGTGATCGCCCCTTTGCCCCGGGCGGCGAACTCCGGCCACACGTCCGCGACCGGCGCGGTCACGTCCACCAGCCCCCGCTCGGCGAGTTGCAGCAGCACGGTGGCGGTGATCGCCTTGGTGCAGGAGTACGCGAAGGCGGGTGTGCCGGACTCCCAGGGCCGCCCGGTGTGCCGGTCGGCGACCCCGCCCCACAGATCCACGACCGGCTCGCCGTCCAGGTAGACGGCGAAGGCCGCGCCCAGCTCCTCACCGTCGGTGAAATGCCGCTCGAACACCTCGCGCACGCGGGAGAACCGAGGATCGCAGTGCATCAGAACCTCCACAGAGACACCTCCGCAGGGACTGCCGCAGAGAAAGGAAGCGCTTACTTGGCTCACGAGCCTAACAACTGGGGACGATTCGGCCTAGACGATCAGCGCGGCACCCTCAACCTCCTCACCCCGGCCGTGGTCCTCGATGCGCTGCGCAGCGCCACCACGGGCGAGGTGCTGAGCCTGGCCATGCCGATCAGGGGCGCCACCTCCTCGCCCGCGCCCACGACGGTCCCGCACCTGCCGGGCCGCCCGCTGCCGCAACACTTCATGTCCGTGGACGGCGGCGACTACGCGGCCGGCGCCCGGCCGATCGGCGAGGGACTGCGCGTGGCCGACGACGCGCTGGTCGTCACTCACCACGGCACCACGACCCACATGGACGCGCTGTGCCACATGTGGTCCGGCGACGAGCTCTACAACGGCCACCCGGCCGCCCGGGTCCGCTCGTACGGCGCCACCAGGTGCGGCATCGAGCACGTGGGCGGGGTGGTCGCGCGGGGAGTGTTGTTCGACGTGGCCCGCCACCTCGGCCTGGACCACCTGCCTGCCGACTTCAGGATCCCGGCGGAGCTCCTCCAGGAGATCGCGGAGCCGGGTCCCGGTGACGTGGCGGTGATCCGTACCGGCTGGCCGCTGGTGTGGCAGCGCTCGCACGAGGAGTACTGGTCGGGGCAGCCGGGACTGTCGGCGGAGGCGGGCCGCTGGCTGGCGGCGCACGACGTGTCCGTGGTGGCCTCGGACAACGCCGCCATCGGCGGGCTCGACGCCCGGGGGCTCGCCGACGAGGGCCTCGCCGACGACCTGCACCTCATCCTCCTCCACCGGCACGGCATCCACCTCGTGGAGATGCTCTGGCTGGAGGAGCTGGGAGAGCGGGGACGTACGGAGTTCGTGTTCGTGGCGGCGCCACTCAGGATCGAGGGCGGCACCGGCAGCCCGATCACCCCGCTGGCCATCCTGTAATCCGGACAGCGCGTCGTCCAGCCGCCGTGACAACACGCTGGAGAAGATCAGCTCACCGGCCAGGTGACGGGCAGGGCGCTGACCCCGTACACCGAGGCGTCGGTCTTGAGCGGCACCTCGGTGGCGGGGACGGCCAGCCGCAGGCCGGGGAAGCGCTCGAACAGCGCCCGGTAGCCGATGCGCAGCTCGATCCTGGCGAGCTGCTGCCCGAGGCACTGGTGCACGCCGTAGCCGAACGCCAGGTGCCGGCGCGCCTCCGCGCGGTCGAGCCGGAGCGCGTCCGGCTCCTCGAACACCGCCCGATCCCGGTTGATCACGGGCAGGGAAAGCGCGACCGTCTCGCCCTGCCTGACCAGCTCGCCCTCGACCTCCACGTCCTCCAGCGCGGCACGGGACGGCGCGCCGAGATGCAGGATCGACAACCAGCGCAGCAACTCCTCGACCGCGGCGTCTTCGTAGGGTTGTCCATGCTCCAGGAGCGCGAACACGCCGAGGGCCAGCATGTTCGCGGTCGTCTCGTGGCCCGCGACGAGCAGGATCAGGGCGACGTTGGTCAGCTCCTCGTCCGTGAGGTCGCCGGTCAGCCCACTGATGAGGTCGTCGTCCGGCGTGGCCCGCTTGCGGCGCACCAGCGCGCCCAGGTATGTGGTGAGGTCGGCCAGCGCGCCCGCGCTGTCGGCGCCCGGGGTGACGATCCGCGCGCTGCGTTCCTGGAAGAAGTCGTGATCGTCGTACGGGACCCCGAGCAGCTCGCAGATGACCAGCGACGGGATCGGCAGCGCGTAGGCCCGTACGAGGTCGACAGGGGGTCCCGCCTTCGCCATGGCGTCGAGGTGCTCGGCCGCGATCCGCTCGATGCGCGGCTCCAGCACCCGCATCCTGCGTACCGTGAACTGGCCGGTGAGCAGGCGGCGGTAGCGGGTGTGCTCCGGCGGGTCGGTCGCGGCGAAGAATCCGGGCGGGGCCGGGCTGGCGGGGCCCCCGGGGCGTACGGAGCGCAGGGCGGCGTGCTTGAGCTCCTGCCTGGCGCTGAACCTCGGGTCGCCCAGCACGGCGCGGGCCGCCGCGCTCGTGGTGGCCAGCCAGCCCAGATGGCCGTCGGCGAACTCCAGCCTGCTCATCGGCGGCAGGCCACGGAGCTCGGCAGGCGGATCGAAGGGGCAGCCCGGCGGGCGTTCGATGGGAAGTCGCATAATTTCGAGAGTAGACTCTCAAATAAGAGCTGTATAGCGAAACATGGTGATCTCTCATGAGTGGACGCCAGGCCGCCGTACGCCGGAGAATGCGGACATGAGCGATCGACCTGGCCTGCGGGAGCGGAAGAAGGCCAAGACCAGGGCGTTGATCCAGAAGGAGGCGCTGCGGCTCTTCCGCGATCACGGGTACGCCGCGACGACGGTCGAGCAGATCGCTGAGGCGGCGGAGGTGGCGCCCAGCACCGTCTTCCGCTACTTCCCAAGAAAAGAGGACCTGGTGCTGGTCGACCAGTTCCCCCTCTTCCTGGAGGCGCTCCAGGCGGCGCCGCCTGAGCTCAACCCCGTCCAGGCCATGCGCGCGGCCATGCACGGGGTGCTGGAGATGCAGACGCCGGAGGAGTTCGCCGACAGTCTGGAGCGGGACAGGCTCCTGTTCACGGTTCCCGAACTGTGGGCGGCGAGCCTGGAAAACGTCACCGGCCTCATGGGGACCCTGCGCGAGCACCTGGCGGCCCGCGAGCGCCGCGCGCCCGAGGACCCGGAGATCCGCAACGTCACGGGAGCGATCGTCGGCGTGCTCGTGGCGCTTGTGCTCGACTGGGTGCGCAACCCGGACCTGGATCCGCGGGTCGAGTTCGACCGGGCCATGGCACACCTGGAGGCCGGACTGCCCCTACGCGATCAGGCGCCCGGGTAGTTGCCGCCGCCGTGGGCGGCGTCCAGAGCGTCGTAGTCGGGGGTGAAGCCGCGCTTCGGGATCGCGTCCGTGAAGGCGACGTGCCTCGGTTTCTTGTACGACGCCAGCAGCGTTCTGACGTGCTCGACCAGGTCGTCCGCTGTGGTTGTGGCGTCCGGTTTGAGTGCCACGACGGCCTTGACCGCCTGGTGCCAGTCGGGGTCGGGCACGCCGATGACCGCCGCGTCGGCCACTGACGGGTGGGATTTGAGGGCTCGTTCGACCTCGGCCGGGTAGATGTTCTCGGCACCGGATTTGATCATTCGGAGCTTGGGGCCGATGAAGGTGATGGTGCCGTCGGGCTCGCGGCGGCCCAGGTCGCCGGTGTGATGCCAGCCGGTTCTGGATTTTTCGGCATTTAAGTCGGGCCGGGCGAAATATCCGGAAAAGAGGGTCTTGCCCCTCGCGCAGATCTCGCCCACCTCGCCCGCCGGGACCTCGGTGCCGTCGGGGGCCAGGATCCGTACCTGGACCAGCGGATTCGGCCGCCCCGCGAACCCCGCGCCACCCTCGGCCAAGCCCAGGAAGGTGAGCATCCCGCCCACCTCGGTCTGCCCGTACCCGCCCATCTTGGACCTGCACCAGGGGGAGTCGTCCACAGTGATCATGTCGTCCCATTCGGCGGAGTGGGAGACGAAGCTGAGGGACGACAGGTCGTACTTGCCGCCCGCGTTCGCCTTCGCCACCGCGTCGATCATCTGCCCGAACAGGAACGCCTGCGTCACCCGCTCGGCGTCGATCAGCCGGCAGACCTCTTCGGGGTCGAAGGCGGGGGTGAAGACGTTCGTGCCGCCGATCTGGAGGGTGGCCAGGCAGAACATCATGGTGCCCACATGGAAGAGCGGGCCGTTGTTGAGGAAGGTGAAGCCGGGCTCCATCTGGCGTACGACGAGGAGCGACGCGCTGTGGGCGATCAGGGCCGAGCTGCTGAGCAGGGCTGCGTTGGGACGGCCCTCGAAGGCGGCGGTGTACAGGGCCAGGGTCGGCTCGGTGTCGGCTACCTGCGGGAACTCCCTGATGGGGCCGCTCGCCACCAGCTGCTCGTAGTCCTCGCCCGCCTGCACCCACACTGCCGTCCCCGCCGATTGCGCCTGGAGGGAGGTGGTGGTGTCCGAAGGCTCCCAGACGACTGCCGCAGGGCTGAGGTCGGTGACAATGAACCGCAGCTCGTCCTCCGACTGCCGCCAGTTGGCCGGGCAGAAGATCGCGCCCAGCCGCGAGCAGGCCAGCAGCAGCTCCAGCACCGCATGCGAGTTCTGCCCGAGCCACACCACCCGGTCGCCCACGGAGACGCCATGCCTGGCCAGCGCGTCGGCCAGGCGGGTCACCCGGGCGTCGAGCTCCGGGTAGGTGAGCCGCACGTCCCCGTCCACCACCGCCGTGACCTGCGGACGGCTGCGGGCATGGTCGGCGAGGACGTCTGACAGGGACAGACTGTGGATCATGGTCAGCCTCCGGCGGGAAGGTGGAAGGCGGGCATGACCTCGGCCGCGAAGAAGCGCATGACCCGCTTCATCTCCTCCAGCGGCATCGGCCGGGTGCTGCCGAAGTCGCACAGCAGGTTCGTGAAACCGGCGTCCCTGAGCAGCGAGATCTGCTCGATCACCCGCCCCGGATCCCCGATCACCTCCAGCTGCTCCCACCGGAAGTCGGCCGACACTGTGCCGCCCTTGAGATAGCGGTCCTGGTAGTACTCGAAGCCCTGCGCGGCCCGCCCGGTCTTCGGATCGATCGGGGCGCTGCGCGCGTTGAAGATGCGAGAGCGGTCGAACGACCTCTCGAACCGAGCCTGGTCCGCGCGGGCCTGCTCCAGCGTCGGGGCCACGTACACGCTGCGCGCCACTACCAGGTCGGCGCCGTCGGGGTGCCCGGCCTGCGCGGCCGTCTCCCGCCAGGTCTCGGCCGCCTTGACGACCTTGCGGAACGTGGCCGCCGGATCGGCCAGGATGGGCAGCCCGCGCTCGGCGTAGATGGTCACGGTCTCGGGCGAGACGGCCGCCACGTGCAGCGGCGGGTGCGGGGACTGCAGCGGCCTGGGCACGAGCGAGACCTCGGCGCCGGTCTTGTAGAACTTCCCCTCGTGCTGGTACGCCTCCTGCGTCCAGAGCCCGACGACGACCTCCAGCGCCTCGTTGAACCGGTCACGAGCCTCCGCCAGGTCGATCCCGAACCCCTCGAACTCGAAGCTCTGGTACCCCCGCCCGATCCCCAGGTCCAGCCGCCCGCCGGAGAGCACGTCCACCTGCGCGGCCTCCTCGGCCACGTGGATCGGATTGTGCAGCGGCAACACCACGATGCCCGTGCCCAGCCTGAGGCGGGAGGTGCGGGCGGCGGCGTGGGCGAGCATGGTGAACAGATTGGGTACGACGCCGTAGTCGCGGAAGTGGTGCTCGGCCAGCCGTACCCCGTCGAAGCCCAGCTCCTCGGCCAGCTCGATGAGCTCCAGGTGGTAGTCGTAGACGTCCTTGAAGCTCTGGCCGTCGAAGCGGTGGAAGAGGTGGAAGGTCGAGAACTTCATGCGGCGGCCCCTCAACGGTTAACCAAGCGCTCGCTTGGGAGCGTACCACGCCCGAACCCCGGGGCCGAAAGCATGGCCTTCCACGATGAGCGCTCCGCGCCAGGGATTCCAGACAGCTTTCCGAAGCTTGCCGGCCTTTCCCGATGGTTCTGGCCCAAGGGTTTCCTCGGCCCAGAACCCCACCGGGCCGCCGGTCCGCCTCCCATCAGGGAGTGAGAGTGCCCAGGCGGTTGCGGACGAGCGTGAAGACCTTTGGGTCGGCCTCCCAGCTGCCGTCCAGAGGGGTGATTGTCACTTTGCCCTCAGCCAGCAGGGTGCGGTCGGACGCGGCCACCGGGTCAGGTGTGGTCGAGAAGACGGGCAAGATTCGGTAGCACGTCGCGCAGACCTCGGCGGCCGGGACGTAGCTGGTCGAAATGGGGAGTGACGTTCCCAGCCTGGCGAAGGTGACCTCGCCTGCCGGGAAGGCCGGATAGTTGACGTTCAGGGCTGTGCGCGGCGGTAGAAGGCCGCCGTTCGACGCGGTAGCGGCCACCCGATTCACGAGCCTGACCGTGAACTCGACGGCCTTGGGGGCGCTGGGAAGCGAAGATCCATCCTTGGCGATGCTCACCGCGATGGACGGGACACCGATGGCCAACGCCGCGATCGCGGCGCCCACGGTGCCGCTGTGATTGGCCAGCGCGGCCACGTTCTCTCCCTCGTTGGGGCCGGAGACGACTAGATCCGGTCGCACGTCCTGGAAGATCGTGCTCATCCCGAACGCTACGGCGTCCACCGGGCTGCCCTCGACCGCCCACGCCCCGGGCGACATCTCGGCTGCCTTCAGCGTCGTGCCGAACTTGATGTTGATGGAGGTGCCGATGCCGCTGGAGTCATCGACCGGTGCGACGACGGTGACGTGGTGGCCCGCCTTGGTCAGGGCCTTTCGTAGCTGCTGCAGGAGGGGGGCGTTGTAGCCGTCGTCGGTGGTGAGCAGGATGCGCAACGGCGCGATGGTCTGGGCCCGCGCGGGACTTCCCATCGCCATAAGGCCGAATAACAGGATGGAGGCCAGGAGTATCCGCAGGCTCCCGTTCAGCCTCGATTCGCAAAGCGGAATTCGCATTCTGGGGGCGCCTCTCTGAACGGTGGTTAACTTCGAGATGAACGTGCCTGACGACACCCAAGAAGAGCGACCCCTGCTTCCCCCTAATTCGGCTGCGGCGCCCCTAATCCCTTTGAGGTGTCGCCTGCTACGGCAGTCGTAGGTGTGGCAGTGGGTTCGGCGGTCAGGGTGCGGCGGTCAGGCCAGGGCCGTGAGCAGGCCGATGGCGAGGGCGGTGCGCTCCGGGATGTGCTCGATCAGCACGTGTTCGTGCCGCGCGTGCGCCCCGTCCCCCACCGCGCCCATCCCGTCCAGCACGGGACGCCCGAGCGCCGAGACGAAGTTGCCGTCGCTGGCACCCCCGACGGACGCCTCGTCAAGCAGCCACCCGAACTCGGCCGCTACCTCCCGCGCCTCCTTGAACAACCGCCGGGAGGCGGAGTTCGGCGTCATGGGCGGCCGGTTCCACTCGCCGGTCGCGGAGATCGTCACCCGCGGATCCGACGCCCGCAGGTCGGCGAACACGTCGTCGATCCGCCCCATCTCCGCCGGGTCCGTCACCCGCACGTCGACGCCGCAACTCGCGTGTCCCGCCGCGACGTTGCGCCCGGTGCCGCCGCTGATCAGGCCGACGTTCACGGTGGTGCCGCGCTCCCGGGAGCCGGCGCGGGCCAGCGTGGTGACGATCTCGGCCAGTGCGTGGATGGCGCTCGCGCCCGCGTACGGGTCGAGCCCGGCGTGCGCCTCGACCCCGGTAACGCTCACGTTGAACAGCCCCACGCCCTTGCGCGCGGTCTTCAGCGCGCCGTCGGCGGACGCCTCGAAGACCAGAGTCGCCAGCGTGTCCTCGCTGGCCGCCTCGATGTGCTCGCGCGAGGCCGGGCTGCCGATCTCCTCGTCCCCGTTGAACAGGTACCGCACGCTCGGATGCGGCAACCCCAGCTCCCGCAGCCCGTGCAGCGCCCAGATCGACTGCACGAGCCCCGTCTTCATGTCGAACACGCCCGGCCCCGTGGCCTTGCCCTCCACCACCGTGAACGGCCACCCGGCCAGCGTCCCCGCCGGCCAGACGGTGTCGTAGTGGCTGAGCAGGAGCACGGTCCCGGGGGCGGTGCCCTGGTAGGTCAGCTCCAGGATGTCGCCGTGCGTGCCGCCTTCGTGCAGGACCTCGTCGTCCGGCGTCCCGAGCCGTCCGACGGCCCGGCCGCGGATCTCGCGCAGCCCCTTGACCAGCATGACCTTGTCGTAGCTGTGGGTCTCCAGCTCCACCACGGCCCTGAGGTCGTCGAGCATGGCCGGGAGGGCCTGCCGGGTCCAGTCGGTGATCAACACGAAAGTCCTTTCCCGGAACCTGTCACAGCCTCGGACGCGCTCACCAGTCCGCCTCCCTTTCCCGCATTTCGGTCAACCATTACATGCGGTCAGGAAGCGTTCTGACAAGGGCTGTGCTCAGGCGGCCGCCACGGGCTCGCGCAGCGGCAGGCGCACCTCGAACCAGGTGTCGCCCGGCCCCGAGCGCACCTTGAGCTCGCCACCGTGCCGGCCGGCCACGATCCGGTACGAGATGTCCAGGCCGAGACCGGTGCCCTCGCCCACGCTCTTCGTGGTGAAGAACGGCTCGAAGATCCTTTCCTTGATCGCCTCAGCCACCCCGGGCCCGGTGTCGCCGATCTCGACGATCGCCTCGTCCTCGTCGTGGGCGGTGCGGATCGTCAGCGTGCCCTGCTCGCCCATGGCGTCCAGCGCGTTGTGGATCAGGTTCGTCCACACCTGGTTGAGCTCGCCCGCGTAACACGGGATGAGCGGCAGCGTACGGTCGTAGTCGGTGACCACGCTGATGCCCGGCGGGATCTTCCCACGGAAGATCGCGACCGTGCTGTCCAGCAGGTCGTGCACGTCCACCTGCTGGAACGGCGCCCGGTCCATCTGCGAATACTGCTTGGCCGAGCGGATCAGCGTGGTGATGCGCTCGGTGGCCTCGGTCACCTCGTTCAGCATCTGCGAGATCTCGATCGCCTCGGCCAGCCAGTGCAGCGCGGCGGGCGTGTGCTCCGCGCCCACCTTGGTGCGGATCTTCTCCAGATCCTTGGCCGAGAAACCGGCGTTGACCAGCGCGGGAGCCAGGTCCCACCCGTCGTCGACGCCGACGCTCTCCAGCGCCTCGCCCAGCTCGTCCTCGGCGTCGGAGACCTCCAGCGGCGAGCGTTGCGGCTGCTTGTCCAGGTTGCTGGTGCAGGCCTCCTGCGCCTCGATCAGCGTGCGCAGCTTCTCGGGCGGGATGCCGTCCTGCGCGAGCTGGGCGAGCTGGAGGCGCGAGGTCTTGATCAGCGAGCGCAGCTCGCCCACCGCGCGTACGGCCGCCGCCGCCGGGTTGTTCAGCTCGTGCGTGAGCCCGGCCGTGATCGTGCCGAGCGCGGTCAGCCGCTGCCGCCGGTCGATGATCTCCCGCTGCATCCTGCCGCCCGACATGAGGCCGTCGAGCAGGTGCATCGCCATCGGGAACCACTCTGTCACGATGTAGGCGAACTTCTTGGCCGGCAGCAGGAACATCCGCGAGGGCGCGGTCGCGCGCAGGGTGTGTTGGTAGGTATCCGGCGCGCGCTCGCCGAGGTAGGCCGCGGTGGCGCCGCCGTAGATGCCGGGCTGTGAAGAGCGGGGCATCGCGACGGTCCCCGCGCTGACCGTCTCGCTGATCATTTGGATCTCGCCCTCGATCAGCACCGCGAAGCACTCGGCGGGGTCGCCCTGCCGGACGACGTCCTCGTCCTGCGCGTACGTCTGCACCCTGCCGCTGCTCGCGAGCTTGGTGAGCTGCTCGTCGGACAACCGCTCGAACAGGAAGAGCTTCCGGAGTTCGTCTATGTCGATCATTGCTTCTCCAAATACCGATGCACGAGCGCGACGGCCATCGCGCCCTCACCGACGGCGGAGGCCACTCTCTTGATCGAGTCGGCGCGTACGTCACCGGCGGCCAGCACCCCCGGCACGTTCGTCTCCAGGAAGTACGGCTCGCGCCGCAACGGCCAGTTCCGTGGCCGCTTGCCGCCCTGCACCAGATCCGGCCCGGTCAGCACGAACCCCTTCGCGTCCCGCTCCACCGTCTCGCCCAGCCAGGACGTGTACGGCTCGGCCCCGATGAACACGAACAACCACTGCGCGTCGACCGTATGCTCCTCGCCCTTGGCCAGCAGCGTCAGCCGCTCCAGGTGGCCGGTGCCGCCACCGCCGACGACCTCCGTCTGGAGGTGCACCTCGATGTTGGGGGACGCGGCGATCTGCTCGATGAGGTAGTGAGACATGGACTTCTCCAAACCATCACTCCTCACCAACAAATGGACCTTGCTCGCGAATCCCGACAGGTAGACCGCAGCCTGACCGGCCGAATTGGCCGCGCCCACGATGTAGACCTCGGAGTCCTTACAGGCCGGCGCCTCGGTCAGGGCCGCGCCGTAGAAGACGCCCCTGGACACGAACTCATCCAGCCCCGGCGCGTCCAGCCGGCGGTAGGTGACGCCGGTCGCCAGGATCACCGCGTGCGCCGCGATCTCCCCGCCGTCCTTGAAGCCCACCACCCGCGCCTGCCCGCGCGGCTCCAGCGTGACCACCTTGCGCGCGGTCAGCAGCTCGGCCCCGAACTTCAGCGCCTGCCTGCGCGCCCGGTCCGCGAGCTGCTGACCGGAGACGCCGTCGGGGAAGCCCAGGTAGTTCTCGATCCTGGAGCTCTGGCCCGCCTGCCCGCCCGAGGAGTACGCCTCGACCAGCACGGTGTTCAGCCCCTCGGAGGCGCCGTAGACGGCCGCGCCGAGCCCGGCGGGGCCGCCGCCCACCACGATCAGGTCGTAGAAGTCGGTGGCCGGGGTCGTCGACAGGCCCACCGCCGTGGCCAGCGTGGCCTGGTCGGGCGACTCCAGCGTGACGCCGTCGGCGGTCACGACCAGCGGCAGGTGGCAATCCTCGCCCGCCGCCTTCACCAGCTGCGCGCCCTCCGGGTCCTCCGCCAGCATCCACTGGTACGGCACGTGGTTGCGGGCCAGGAAGTCACGCACCTGGTACGACCGCGCCGACCACCGGTCGCCCACCACCCGCAACTCGGACCGCTCGATCCGCTCGGTACGCAACCAGGCGTCCAGCTGGCCGTCGATCACCGGATAGAACTTCTCCTCCGGCGGATCCCACGGCTTGAGCATGTAGTGATCGAGGTCCACGACGTTGATCGCCTGGATCGCGGCGTCGGTGTCGGCGTAGGCGGTCAGCAACACCCTGCGCGCGTACGGATACATGTCCATGGCGGCCTCGAGGAACTGCACGCCGTTCATCTGCGGCATCCGGTAGTCGGCCAGGATCGCCGCCACCTCGTCGCCGCGCAGCCGCATCTCCTTGACCGCTTCGATGCCGTCCCGCGCCGCCTCGGCGCGGACGATCCGGTATTCCTGTCCATAGCGGCGTCTCAGGTCACGGGCGACCGCCCGCGACACGCCTGGGTCGTCGTCCACCGTCACGATGACCGGCTTGTCCATGCTGTCGCGCCCCCACCTTCGTCACAGGTCCCTAAATGAAAGGATGTCATGCGCTGGGGCATCAGTAAGCACTCGCTCATATCATGAACGGATGCGCACCCGCGATCGCATCGTCGACGCCGCCGAGCAGGCGATTCGCGAGTTCGGCATCGCGGGCGCGACGACCCGGCGGATCGCGCGGCAGGCCGGTTGTTCCGAGGCGCTGCTCTACAAGCACTTCCCCGGCAAGGAGGCGCTCTTCCTGGCCGTCCTGCTGGAGCGGCTGCCCGCGCTCGGGCCCGCGCTGACGCGGCTGCGGCTGAGCGGGGGGCAGGGTGACGTGGCCGCGAACCTCAAGGAGTTCGCGCTGGCGGCGCTGGAGTTCTACACCAGGGCCGCGGGCATCGCCTCCGGCGTGCTGGCCGACCCCTCGCTGATGACGGGGTTCAGGGCGATGCTGGCCGAGACCGGCTCGGGGCCGCACCTGCCGATTCTGTCGCTGGCCGAGATCCTGCGGGCCGAGCAGCGGGGCGGCCGGCTCGACGCGGGCCTGGACGCGCAGGCCGCCGCCTCGATGTTGATGGGCGCCTGCTTCCACCGGGCGAACCTGTCGTACTACGTCGACCTGCCGGAAGCGGACGAGACCTGGGCGGCCGCGATCGTCGGGACGCTCGTCAGGCGATGACGCGGCTTTCGCCGCCGTCGACCAGCATCGAGATCCCGTTCACGAACGAGGCCCGCTCGCTGGCCAGGAACGCCACCACGTCCCCCACCTCCTCCGCGCGCCCGATGCGGCCGACCGGGACGCTCTGGCCCCGTTTGAGCAGCGCTTCCTCGTCGCCCGTGGTCGACCGCAATCGCTCGGTGTCGATCGGGCCCGGCATCACGTTGTTGACCAGCACGCCGTCCCCGGCGACCTCGCGGGCCAGCGTGCGCACGACACCGGCCACGGCCGAGCGGGTGGCGTTGGACAGTGCCAGGCCGTCGAGCGCCTCGCGGGCCGACCTGCTGGTGATCGTGACGATCCGCCCCCAGCCGCGCGAACGCATGTCGGGCAGGACCGTGCGTATCAGGCGTACGGTGCCGAGCAGGTTGCGCTGGACGGCGACGTCCCAGTCGTCGAGCCCGACCTCCTCGAAACGGCCGGCCGGCGGCCCGCCCCCATTGGCCACGAGGATGTCGATCGGGCCGAGCACGTCGCGGGTCTCCTCGACCACCCGCCGGGCGGCGGCCGGGTCCTCCAGATCGGCCAGCACGGCGTGCACGACCTTGCCGAACTCCTGCAGCTCCACCACCGCGTCCGCGAGCCGTTCCGGATTTCGGGCGCAGACGCAGACGTCGCAGCCCTCCCGCGCGAGACTCCTGGCCGCGGCCAGGCCGATGCCCGCGCTGCCTCCGGTGACGAGGGCGACCTTGCCCGAGATGCCGAGATCCATACGGGCGACTATAGATCGGTGGCCGATTGTTCGGCGTGCACGCGGGTGAGCTTGTCCGGGTTCAGCACGCCGTAGATCTCCTTGATGAGCCCGTCGCGCGGCTCGATCACGACGAGTTGGTGCACCTCGCCGATCCGGGTCCAGATCGCGAGCCCGCCGTTGACCTCGAGCACCCGCGCGTCCGTGAAGTCGTAGCGGGCGATCAGGCCGCCCAGGAAGGCCGCCACCTTGCGCTTGCCGACGATCGGCCGCAGCGCCGCCTTGACCTTGCCGCCTCCGTCGTTCCAGGCCACGACGTCCTCGTGGAACAACTCGGTGAGCGCGGCCAGGTCCCCGCCGCTCGCCGCCGCCATGAACTTCACCAGCAGCTTGGCGTGGTCCTCCGCCGCGGGCTGGAACCTGTCGCGCCCCTCGGCGAGCCGCACGGAGGCCCGGCGGTGCAGCTGCCTGGCGTTGGCCACGGAGGTGCCGACGATCTCCGCGATCTCGTCGTACGGCAGCTCGAACGCCTCCCGCAACACGAACACCGCCCGCTCGGGCGGCGAGAGCCGCTCCATCAGGTGCAGGGTCGCGAACGAGACGGTGTCACGCAGCTCGGCCGTGTCCAGCGGCCCCGCCTCCGACGTCATCACCGGCTCGGGCAACCACGGCCCGGTGTACGCCTCCCGTTTGACCCGCGCGGACCGGAGCTGGTCGAGGGCCAGCCGCGAGACCACGGTCATCAGGAACGCCCGCGGCTCCCTGACCACGCTCTGGTCGGTGCCCTGCCACCGCAGCCAGGCCTCCTGCACCACGTCTTCGGCGTCCCACATGCTGCCCAGCAGGCGGTAGGCCAGGCCGAGCAGCATCGGGCGATATTCCTCGAAGTCCACGGCAGGCATCATGCCCCGTCACCGGATCGGGTGGCGTGCCGGGGCAGTTCCTGGGTGGAAATAGCGCGATAAGCATGATGAGGTTGGGAAGTGGCGAGAAATCTGATCCTTTCAGGAGGACTGTTCCACGACTTCGCCGCCACGTCGGCCGCGCTCGCGGAGGTGCTCGCCGAGGTGGGGGTCGAGTCGGAGATCACCGAGGACATCGCGGGCGCGCTCAGCGAGCCGTCGGAGGTCCAGCTCATCACCGTCAACGCGCTGCGCTGGCAGATGGACCAGGATCGCTTCGCCGACCTGCGGGCCGAGTGGCGCTTCGGCCTGCCGGCCGAGGCCCGTACCACGCTGCTCGACCACCTGGACCGGGGTGGCGGGCTGCTGTGCATGCACTCGGCGTCGATCTGCTTCGACGACTGGCAGGGCTGGCCGCGCGTCCTGGGCGGCTGCTGGACCTGGCCCAAGTCCCACCACCCGCCGCTGGGCTGGACGGGCGTGCGGGTGCACGGGACGCACCCGGTGGTGGAGGGCCTGCGGGACTTCGACGTGGTGGACGAGGTCTACAGCGACCTCGACGTACTGCCGGACGTGGTGCCGCTGGCGTCGTCGAACGGCCAGCCACTCGTCTGGGCGCGCTCGGTACGGCGGGGCCGGGTCTTCTACGACGCACTGGGCCACGACACGAGGTCGTACGACAACGAGATCCACAGGACGCTGCTCCAGCGCGCGGCGCTGTGGCTGCTGAAGCGCCCGGTCACGGTCAGGGACTAGCGCTCGCGGGCGTGTCCGGAACCTACAAGACCGCGCGGCGGCGATCTGGGCACGATGAAGCCATGAACGTGAACCTTGCCGCGATCCCCGGCTTCATGGCCACGCACGCCAGGCCGCTGGACCGCCGCCGATTCCACCTGCTCGTGGGCGAGGGCGACCCGGCTTCCACACTGGGCGCCCTGGAGGGCTACCGCAACCCGGACGGCGGGTACGGCTGGGGCCTGGAGCCCGATCTGCGCGCACCCGAGAGCCAGCCGGGGGCGGCGTTGCACGCCTTCGAGGTCTTCGAGGAGATCGCCCCGCACACCGCGCCCCAGGCCGTGGCGCTGTGCGACTGGCTGGAGTCGGTCACGCTGCCCGACGGCGGGCTGCCGTTCGCGTTGCCGATCACCGTCGCCGACGGCACCGCGCCCTGGTGGGCGGGCGCCGACTCGGCCGTCTCCTCCCTGCAGATCACCTCGGTGTCCGCGGCCGCCGCCCACCGCGTCGCCGTCCATGACGCCGCCGTGGCCGCGCATCCGTGGCTGGAGAAGGCCACGCGCTACTGCCTCGACGCCATCCAGGCGCTCGACGAGCGGCCGCACGCGTACATCCTGTCGTTCGCCATCCACTTCCTCGATGCCGTGTACGACAGCCAGCCCCGGGCGGCCGACCTGCTCAAGCGGCTCGGCGGCTACATCCCCGCGGACGGCAGGGTGCGCGTCGAGGGCGGCACCGAACACGAGGCGCTGCGGCCGCTGGACTTCGCGCCCTACCCCGGCCAGCCGGTCCGCGAGTTGTTCGAGCCCGAGGTGATCGCGGCGGACCTCGTTCGGCTGGCGGGGGAGCAGCAGGATGACGGCGGGTGGGTGGTCGACTACGCGCGCATCTCGCCTGCCGGGGCGCTCGACTGGCGCGGGGCCATCACGGTGCAGGCCGTCGAGATCCTGCGCGCGAACGAGATGATCTAGGACTGAGGGTTGAGCCGCTGGGCGGACTCCGACTCCTGGGCCAGGCGGCGCAGCGTGTCGAGTGCCTTGCCGTACAGGACCGTGCCGAGCACCAGGGCCTCCACGGCGGCGTCGCGCGGGCCGTGGAACGGGATGGTGTCCATCTCGACCTCCGACACCAGCTTGCGAGCCGCCTCGACGTACGGCGTCAGGTCGATGGGCAGGCCGAGCTGGCGCATCCTGACCAGGGTCTGGGCCAGCTCGTCGCGGGTGGGGGCGTCGGGGTGGATGTTCCAGCCCAGGTCGGTGATGAGACGGTCGACCTGTTCGCGGGCGAGCCGCCAGTCCTCGCCGGGCTCGGGCTCGACGGTGGGGCCGAGGGCGTAGTGGGCTATGCCGAGCATCTCGTGAATGGGGAGGGACTCGTCCTCGACGGCGTCGATGACCTTCTTGATCGAGGCCACGGGGAGCCTGCCCACTTCGAGCAGGGCTCGGATCAGGCGGAGTCTGCGCAGGTGGGACCCGTCGTACTCGGCCCGCGTCGCGGCCGTCTGCTCGCCCTGGTGGAGCAGGCCCTCGCGCAGGTAGTACTTGATCGTCGGGATGGCCACACCGGACTTGACGCTGAGTTCGGAGATGCGCATCGGTAGATAATAGCGCTATCCAGAGCGGGCCAGGTGGCGGGCGGCGCTGACGAGCTCGTGCACGTCGGTCTGGCGGTTCCAGAGGAAGACCACTTCCAGCGGGGGGACGTCCTCTTTTATAGGGATAAACGCCAAAGTTTCCGGAATCGTCGTGCCTTCGTGCACGCAGAGGGCGTAGCCCGCGCCCTCCTCCACCAGGTTGACGACCAGGTCGTGGGTGGCCGCCGCGGGGCCGAGGCGGGGGTGGAGGCGGTGGCGGACGAATGCCTCCAGGAAGCGGCGGGCCCCCGCCACCGCGTCGGACTCCGGCATCACCAGCGGCTCCGACGCCAGATCGGCCAGCGACACCGTCTCGTACGCCGCCAGGTGGTGGCCGCGGGGGAGCAGGACGCGTACCGGGAAGCGGTGGACGAGCATGCGGGCCACGCCTCTGGGCAGGGAGCCGGGCGCGTACCCGAGTCCGGCCTGCAGGGTGCCGTCCACGATGGAGACGATCTGCTCGGCCGTGCCCATCGGGGTCACGCGCAGGCGCGCGGTCTGGAGCTGGGAGAGCAGGCGGGCGACCACGTCCGCCAGCCCGTCGGCCACGCCCAGGCGCGCGGTCACGCCCTTGCTCCTGGCGGCGACCACGGCGCGTTCGAAGGCGTCGACCGCGACCGTGGCCTGGGCCAGGAACGCCTCGCCCGCCTCGGTGAGCTGCACGCCACTCGACGAACGGCTGAACAGCTCGACGCCGATCTCCTTCTCCAGCGCCCTGAGCTGCTCCGACAGCGTGGGCTGGGCAATGTGCAGTGCGGCGGCCGCCCTGCGGAGGCTGCCCGCCCGTGCGATCGCCATCGCGTACCGGACGTAGCGTAGATCCATCGCTCACCTCTGCGTGATGATGATGGGCTATCGGGAGATCGCACCTTCGTATTACAAGAGCGGATAGCTCCCGTGAAGATACTCAGTTACCTATTTCCGGCTAAATCCCGATAACCGGCTGGTCGCGCACCCTGTCCACCACCTCACGCAGCCGTGCGGCGAAGGCATTGGGACGAAAGCCATTGCCATTGTGGCCGCCCGGAAACCGTGGCCGAGCAAGCGCTTGCCTGGAGTGGTAGCGTGGCGGGCGATCGGCGCGATGGTCGGAGGAGGGGGCATGCAGCCCTTCGCGGGGTGTGCGGCCGTGGCCGGGGTCGGGATGACGGCCCTGAGCAGGGAGTCCGGGCGCACCGAGCTGGAGCTGGCGGTCGAGGCGTGCCGGGCGGCCTGCGCGGACGCGGGGATCGAGCCGCGCGACGTGGACGCCCTGCTCAGCTACCACATGAACGACTCCGCGCCTGTCGTTCAGGTCGCCCGCTCCCTGGGGATGCAGCGGCTGGGCTGGCACAACGACATCGCGGGAGGCGGCACACAGGCGGCGTCGATCCTGGGGGACGCGGCGATGCTCATACACGCCGGTTTAGCGCGAAATATCGTGATATATCGGGCGCTAAACGGCCGCTCCGGCAGGCGCATGAACACCGCCTCCACCGGCCCCCAGGAGCGATACACGTACGGTCTGGCGGGCCCGATCCCGCTGTTCGCCCTGGCCGCGACCCGCTACCTGCACGACACCGGCCTCACCGCCGAGCACCTGCACGCCGTCGTCGCCCAGTCCAGGGACAACGCCAAGGCCAACCCCCGGGCCCTGCGCCGCGAGCCGCTCGAACTCGACGAATACCTCGCCAGGCCGTACGTCTGCACCCCGCTCCGCACGGTCGACTGCTGCCAGGAGACCGACGGGGCCTGCGCACTGGTGGTCAGCGGCGTGCTCGACGGGCCGCGCGTCCAGGCGGTGGTACGCGGGGGAGGCCCGGGCTGCTCGTCGATGGACCGCGCGCCGGACGTGACCGCGATCTTCTCCGCCTACGTGGCGCCCATGCTCTGGGAGGCGTCCGGCATGCGGCCGTCGGACGTGGACGTGGCGCTGCCGTACGACGCCTATTCGTGGCTCGTACCGAGGCAGTTGGAGGACTTCGGCCTGGTGGAGCGCGCGGACCTCGGCCCGTACCTGCTGGAGCGCCGGCACGCCTGGGTGAACCCGCACGGCGGCCTGCTCTCCGAGGGTTACGTGCATGGGCTGAACAATGTTGCCCAGGCCGTACGGGAGCTGCGGGCGGGGCGTGAGGTGGCGCTGGTGACGGGGTTCGGAGGCAGCTACGGGAGCGCCGCCCTGCTCACAAAGTGAAAAATCAGCTGAAATGCTGATGGTGCCTCCGACATTTACGGGGTGTCCCAATGCCGCGCAAGAGGAGGCCGACCATGGGGATCGCCCGTGGATGACGACCGGAAGAACCGGTTCGAGGCCGTCTACAGGATCCGGAAGAGCAGTCGGCCAAGGTCGGCGACGACTGGAGCGTCTGGCGGGCAGAGTCGGAGCAGGCCGGCGTGCTGCGCCTGATGGTGACCCAGGAGCGCCTGCCGAAGAACCCCACCGAGCCGTCCGCGGGCTAGCGCGGGCGGGTGAAACGGGGGTGGCGCGCCTCGGACTCTCGTGGGTCCAGGAACGGGCGCGCCGCCAGCCACGCCGCCGCGCCCGCCGGGTCTCCGGCCGTGACGGCACCCTCCAGATGGCCCTGTACGGCCTCCCGTACAGGGCCGTCCGCCGTGAGCACGCCACCGGCGAGCACGATCGGCAGGCCGGGTTCGTGCACCTCGGAGGCGGTTTTGGCGAGCCGGGACGCGGCTTCGGCGACGATGGACACCGCCACCGGATCACCGCCCCGCGCGGCCTCGCTCACCAGTGGCGCCAGCTCGGCGAGCGCCAGCGGGGACCGCGCGTGCACGGCCGCCGCGAGCTCCGCGACCGCATCGCCGCCCGCCGATCCGGGCAGGAGATGCCGGACGACGAGCACCGCGAGCAATCCACCCCCCGACCGGTCGCCACCCCGAGCGGTGGCGAGGGTGCGGATGGTGGCGCGGGCGGCGGCGCGGCCGAGCCAGAAGGCCGAGCCCTCGTCCCCGAGCTGCCAGCCGAACCCGTCGGCGGTCGCGACCGGCCTGTGGTCGATAATTTTTGCCGCGATGGCCCCCGTCCCCGAGATGAGTACGGTCCCCGACGGCGAGGACGTGCCGGCGGCGAAGGCGGTCACGACGTCGCCGACGATCCGCACCGGCGCGGCCTCGGGCACGAGCGGCGGAAAGACCCGCTCGGTCAGCGACCGGCAGCGGTCGGGGTGTCCCGCCAAGCCGATGACCACGGCGCTGACCTGCGCAGAACCCAGCGCGGCGCGGACGGCGGCGGTCAGGTTGGCGGCGGCCCGATCCATCCCGAGCGCCCCCGGGTTGGCGCCGGCCGCGTGCCCGCGACGTACCAGCGTGCCGTCCGGCGTGAACAGCGCGGCCCGCGAGGAGGTGCCGCCGGCGTCGACGCCCAGAACCCCATTCATGTCAAAAATTATTGCCCAAATGCTTGACGACGCCAAGACTTGAGCATAATTTTCACCGCGTGGAACTACTGAGCCGCATCAGGGCCGAGCAGCACGACATGCCCGAGGCGTTGCGCAAGGTGGCCGACACGATTCTCGGCGGCCCGGGCGAGGCCGCCCGGCTGACCATCGTCGACCTGGCCGAGCGGAGCGGGACGTCCACCGCGACCATCACGCGTTTCTGCCGGGCTCTCGGCTTCTCCGGATATGCCGAGCTGCGGGTGGCCATCGCCACCGAGACCGGCCGGGTGGCCCAGCAGACCTGGCAGACCGACATCGGCCAGGAGATCCTACCCGACGACAACCTCGAACGCGTGCTCGGCGTCGTCTCCGGCAACGACATCCGCCTGATCCAGGAGACCGGCGACCAGCTCGACCTGGCCGTGGTCGAGAAGGTCGCGCAGGCCGTGGCCAGGGCCGGGCGGGTGTTGTTGTTCGGGGTGTCGAGCAGCGCGGCCGTGGCCAGCGAGATGGAATACCGGCTGCAGCGCATGCGCGTACCCACCTGGAGCAGGTCCGACGCGCACAGCGCGCTGACGGACGCGGCGCTGCTCGGGCAGGGCGACGTGGCGATCGGGATCTCGCACAGCGGCAGGACGCGCGAGGTCATCGAGGTGCTGGCGGAGGCGGGCAGCCACGGCGCGATCACCGTGGCCGTCACCTCGCAACCGAGATCGCCGCTGGCCGAGGTGGCCGAGCTGGTGCTGACCACGGCCAGCCGCGCGACGAGCTTCAGGTCCGAGGGCTTCGCCGCGATCCACTCGCAGCTGCTCGTGCTCGACGTCGTGTACGTGTCGGTCGCCCAACGCACCTACGAACGCACCAAGCAGGCCTTCGACGTCACCGTCCGCGCAGTGGCCGGCCACCGGCTGCCCGAACACCGTCTTTCTGAACAGAGCCCACCAGAAGGGGATATATGACAATAAATCCGCAAGTAAGCCCACAAACATTCGCCAACCACATCGCCCACCTTGTCCGGACCATCCCGGAAGACCCGGAGATCACGCGAGCCGCCGACCTCTTCACCAAGGCGCTGACCGGCGGCGGCGTCATCCAGGCCTTCGGGTCAGGCCACTCCGAAGCGGTCGCCATGGAGATCGCCGGCCGCGCCGGCGGACTCGTCCCCACCAACCGGCTCGCGCTCAGAGACATCGTCCTGTACGGCGACGCCCCCAGATCCGAGCTCGACCGCTACGACCTCGAACGCGACCCCTCCATCGCCCGCACCATCCTCGATCTGGCCCCCGTCCACCAGGACGACCTGTTCGTCATCATCTCCAACTCGGGCGTGAACGGCGTGGTCGTCGAGCTCGCCACCCTCGTCAAGCGGCGCGGTCACGACCTGATCGCGATCACCTCGCGCGCCCACGGCGAAGCCGTCGCGTCCCGCCACCCCTCGGGCCGCAAGCTCACCGACCTGGCCGACGTCGTCCTGGACAACCACGCGCCCTACGGCGACGCCGTCCTGCCCCTGCCCGACGGAGGCGCCACCGGTGCCGTCTCCACCATCACCTCCGCGCTGCTGGCGCAGCTCGTCGTGGCCCAGACGGTACGCAACCTGCTCGAAGCCGGCGAAGTGCCACCGGTCTACCTCTCGGCCAACGTCCCGGAGGGCGACGCGCACAACCTCAAGCTCGAAGCGCGGTACGCGGGCCGCATCCGCCGAGGCGCCTGACCAGCGGCGTCTGATCATTTGGGCGCCATCACCTCTGTTCGGCATGCACGAAATTCGGGGGACCGCACAACCAAGGAGAACCACACCCATGTCCCGAAATTTCGGAAAAATCCTACTCTCCTTAGCCATCCCCGTCGTCCTGGCGGCCGTAGCCCTGGCCGTCCCGGCGGACGCCGCCCAGTCGGTACGCCTCCAGTACCGGACCAGCTCCCCCGGTGCCACCACGGCCCAGGCCGAGCCCTGGCTCCAGCTCTTCAACGACGGCACCACCACGATCCCGCTCAACCAGGTCAAGATCCGCTATTACCTCACCGGCACCGAGACCTACCGCTTCGCCTGCTCCTGGGCGGTGGTGAGCTGTTCGACGGTGACCGGGCAGTTCGTCCGCCAGTCGGGCGCCGCCCAGTACCTGGAAGTGGGCTTCACCTCCGGCAGCCTGGCCCCCGCCAGGAACACCGGCGACATGCAACTGCGCTTCTACCGCGCGGACTGGCAGACCTTCACCCAGAGCGACGACTACTCCTACGGCCCCCAGACGAGCTACGCCAACTGGGACAAGGTCACCGTGTACGTCAACGGCCAGCTCGCCTGGGGCAAGCCGACGGGCAGCGACCCGGACCCGACCCCCACGGTCACCCCGACCGTTCCCCCAGGTTCGGGGGGCGTGTTGTTCGACGACTTCACGTACACGAACTCCAGTGACCCGCTCCTGGCCCAGCGCGGCTGGACGGTCCGCTCCAGTTCGGGCGGCCCGGGAGTGCCGGGGGCCACCTGGTCGCCGTCGGCGGTCTCGTTCCCGGGCGGCCTGCTGACGCTCGACTCCTCCACGAACGGCACGGCGGCGGGCACCGTACAGACCGAGTTGTCCACCACGAACCGCAAGTTCCACGAGGGCACCTACGCCGCTCGCGTGCGCTTCAGCGACGCGCCGAGCAGCGGTCCCGACGGCGAGCACGTGGTGCAGACGTTCTTCACCATCACCCCGCTGCGCTACAACCTGGACCCCGACTACGGCGAGCTCGACTTCGAGTACCTGCCGAACGGCGGCTGGGGCGAGCCCTCCAACATCCTTTACGCCACGAGCTGGGAGACCTACCAGGGCGACCCCTGGCAGGCCGTGAACACCCACACCGAGGAGCGCGCGAGCTTCGCCGGCTGGCACGACCTCGTCATCCAGGTCTCCGGCGGCCGGATCAAGTACTACGTGGACGGCCGCCTGTTCGCCGATCACGGTGACATCTACTATCCCGAGACCCCGATGTGGATCATGTTCAACCAGTGGTTCATCGATCTCCAGGGGGCCACGGGGACGCGTACGTACCGGCAGCAGGTCGACTGGCTGTACTACAGCAAGAACGAGGTCGTCTCGCCCGCCGACGTGCAGAGCCGGGTCGCCTCCCTGCGCTCCGCCGGCACCGCCTTCAGGGACACCGTCCCGAACCCATGACAAGCCCTGCGCCCTCGCGGGCGCAGGCACCCCCCATCAGAAGGAACGCCATGAAGAACCGCATCCTTGCCCTGGTGGCCGTGTTCGCGATCGGCGCGTGCGGCACAGGCGGCGAGCCGGCGCCCGGGGCGCAGGCGAGCGGCGCCCCCGCGAAGCTGACCGTCTGGATCATGGACGGCAGCGTCACGCAGGACCTGCTGAAGAAGTTCGAGACCGAGTACGAGGCCGCGCACAAAGGCGTGGACCTCGACCTCCAGATCCAGGCGTGGGACGGCATCGGCGAACGCGTCACCGCCGCCCTGGCCAGCACCGACGCCCCCGACGTGATCGAGGTGGGCAACACGCAGGTCGCCCAGTACGCGGCCAGCGGCGGCGTGACGGACCTGACCGCCAAGATCGCCGACCTCAAGGGCGAGGACTGGCTGCCCGGCCTGGCCCAGCCGGGGAACATCGACGGCAAGCAGTACGGAATCCCCTGGTACGCCGCCAACCGCGTGGTCGTCTACAACAAGGACCTGTTCGCCCAGGCGGGCATCAAGGAGCCGCCGAAAACCCGGGACGAATGGCTAAATATCACGAAAAATCTCAATAAAGGTGGTAATCAGGGCATCTACCTGACCGGCCAGACCTGGTACGCCCTCGCCGGCTTCGTCTGGGACGAGGGCGGCGACCTGGCGGTCCAGGAGGGCGGCAAGTGGAAGGGGGCCCTCGACACCCCGCAGGCCCTGGCCGGCATGGACTTCTACCAGCGACTCCAGGCCCTCGGCAAGGGCCCCAAGGACGCCGACGAGGCGAACCCGCCCCAGCACGAGGTCTTCGCGCAGGGCAAGGTCGCGCAGATCATCGCCGTCCCCGGCGTCGCCGCCCGCGTCCTGGAGGTGGACGCCAAGCTGAAGGACAAGCTGGGCTTCTTCCCCATCCCGGGTAAGACGGCCGACAAACCGGGCACCGTCTTCACCGGCGGCTCCGACTTGATCGTCCCGGCCGCCTCGAAGCGCCAGGAGGAGGCGTACGAGCTTGTCAAGGCTCTGGCAGGCGAGCAGTTCCAGACCGAGCTGGCCAAGACGATGAGCTTCGTGCCGAACCGTACCTCGCTGGCCGGCGTGTTGTCGGGCGACGAGGGCACCGCCGCGATGGCCACCGGCGCCGCCAACGGCCGGGCCACCCCGAACACCCCCAACTGGGCCGCCGTCGAGGCCACCTCGGTGATCAAGCAGTACATGACCGCCGTGCTCACCGGCGGAAACCCCGCGGCGGAGGCGAAGAAGGTGTCCGAGTCGATCACCACGACCCTGAACAGCGGATCCTGATGCGGGCTGGGAACCGCTCGTACTGGCCCTACCTGCTCATCGCGCCCACGGTGGCAGGCGGGGCCTTCCTCCTGCTCTATCCGCTGCTCAAGGCGGCGGTGATCTCGTTCCAGCACTTCCGCATGGGCGAGCTGATCAGGGGCGGCGCGACCCTCGTCGGCCTGGACAACTACGCCGAGCTCCTGTCCGGCGCGGAGTTCTGGCAGGTGCTGCTGCGCACGCTCGGCTGGACCGCGATCAACGTGGTGCTCATCGTGGTCCTGTCCACCGGCGTCGCCCTCATGCTCGTACGCCTGCGCCGCGGCCTGCGCCTGGCCCTCATGAGCGCCCTGGCCCTGGCCTGGGCCACCCCCATCATCGCGGCGACCACGGTGTTCCAGTGGTTGTTCCAGTCGGAGCTGGGGGTGGTCAACTGGCTGCTGGTGGCGCTCGGGTTCGACTCCTTCCAGGGTTACGCCTGGTTCGCGAACGGGACGGCCACGTTCGCCGTACTCGTGGTCCTGGTCGTGTGGCAGTCGGTGCCGTTCGCCGCGCTCACCCTCTACGCGGGGCTGACCACGATCCCGGGCGAGCTGTACGAGTCGGCCAGGATCGACGGCGGTACCGGCTGGCAGGTGTTCTGGAAGGTCACCGTGCCGATGCTCAGGCAGCTCTTCGCGCTGGTCGCCTCGCTGGAGGTGATCTGGGTGGCCAAGTGCTTCCCGCAGATCTGGGTACTCAGCCAGGGTGGTCCCGACGGCGCCACGACCACCCTGCCGGTCTACGCGTTCAAGATCGCCCGCGTGCTGCACCGCTACGACCTGGGCTCGGCGGTCGCCATGCTCACGGTCGTCATCCTCGCCGTCGCCCTGGTCAGCAACCTGCGTCGAATGGTGCGCTCATGAAGAGGCTCGCGCTCAACGCTTCGGCGGTCGTCGTGCTGGTGGTCACGATCTTTCCGGTCTACTGGATGTTCCTGACGGCGTTCAAGCCGACCAGGGACATCCAGGCCGACACGCCGACGTTCTGGCCGGCCGACCCGACCCTCGACCATTTCGTCACCGCGATCAACGCGCCGGGGTTCTGGACCTACTGGCGCAACAGCCTGCTGGTCACGGTGGCCGCGGTGCTGATCGCGCTGGTGGTGGCGCTACTGGCGGCGTTCGCGGTGACCAGGATGCGATGGCGGGGGAGAGGCGTGTTCGTGGTGGCGGTGTTCGCGGCGCAGATGGCGCCGTGGGAGGCGCTGCTGGTGCCGGTGTTCATCATCGCCAGGGACAGCGAGCTGCTGGACTCGCTGGCCATGCTGACCGGCGTGTACTTCATGATCACGTTGCCGTTCACGATCGTGACGCTGCGCGGGTTCCTGGCCGCGATCCCGCTGGAGCTGGAGGAGGCGGCGCAGGTGGACGGGTGCAGCCGGATGGTGGCGTTCCGGCGGGTGGTGTTCCCGCTGCTGGCGCCCGGACTGATGGCGACCTCGCTGTTCGGGTTCATCACGGCGTGGAACGAGTTCGCGTTCGTCAACGTGCTGATCATCAAGGACCAGTCCCGCAGGACGCTGCCGGTGTGGTTGTCGTCGTTCAGGGACGTGTTCGGCACCGACTGGGGCGCCACGATGGCCGCCGCCAGCCTGTTCGCGCTGCCCGCCCTGCTGCTCTTCCTGTTCCTGCAGCGCCGCGTCGGAACGGGCTTGACGGCGGGCGCGGTCAAGGGCTGACGGCGGGGAACGCGACCACGGGGCCGCGCACTTAAGCACCGGCGGTGAAGGCGGCGTGCAGGGCCTTCCTGCCGGGTTCCGGCAGCAGGTCGCGAGCCGCCAGCCAGGCCGCCGCGCCCGCCGCGTCGCCCGCTGTCGTCACGGTCTCGCCCGCCAGCAACCGGGTCACGGCTTCCCGCACCGGCCCGGGGCTGGTCAGCACGCTCCCGGCGAGCACCACAGGCCCGGACACGTGCACCCGCCTGAGCGTGGCGACCAGGTGATCGGCGGCCTCCCGCACGATCTTGACCGCCATCGGGTCGCCCGCCGCCGCGGCCCGGCTGACCAGCGAGGACAGCGCGGCCAGCCGCATATGGTCGGCCTGCGCCAGCCGCACGATGCGATCGGCGACGTCGCGCGGCGTGGCGGGCCGCTCGCCGCCGAGGAAGTGCTCCACCACGAGCGCGACCAGCGTGCCTTCTGCGGGGCCCCGGTCGAAGGCGTCGACCACCGCCTTGGCGGCCTCGCGCCCGATCCAGAAGCCGGAACCGGCGTCACCGAGCAGCCATCCCAGCCCGTCGGCGATCACATCCAGGTCGAAGCCCACGATCCTGGCCGCCACCGCCCCCGTACCGGACAGCAGCAGCGCCCCGTCGGGCTCCGGCGACCCCGCCGCATAGGCGATCGCCACATCCCCCATGAACCTCGGCGCACCCGGAATCCCATGATCCGCCCAGACCTTCGCCAGCTCGGCCCGCATCTCCTCGACGTGCCCCGCGACCCCGGCCAGCGAGGCGACCACCCGCCCCCCGTCATGCCCCCCGAGCGCCTCCCCGAGCGCGGCGTCGATCGCCGCCACGGCCTTGGCCAGCCCGTGAGCGGTCGGATTGCCCGCCCCGGCCGTCGCGTAGCCGACGCGGGTGCCGTCGAGCGCGTGCACGGCCACCCGCGTGGAGGTGGCCCCGGCATCGACACCGACCACAAGCGATTGAGTCACGGAACGAGTCTGGGGGTTGACGGGACCGTGAAGCAAGAATAATTTTCGCCAGAAGACCGAGTATTCGGAAGGAATATTCGTGACTTCAGGAGCCCTTGGGCGAGTCGAAACAGAACTACCCGGTTTGCCGGAGGCGTTGCGCAGAGTCGGCGAGGTGATTCTCGGCGATCCGGCGGAGGCCGCGCGGTCGACCATCATCGCGCTGGCCGAGCGGGCGGGCAGCTCGCCCGCCACCGTGACCAGGTTCTGCCGGGCGTTCGGCTTCTCCGGGTACGCCGAGCTGCGCGTCGCGCTCGCCACCGAGACCGGCAGGGCGGCGCAGGCGGGCTGGGGCGCGGGCGTCGGCCACGAGATCGGCCCCGACGACCCGCTGGACGCGGCCATCGAGGTGATGGCCGCCGCCGACACCAGGCTCATCCAGGACACCGCCGCGCAACTCGACCTCGACGTGGTCGCGAGGGTGGCCGACGCGATCGTGGCGGCCCCGCGTGTGCTGCTCGTAGGGGTCTCTACCAGCGGTAACGTGGCTACTATGCTGGAAGGCCGGTTGCGGCGGATCGGCATCCCGGGCTGGAGCGCGGGCGACGCGCACGTGGCCCTGTCGGAGGCGGCGCTGCTCGGCAAGGGCGACGTGGCCATCGGCATCAGCCACCGGGGCCGCACCCGCGAGGTCATGGAGTCGCTGGCGGAGGCGGGCAGCCACGGCGCGCTGACGGTCGCGGTCACCTCCTTCGCCCGTTCCCCGCTGGCCGAGCTGGCGGATCTGGTGCTGACCACCGCCAGCAGGGAGACCACGTTCCGGCTCGGCGGGCTGGCCGCCGTCCATTCGCAGCTGTTCGTGCTGGACGCCGTCTACGTGGCGGTCGCCCAGCGGACCTACGAACGCACCAACGAGGCGTTCGAGCGCACGATCAGCGCCGTGGAGAGCCATCGGGTGGAGAGAGGCTGAATGACATTCGCATCCAAGGTCCTCGACCTGGCACATCAGGTCGCGGAAAGCCAGGCAGAGCCGGTACGCGCGGCGGCCGCGCTGCTCGTGGCCTCGATCCGGGCGGGCGGCGTGGTCAACGCGTTCGGCTCGGGGCATTCCGAGGCCATCGCCATGGAGATCGCCGGACGGGCCGGCGGCCTCGTCCCCAGCAACCGCCTCACCCCCAAGGACCTGGTGCTGTACGGCGGGCAGCCGGCCAGTGTGCTGACCCCGGAGCTGGAGCGGGATCCGGCCGTCGCGCACCAGATCTACGAGCTGGCCCCGGTCGCGCCCCAGGACGTGTTCGTGCTGATCTCCAGCTCGGGCGTGAACGGCACGGTCGTGGAGCTGGCCACGATCGTCAAGGAACGCGGCCATCCGCTGATCGCGCTGACCTCGGTCAAGCACAGCATGCGGATGACCTCGCGCCACCCGTCGGGCGGCAAGCTGCTCGACCTGGCCGACGTCGTACTCGACAACGGCGCGCCGTACGGGGACGCCATCCTCGACCTGCCCGGCGGCGGCAGTTACGGCGCGGTTTCCACGATCACCTCCGCGCTGCTGGCGCAGATGGTGGTCACCGAGGCGGTGCAGGAGCTCGTGGCCATGGGCGAGACGCCACCCATCTACCTGTCGGTCAACGTGACCGGCGGCGACGAGCACAACAAGGCCCTGGAGAGCCGCTACGCAGGACGCATCCGACGCGGATCATGAAGAGTCAGGAGTAGTCACAATGCCCGACACCCCCCATATCAGCAGGCGAGAGCTCCTTCGCGGCGCCGCACTCGTGCCCGTGGCAGGGGCGCTGGCCGCGTGTGCCACGCCCGCCGCCCCACCCGCGGCCACGTCGTCGTCGGCGCCGGTCGCGACCAGCGCGGCGAACCCGTTCGGCGTGGCTGGCAACAAGCCGCTGGAGGTCTGGATCTTCGACGGCGGCTTCGGCCAGGACTACGCCAAGAACATCCACCAGCCGCTGTTCAAGACCAAGCACCCCGGCGTCGAGATCAAGCACAACGCGACCAAGGAGATCACGAAGATCCTCCAGCCGCGCTTCGCCGGAGGCAACCCCCCGGATGTGATCGACAACTCCGGGGCCAACGCCATGGACTTCGGCGCGCTCGCCCAGGACAACCAGCTCCAGGACCTCACCCCGCTGCTCGACGCGCCGAGCTGGGACGACCCGAACACCAAGGTCAGGGACACCATCGACCAGGCGGTCATCGACCTCGGCACCTACGACGGCACGTTCAGCGTGCTCGGCTATGTGAACTACATCTTCGGCATCTGGTATTCGCAGAAGGCCTTCCGCGACAACGGCTGGGAGGCGCCCAAGACCTGGGACGAGTTCCTCAAGCTCTGCGAAACGATCAAAAAGTCCGGCAAGATGGCACCTTTCACCTATGCCGGGAAGTTCCCGCAATATCTCTATGAGCCGCTGCTCACGATGGCCGCGAAGATCGGCGGCAACGAGGTGCTCGTCAACATCGACAACCTCGAGGACGGCGCCTGGACCAGCGAGGCGATGAAGACCTCGGCCACGGCCTGGGCCGAGATCGGCGCCAAATACCTCATGGAGGGCACCGCCGGCCTCGACCACGTGCAGACGCAGACGGCCCAGAACAAGTACAAGGTCGCCATGCTGCCCTCCGGCTCCTGGCTGGAGAACGAGCAGAAGACCACGACCCCGGCCGACTTCGAGTACGCCATGTTCCCGATCCCCGACATCACCGGCTCGGACAAGCTGCCCTACGGCACCCTGCACAGCCAGCCGAGCGAGAACTTCATCGTCCCCTCCAAGAGCCCCAACCCGCAGGGCGGCATGGAGTACCTGCGGGCCATGTTGTCGAAGAAGGCGGCCGGCGACTTCAGCGAGATGGTGAAGACGGTCTCGGTCGTCAAGGGCGCCGGCGAGGGCCGGCAACTCTCCCCTGGCGCCGCGAGCGCGACCAAGTCGTTCGCCGACGCGGGCGCGAACGTCGTCTACTACCGCTGGCAGACGTGGTACGCCCAGCTCAAGGACGAGGCCATCGCCGCCACCGGCGAGCTCATGTCCGGCCGCCTGACCCCGGACAAGTACCTCGAACGCCTGCAGAAGAAGGCCGACGAGCTCAAGAACGACTCCTCGATCAAGAAGTACCAGCGCTGATGATGTTCAACAGGTATCGCCGCGGGCTGTTCATCACCTCGTTCCTGGCAGCCCCGGTGATCCTCTATGTCGTCTACGTGATCTCGCCGTACCTCCAGGCGTTCTACATCGCGATGACGGACTGGCGCGGCGTGACGGCCACGCCCACGTTCATCGGCCTGGACAACTTCCAGCGCCTCTTCGGCGACGGGATCTTCTGGAAGGCGGTCACGCACAACGGCGCGCTGCTCGTGCTGTTGCCGCTGATCACGATCGTCATCGCACTGTTCTTCGCTTTCCTGCTGAACGTGGGCGGCGCGCAGGGCGTGACGGGGATCCGCGGGTCGCGGTTCTACCGGGTGGTCTTCTTCTTCCCGCAGGTCCTGGCCGTCGCGGTGGTGGCGGTGTTGTTCCAGCAGGTGTTCCGGCCGGACGGCAGCGGCATGCTGAATGGCCCCATGATGGCGCTCGGGATCCAACCGGTAGGGTTCCTGTCCGATCCTGACGTGGCGTTCTGGTCAGTGCTGGGCGTCATGGTGTGGCAGGCGGTCGGCTTCTACGTGGTGCTGTTCTCGGCCGGGCTGGCCTCCATCCCGAAGGACATGTTCGAGGCGGCGCAGATCGACGGGGCAGGGCGGACGAGTCTCTTCTTCCGGATCACGCTGCCGCTGCTCTGGGACACCGTGCAGGTGGCCTGGGTCTACCTGGGCATCCTGGCGCTCGACGTGTTCGCGATCGTGTGGGTCATGACCGACCAGCACGGCGGCCCGGACTGGTCGACCACGGTCATGGCCGCCGAGATCTACCGCAACGCCTTCCAGTACTCCCGCTTCGGGTACGCCTCGGCGCTGGGCGTGGTGATGTTCTTCTTCACCGTCGGCTTCGCGATCCTCTCGCTGCGCCTGTCGCGGCGCGAACGAATCGAGTACTGATGACTACGATGATCTCGTGGACGGCGGCGAACTCGCGGAAGATCGCCCGCGAGGAGCGCCGGCGGCGGCTCGGCCCGCTCGGGGTGCTGACGCACCTCGCGCTGCTGATCTGGACGCTGCTGGTGATGGTGCCGATCCTGTGGACGTTCCTGGCCTCGGTGAAGAGCGAGGACGAGATCTTCGGTGACGCCTGGTCCCTGCCTGCCTCGCTGCGCTGGGACAACTTCGCCAGGGCCTGGGAACAGGCGCACATCGGCCAGTACATGCTCAACAGCGTCATCGTCGTGGCATTCAGTACGTTCGGCACGATGCTCATCGGGTCGATGGCGGCGTACGTGCTGGCTCGTTACCCGTTCCGCGGCAACCGGGCGGTGTACCTGCTGTTCGTCTCCGGGCTGGCGTTCCCGGTGTATCTGGCCCTGACGCCGCTGTTCTTCGTGGTCCAGAACATGGGGAACGTGCCGGTCATCGGGCCGTTCATCGGGCTGAACACGCATGCCGGGCTGGTGCTGGTCTATATCGCGTACTCGATGCCGTTCACGGTCTTCTTCCTGTCGGCCTTCTTCCGTACGCTGCCGACGGCGGTGGGGGAGGCGGCGATGGTGGACGGGGCCTCGCACACGCGGGTCTTCTTCCAGATCATGCTCCCGATGGCCAAGCCGGGCATCATCAGCATCACCATCTTCAACATCCTGGGCCAGTGGAACCAGTACCAGCTGCCGCTGGTCCTGCTGCAGGAACGGGACAAATGGGTGCTGACCCAGGGCATCGCCGACATCTCCACCGCCGCCGGATACGACCAGGACTGGTCGGCCCTCTTCGCCGCCCTGACCCTGGCCATCCTCCCCATGCTGATCGTCTACACGGTCTTCCAGCGCCAGATCCAGTCCGGCCTGACCTCGGGAGCCCTGAAATAACTCGCACACCCGACATGCCGGGCTTAATGTACGGATTGTGACTGGCGACATCCGCACGTTGCTGGCCCGCCACCTTCCCGACTATCGGGTGCGCTCCATCCGCCGGCTCGGCCACGGCCTCGACAACCTGGTCTACGAGGTCAACGACGAGCTGCTGGTACGACGGAGCAAGGCGGCCGACCCCGAGACGAACCGGCAGGAGGTAGCCCTCCTGGCGGCCGTCAGAGAGCTGTCCCCGCTGCCGGTCCCGGAAGTGGTCTTCGCCGACGACGAGTCCGGCGTGATCGCGTACCGCAAACTCCCCGGCGAGCCCCTCGACCAGCACCCGGTGAGCGTCCCCGAGCGCCTGGCGGAGCCACTGGGCGGCCTCCTGAGCGCGTTACACGGACTCGCGCCGTCGGAGCTGCGGGACCTGGCGCCCCTGGACGTCTACCCGGCGCCGACCCTCCTGCAGGACGCCGAACTCGACTACCGGGACGTGCAGGGCCACGTACCGGAGTCCCAACGCCCCCTGGTGGAGCGCTTCCTGCGCGAGACCCCGCCGGACGAGCCCCGCTCGCTGCGGTTCTGCCACAACGACCTGGGCGCGGAACACATCCTGGTGGACACGGCCACCAACTCGATCACCGGCATCATCGATTGGACGGACGCCGCCATAACGGACCCGGCCCACGACTTCGCCCTGATCTACCGCGACCTCGGCCCGGAAGTCTTCGCCCTGACACTGTCGCACTACGACCTCACGCTGGACGACCAGGACCGGGCCAGAGTGCTCTTCTACGCCCGCTGCGCCCTGATCGAGGACCTCGCCTACGGCCTGAGCACGGGGCCTCGCCACTACGCCGACGCCGCGCTGACCCATCTCCCCTGGACATTCGCCTAACGCAGCAGGCTCCGGACCTCCGCCAGCAAATCGACCTGAGCTCGCCAGTCACCACCCGAGATCCCGATGATCGCGTGCCGCGCCCCGGCGTCGCGATAGCCGGCCAATCTCTCGGCGGCCTCCTTGGGCTGCCCCGTGAGCGGGATCTCCCTGACCTCCTCCAGCGGACGCCCATAACCGCCGCTGATGCCGGATGCGATTTCTTCCCGCGACGGGATACCGGGCCCGCTCCCCAGGGCGCCGGCGCCCCCGATGGCGATGACCGGAGCGGGCCGGCCGTGCGCGGCGGCCAGCTCGGCCAGCCGCGCCCCGCCCTCGGCGACCTCGCGGGGCGAGATCAGGGACGGGAACCAGCCGTCCCCCAGCCGGGCGGCCCGCCGGATCGCCGCGGCGGAGGCGTTGCCTACCCACACCGGCGGCATCGCCACGGCCGGCGCCAGCTCGACCACGGGCTCCCCGGGCTCGTCACGCAGCCGGGTCGCCTCGCCCGCCAGCAGCCGGGGGAGCAACTCCAGGGCGGTGTCGGTACGCCCACCGCGCTCGCCGTACGGAACCCCCGCCGCGGCCCACTGCTCGGGCCCGCCTCCCGAACCGACCCCGAGGACGAGGCGGTCGCCGGACACGTACTGGAGGGTCGCGATCTGTTTGGCGGCCCAGGCGACGGGCCGGATCGCGGGAACGAACACGCTGGCGCCGATCCTGATCCTGGCGGTGGCCGCGGCGGCGGTGGCCAACGCGATCGAGGCGTCCAGGGTCGGTCCGCCGACGGCCAGATGGTCGCCGTGCCACACGCCGTCCAGCCCGGCGTCCTCGGCGTGCCGGGCGGCCTCCCGCAGATCGAAGCCGTCCCGACGCTGTACGGCGATCCCGGGCAGGATGACGCCGATCTCGAAGCTTTCCATGGCCCCTACGGTGCAACCTCAAGTCAGGTTGATGTCAACGAGAGTCCCGACGTCATGCCATCCCCCGACTCGCCGCGAAAACCGTTCGCGACGAGCAGCGGCGGCATGCTTTGCTGCCGGACATGACATCGGCATGGGTCGGCGAGCGTGTGCGCCTGCGCGCCAAAGAGCCCGAGGACTGGGAGGCGTTCTTCGCCTTCGAGGAGGACTCCGACGCGGTCAGGAACGGCTGGCGGCTGCACCCGCCCCGTTCGGCCGCCCAGGCGAAGAAGCAGGCGACCGAGCAGGCCGAGGAGGAGTCCGACCTCGACGAGATCAATCTGGTGATCGCCACCAGGGACGGCAACGCCCCCGTCGGCTCGATCAACACCCACCAGATCGACCGCGTCCACGGCACCTTCGCCTACGGGATCGGCATCGGCACGCCGCACCACCGCAAGGGCTATGCCAGCGACGCCATCGTGATCCTGCTGCGTTACATGTTCTTCGAGCGCCGCTTCCAGAAGGCCGAGGCGTGGGTCTACAGCTCAAACGAGCCGTCGCTGGCCCTGCACCGGCGGCTGGGCTTCGTGGAGGAAGGCCGCCGGCGCAGGAGCCGCTACGCCGCGGGACGCTACGACGACGAGTTCCTGTTCGGCATGACGGTCGAGGAGTTTCGCGAGCGTCACGACGCCTGAGCGCCTCATCGAGGTGGACACGAGTCCCTGCGCATCACGGGAAAGCACGGCAAGTCGACGCGCGCCGGATCGACGTCGTGGTCACATGGCCCTGGACGAGTTGAGGAGTCAGGACGGCACCGCGGGTGCCGCGGCTCCTCCGGTCAGACGGGAGTGGGCTCGATGCGTGTGGTGGAACTGCCGGTCGGCGAGGAAGGCCACGTCGTCAAGGTGGAGATTCAGGACAGGGACGGCGATGCCCCGGTCCGCGTCGGCCGGGCCGGGCGGGCGGTCGCCCGAGCGTCCCGGTCGTTCGGCGAGATGCTCGACACCATTCGACCGGTGGCCGAGAAGTTCGTCGCCAGTTTCGGAGAGCTGCCGCAGGCACCGGATGAGATCACCGTGGAGTTCGGCGTCACATTCTCCGCTGAGGCGGACGTGGTGATCGCCAGCACCGCCACGGACGCCAACTTCGCCGTGACTTTGTCATGGAAAGGCAAAGCGTGAAGGCCGGTCCCTGGCCATACTCTCCGTGAGGAGCCGGACGTGAGATGTGACGGGCGAAAGGTCATGGAGTCGTGGCGGGACGCAACGGGGACGATGTGCTCAACCGCGCCACCCTGCGTGTCCGCGGTTCCGGTCGGAACGCTCCGGTCGCCGGCGCGGCCTTTCTGATCGCGCCCGACCTCGCCATCACGTGCGCGCATGTGGTCTCCGGCGCGCTGCGCCTGCCACCGGAGGAATCGCCCTCACCGGATGCCCGGATCACTCTGGAGTTGCCGTTCACCGGGCCAGGGGCGGCGCCGGTCGCGAGCACCCGTGTCGAGCACTGGATCCCCGCGGCCGACGACGACAGCGGAGACATCGCCGTGCTGCGGCTGGACGCCGGGATGCCCGGCGCCCGGGCGCTCCACATGGTGGAGGCGGATGACCTCTGGGACCACAAGGTGCGCGTGCCGGGCTTTCCCGAAGGGCTGGCGGATGGGGTCTGGCATGCTGGACGGTTGCGCGGGCGTACGGCGCAAGGATGGGTGCAGTGCTCTCTGGACGGCCCGTCGGACGTCCCCCTCACCGGAGGCTTCAGCGGGGGCCCGGTGTGGGACGAGGCACTCGGCGGTGTGGTCGGCATGGTGGTGGCCGCTCAGCCTGGGGGGACGCGGCAGGGCTTTGTCATTCCCACGCGCACGTTGACAGAGGCTGTGCCGTCACTGACGGATGCGATAGGTCCTGGATCGCCGTTCCGGGGGCTGTCCGCCTTCTCCGAGGACGATGCGGAGGTCTTTTTCGGACGGGAGACCGAGGCCGAGGAGGTCGCTGCTCTTGTCCGCAGGCAACCGCAGGTCACGCTGGTCGGACCGTCGGGGTGCGGTAAGTCCTCGCTGGCCCTGGCGGGTGTGGTGCCGCTATTGCGGCGGGCCGCGTACGAGGTCGTCGTTGTCCGGCCGTCCACCGGACGTTCCCTGTTGTCCGCACTCGGCGCCGGATTGTCCGCACTCCTGCATCCCGGTCTGACGGGTGCGGAGGCGCTGTCGAAGGCCCGAGAGGTGCGGAAGGCGCTGAAACAGGAGGGACTGGGCGAGATCGCGCCGTTGGTCCTGCGCGGCTCCCAGGCGAAGCGGTTGCTCATCGTCGTCGACCAGGCCGAGGAGCTGCTCGTCTGCCCGCCAGAGGAGGGGCAGGACGCCGCGGAAGTGCTGTTCCCCGCCCGGCCGCCGGATGACATGCGCGTACTGCTCACCTTGCGGGCCGATTTCCTGGGGGCGGGGCTGTCCCATCCCGCGCTGGGGAGCGCACTGGGCCGCGCCGTCTACGCGCTCACGCCAATGCGCCGCGAGCAGTTGAAGGAGGTCATCGAGCGACCGCTCGAAGGGATTCCGGCGGTGGACTACGCCCCGATGCTCGTTGAGACGATACTGGACGACGCCGGGAAGGAGCCGGGCGCGCTCCCACTGCTGGGCTTCGTGCTGGAGAAGCTGTGGCAGGAGCGGTCGCATGGGCAGATCTCCTTCGAGGCCTACGGGGGGCTCGACGGCGTAGGCGGGGCGCTGGCCAAAGAGGCCGAGGGCATCTGGCAGGACTGCGTTCCGAAATCGGACGCGGCCGTAGGGCAGGCACTGCTGACCCAGCTCGTGCGGGTGTCGCCAGGCAGTGAGGCGGCGGCCCTGCGGCGGGTGGTGCCACGCGCGGATGTGGCGGAGGATCAGTGGCGGATCGCCCGGGCGCTCGCGGACCGGCGCCTGCTCGTGGTGGGCAGCAACGAGGACGAGGGCGAGACCGTGGAGCTGGCCCACGAGGCGCTGATCGTCGGCTGGCCACGACTTGCCGAGCAGGTGACGGCGGACCGCAGGTTCCTGGAATGGCGTGCCGTGTTGCACGAAGACGTCGAGCGCTGGGAGCAGGCCGGCCAGACCGTGGAGTGGCTGCCCAGATCGGGCGCACTGGCGGAGGCCGAAGGGTGGCTGACCAAGCGACGGGCGGACCTGAACGCGGCGGAGCTCGGCTATTTGGACCGGTGGCGCCGGCACGAACGCTCCAGGTCGTTCTGGAAACGTGCCGGGTGGGCGGGCGCGGTGGCGGTGCTGATGGCGCTGGCCGTCCTGACGACCATGCTGATCAGTGAGGGACAGGTCAGCGAAGATCGGGCGGCTGAGGCGCGGTCGAGAGCGCTGGCGCGAACAGCGGCCGATTTGGCCAGACGAGATCCCCGGCTTTCGGCGATGCTGGCGATCGAGGCGTTTCGTTCGTCGCCGACCTGGGATGCACGTAACCAGTTGCTCCAGCGGTACGTCGAGCATCGGGACACGAAGGCGATCGCGTCGGGGGCGTTGGGCTTGTTGGCCGGAGTGGACGCGAGCGCCGATGGACGGGTGGTGCTCGGCACCACGGATTCGGGTACGGCGACGCTCTACGTCCGTTCGGCGAACGGCGACTACCGGCTCCAGCACCTGCCCTACAGAGGGTTCGCCAGTCAGCCCGCCGTGTCGCCCGACGGCACCCTTGTCGCGTATGCCGTCGAGGACGGCAGCATGGTCTGGCACAGCGTCGATCCGGGTAATGGCTGGCCTCTGGACGACGGGCACACGCTCTCGCGGCAGAACCGCGAGAAACCTGAAGGCTTCCCCGCTCGGGGGGCCGACATCGTACGGTCCGGTGACGACGGGTGGATCGCGACCACCGGGCCGGGCACGGTGGTGTTTCAGTCCCTCGGCGTGACGGCTCCCGAACAGGCGTGGACGCTCGACTTCGCCGCGGAGTCGATACGTTTCGGCCCTGACGAGAGAACCCTCGTCGCGCTCAGGGACGGTGCGGTATGGGTGCTCACGAGCGTGGGCCGGCCGTTGTGGCGGAAGGTGAACCTCAAGCGGCTCGGCAAGGCGGACGGCCTCCGTGTCTCGGGCGACGGCGCGAGCGCGGTGGTCTGCACGAATTCGACCGAAAAAAACCGTCAAAGCGCCACGTACACGGCGCTGCGACTGCCCGACGGGACACAGCAGGGGCGGTATCGAAGTGCGATGCCGTGCCGAGACTTCGCTGTGGACGACTCCGGGCGATACGGCATGATACTGGGACAAACTGGCTGGGAACTGGTCGACCTGCGGCAGGGTTCGCGCCTGTCCTCGACCTGGATCGAGGCGCAGGAGGATCCGAGCCCGCTCGCCCTGGTCGACGTGCCGGACTCCCCGGCGTTGCTGACCATGACACGCGACACCGTGGTGCTCACCTCGCTGAGAAACCGGGAGGAACGGTTCGGCGAGCCGGCGTTGCTGTGCAACGGGTGCAGGATGGTCGCTCAGGCCGAGGGCGGCAAGAAGCTCCGGGTGAGCGAAACGGGCGGGGGGCAGCGGACGATCGCCGAGGTGGACCGTTCCACGACCGCGCCCGGCCTGGACGTCTACGGCGAGCCCGCAGTGAGCGAGGACGAGCGTTATGTCGCCGATCCGGTGGCCGCCAACAAGGTGGTCGTGCGTGCCCTCCCCTCGCTCCGTACCGTCACCCAGGTCACCACGGCCATGCCGCCACGCGACAGCGCGGGGGACACGGAGCCACTGAGCTACTTCTTCCTCGAGAACGGCGAACTGTTCACGCGTGCGGGGAGACGGTTGGAGCGCTGGGATGTCAAGACGGGACGGCGCAAGAGCGGTTTCGACTTGACGGGACCCGGTTCCACCATCGGGCAAATAAAACCCAGCCCCTGGAACTCCGGCCAGCTCCTGGTGGCCGTGAGGGGGCGGGACTACATCCATACCGTCGACCTGGTGACCGGGAAGGAGGTCAGCGGGCGGCGGATGCAGATGGGGCCGGGCACCATTGAGGGATTCACCTTCGACTCCAGTGGCAGGTACCTGCTGGTGTTCCGTAGCGGCGCACTGCCGGAGGTATGGCTCAGCCATCCGCTGAAGAAGCTGCTCGGCCCGCTGCGATCGGTTTCGGAGAACGGTCTCGGCGCCACCAATCGGACGTTCTCCACGTTCGTCAACCAGCAGCACAAGCTGTTCCTGATCAGCGACAAGGAGATCCACATCTACGGGCTGGGCGTCGCCGAAGACGGTGACGGGCCCGATGGGGTGACGTACGAGGGCACCTATACGTTCACCCTGGTTCAGGAGTTCCTAGGCGTCTCCGCGGACGGCAGGACGCTGCTCCGACTGAGGGCCGGGGACGAGACGGAAGGATACGTCTCCGATGTGTTGCCGCTGGACGTGACGGCGTGGGAACGGCG
The DNA here is from genome assembly GCF_043197025.1 of Nonomuraea marmarensis. Classification (NCBI taxonomy): domain Bacteria; kingdom Bacillati; phylum Actinomycetota; class Actinomycetes; order Streptosporangiales; family Streptosporangiaceae; genus Nonomuraea; species Nonomuraea marmarensis. The sequence continues at coordinate 108,668 of NZ_JBICRM010000002.1, forward strand.
AGTGTGCGAGGTGCTGGGGCGCGACCTGACCGACGATGACCGCAAGCAGGTGTCCGTCGAATTGCCCACCCGGATCTGCCCCGGATGAGGCCCTCACCCGCTGGCGGTCGATCAGGCCGGACCGAGCAGGTCCCAGCGGTTCCCCGCGATGTCGAGGAACACAGCGACCCGTCCGTACGGCTCCGCACGTGGTGAGGTCACGAACTCGACGCCGGCGGCCACCATTCGTTCGCAGGCGGCATCGAAGTCGTCCACCCGCAGAAAGAACCCCACCCGGCCGGCGACCTGGTCCCCGACGATCGTGGCCTGCCGCTCACCGTCGGCACGGGCAAGCAGGATGCCCGTTTCGGCTCCCTGCGGCCTGACCACGACCCACCGTTTCGGACGACCGTCGTTCGTCAGCGACGGTGAGTCCTCGACCAGATCGAAGCCGAGAACGTCGACGAAGAACGTGATGGCCGGGTCGTAGTCGTCCACGACGAGCGTGACAAGGTCAATTCGCACGCTCTGAGCTTAGTGATCGTAGGGCGATGAGCTGCGCGTTCCGCGAACGTTCACGACCCCATCACGCCATGGCCACAGCGGGGGTCAGGCCACGACCTAGCGTCGTGGGGCCCAGATAGACCTAAGGAACGGACCCCCATGCACCTTCGCCATGTCCTGGTGAGCCTGGCCTTCGTGCCCGCGCTCGCGGCGCCGGCAGCCGCCTACGCGTCAACGGCCGATCACCCCGGCGTGCTACCCCAGAAAACCCACTTCGACCTGCAAGCCCACCGCGGCGGCCTCGGCCTGACGACCGAGGAGTCGCTGGAGGGGTTCGGCAAGGCCATGCGCCTCGGGGTCAGCACCCTGGAGCTGGACGCGCACGTCACCAAGGATGAGAAGGTCGTCGTCAACCACGACCGCCAGATCAGCGCTCAGAAGTGCAAGGACACCGCACCGCTCACGCCGGGCGACCCGGTGTACCCGTACGTCGGCAAGTTCATCAAAGACCTGACCTTGGCCCAGATCAAGACGATGGACTGCGGGTATCAGCAGCTTCCTGGTTTCCCCGAGCAGGAGCAGATCAAGGGCTTCCGGATGGTCGAGCTCAAGGACGTCCTGAACCTGGTCAAGAGCTACCATGCCAAGCAGGTCAAGCTCAACATCGAGACCAAGGTCGAGGCCGGCGCGCCGCAGCAGACCGCGCCGCGCGAGCTGTTCGTCCGCCGGGTCTTCGAGGAGATCCACGCCTCGGGGATCGAGGACCAGGTCACCATCCAGTCCTTCGACTGGGGCGCACTGAAGGAAATGCACCGGCTTGCGCCGAGGTGGCCGCTGGTGGCACTGACCAACTACGACTTCCTCCAGGTCGGCCAGCCCGGCGCCTCTCCGTGGCTGGGTGGCATTGACGCTGACGACTATGACGGCGACTTCGTGAAGGCGGCCGCCGCCATCCCCGGCGTCACGGCCCTGTCTCCCAACTACGGCTTCCCGCAGAGTGGGAAGATCGGTGACCCGGGCTTCCGCTTCTACCCGGACAAGACGATGGTGTCGGAGGCGCACGCCCGTGGCCTGAAGGTCATCCCGTGGACCTGCGACGATCCCGCCACCATAGAGGCCCTCATGGACATGGGCATCGACGGCATCATCACGGACTACCCCAACCGCGTCCGGCAGATCATGGCCGACCGTGGCATGCGACTGCCCAAGGCGTACGACCCGCGCTGAACCACGCCCTGACCGGCCTGGCCACCGGCTCCAACGAGCCGTCGCCGACCCTGCACCGGCGGCCAGGCTTCGTCGCGGAAGGCCGCCGGCGCAGGAGCCGTCACGCCCCGAGCGATTCGCGTACCCGTCGCGTGGCCGTGACCACGTTCGCCAGCGAAGCCTCCACCTGCTCGTACGTCCGCGTCTTCAGCCCACAGTCCGGGTTGACCCAGACCCGCTCCACCGGCAGCACCCCCAGCGTCCTGCGGAGCAGGTCCTCGACCTCGTCAGCTCCGGGCACCCGAGGCGAGTGAATGTCGTACACCCCGGGCCCGAGCCCCCGCCCGAACGCCCCCACCGCCCCCAGGATCCGGGCCCCCGACCGGGCGGACTCGATCGTGGTCACGTCCGCGTCCAGGCCGTCGATGGCGGCCAGGATCTGGTCGGCGTCCGAATAGCACAGATGCGTGTGGATCTGGGTCCGATCACCGGCCCCAGAGGTGGCCCTGCGGTACGCCGCCACCGCCCACTCCAGGTAGTCGGCCTGCGCCCCCCGCCGCAACGGCAGCAGCTCGCGCAACGCCGGTTCGTCCACCTGGATGATCGAGACCCCGGCGGCCTCCAGATCACGCACCTCGTCGCGCACGGCATCGGCGACCTGGAACACGACGTCCCGGAGTGGCAGGTCGTCCCGTACGAACGACCAGGCCACGATGGTGACGGGCCCGGTGAGCATGCCCTTGACCGGCTTACCGGTGAGCGACTGCGCGTACGCGGCCCACCGCACCGTGATCGGCGCCGGACGGCTGACGTCGCCGTGCAGGATCGGCGGCCTGGTGCAGCGCGACCCGTACGACTGGACCCACCCGTTCTGGGTGACGGCGAAGCCGTCGAGGTGTTCGGCGAAGTACTGGACCATGTCGTTCCGCTCGGGCTCCCCGTGCACGAGGACGTCGAGCCCGAGCCGTTCCTGCACCCGGATGACCCGTTCGATCTCGGCCTCGACCTGCCGCTCGTAGTCGGACTCCGGGAGAGTGCCCGCCGCCAGCGCCGCCCGGGCCGCGCGCAGCTCGCCGGTCTGCGGGAACGACCCGATCGTGGTGATCGGCAGCGCGGGCAGCCGCAGGTGCTCGGCCTGGGCCGCGGCGCGCACGGCGTACGGGCTGCGTCCCTCCGCCACCACGGGCCCCGGCAGCGCCACAGACGGATCCACCGGAGAAGCCCCATGGAACCCCGCCCGCGCGAGCGCCACCACCTCGGCCACCTTCTGCTCCGCGAACGCCAGCCGGGCCTTCAACGACGGCTCCAGGTCAGGCTCGGCCCCGACGTCGTAGGGCACGTGCAGCAGCGAGCACGAGGTGCTCACCACGACCTGCGCGGCCCGTACGGCCCCGAGCGTGGCCAGGGCCCGTTCGGGCGAGGTCCGCCACACGTCGCGCCCGGACACCACACCGGCGACCACGATCTTCCCGGACAGATCAGCGCCGGGAACGCCGCCCCGCACCAGGTCCACCCCGATGGCCTCCACCGGCGTGCCGGCCAGCACCGGCAACGACTCGCCGAGCTCCCCGAAATAGGAGGCCACGAACAACCCGGGCCGCGCGCCGAGAGCCCCCAGCCGCTCGTAGGCGGTCGCGACGGCATCCAGCTCATCGGGCGTCCGGTCGCCCACCAGCGCGGGCTCGTCGAGCTGCAGCCACTCGACCCCCTCGGCGGCCAGCGTGGACAGCAGCTCCTCGTAGCAGCCCAGCACGTCGTCCAGCCGGTCCAGGGCCCCGGCCAGCAGCAGGAACGTCACCGGCCCCACCACCACCGGCCGCGTCTCGAACCCCAGCGCCCGCGCCTCCCGGACCTCGGCGAGCGGCTTGCCCGCGTCCAGCTTGAACACGGTCTCCGGCCCGATCTCCGGCACGATGTAGTGGTAGTTGGTGTCGAACCACTTCGTCATCCGCAGCGGCGCGAGACCCTCGGGGGGCTTCGCCCCCCAAGTGCCCCCCGAAACCGACGACCGCTGCGCGGTCACGGGACCCGCAGTGCCCCTGGCCATCGCGAAGTAGGGGTCGTCCGCCTCGCGATACCGCGCGGGCACCGCGCCGAGCAGCACCGCCGTGTCCAGTACCTGGTCATAGAGCGAGAACGTGTTCGACGGCAGCCCCTCCAGCCCGAGCTCGGCCAGCCCGCGCCAGGTCCGCTCCCTGATCTCGGCGCCCACCTGGTCGAGCTCCGCCCGGGTGGAACGCCCGTCCCAGTACGACTCCAGCGCTCGCTTCAGCTCCCTTCGCGGCCCGATCCTCGGATATCCGAGCACGGTGGACTTGGGGAATGGGGACATGTCGATAACTCCCTCAGACGTCGATCAGATTGGAGGCATCCTGCCGAGCACTCCGAGAGTCGTGCACCATGTATTGGTGTTGCTTATGCTGCGGGAGATCCACTGTTTTACCAGAGTCGCGGACCGGCTCAGCTTCTCCAGGGCCGCCGCCGACCTGGGCATGTCCCAGCCCGCCATGAGCCAGGCCATCACCAGGCTCGAACGCGCGGCCGGGGTCCGGCTCTTCCAGCGCACCGCCCGCGAGGTGCGGCTCACGGCGGAGGGCAAGGCCCTGCTGCCGTACGCGGAGCAGGTGATCGAGTCGGCCCAGGCGTTCACCGGCGAAGCGGCACGGCTGGCCAGGCCGACTATTCACCTGGCTTATCCACCACTGGTCGGCACGCTGGCGGCGCGGATCGTCAGGCGGCTGGCCGGACGCGGCCCGTCCATCGGCGTGGAGCTGACGGCCGCGGGCCGCGGCACCGCGGTGCGGGCGCTGGCCAACGGCGAGGTCTCGGCCGCGATCCTGGCCACTCCGGCGCCGGCCCAGTTCGTCACGGCGGCCAGGTTCCACGTCACCGTCGACCACCTGGCCGTCCCCGCCGGGCACCGGCTGGAGTCCAGGCCCAAGGTCACCGCCGCCGAGCTCGGCGGCCAGGTGCTGCTCACGCCGGGCACCCGGCCGTGGCCGGGCCTGCCCGGGCGCTCGCGCATGGTGGCCGACGACGACTTCGCCGCCGCGCTCGACCTGGTGGCCGCGGGCGCGGGCGTGCTGCCGATCCCGCAGCTCCTGGCCAGGACGATCAGGCGGGACGACGTCCGCTTCGTGCCGCTGGACGCGGGCGACCTGCGCATCACCTACGCCCTGGCGTGGTCGAAGGAGCGCGTCACCCCGGAGCTGATGGCCCTGGTCCAGGCGGTCCAGGACGCGCTCTGGACTAGATGACCGGCAGGTTCTTCAGCGCCTCGCGACGGCTCAGGCCCGAGATGCCCTTCGCTTTCACGTACCGGATGACCTCACCGGGGTTGGTCTTGGCGTATTCGCGTAACGCCCACCCGATGGCCTTCCGCGCGAAGAAGTCGTTGTCCGACAGGCTCGGCTCGATGCAGGCGTACAGCAGGGCCGTGTCCGTGCGCTGCTTGAACCGGTTCTGGCAGAGGATCGCGGTACGCCGCTTCCACAGGTCGGCGCCGTGCGCCCACTCCAGCATGAGCGGCCGCATCGAGTCCGGATAGGCGCCGAGCAGGCTCCCGACCCGGTGCGTGGCCAGCTCGTCCACGAGATCCCACCAGGCGCCTGTGACGATCATCTCTTCGTACATCGGGACCGTGTAGAGGGTCTGGAACTCCCGGTAGAGGTGATAGCCGGACAGCTCGATGGCGGCGTACCGCTCCTCGCGGAACTCGGCCTCCCGCCACAACGTGAGCACGGCCCGCCGCCAGTCCGGCGCGCTGTCCAGCCGGTGCTCGGCGAACACCCGCCTGAGCGCCGCCCGCCGGGGCACGGCCTGGACGCCGAGGAAGGGCATGGCGGACTTCATGTAAGCCCGCATCGTCTCGGCCTTGCCGGGCTCGGCGGCCTCCTGCAGCGCCAGCCGCACCGCCTTGCCGAGGCTCATCCCTTTTGGGTGGTGCGCTCGCCCGTGGCGAGACCGTCGAACAACACGGTGATGTAGTGCTCGGCCAGCCCGCTGGTGTTGAGCCTGCCGCCCGGGCGGAACCAGCGGACCGCCACCCAGATCGTGTCGCGGATCATGCGGTAGGTCAGCTTCGGGTCCACATCCGACCTGAACAGCCCGGCCGCCTGCCCCGCCTTGATCTGCGACACCCAGATCTGCTCGACCTCGTCCTCGGCCTTGACCAGATAGTTGAACCGCTCGAACTGCCGCAAGTAGTTCCAGTCGTTCTGCATCACCGTGATCGCGGCCCGGTGCGGCTCCAGCGTGCCGAAGCCGATGCGCACCATCTCCGACAGCACGGTGCGGGCGTCGGCGCTGGTGTCGAGGGCCGCGCGGTAGCGGGCGATGAGGTCGTCGAGGAAGGTGGACAACACCTCGTCGACGATCGTCTCCTTGGAGTCGAAGTGGTGGTAGAGGCTTCCGGAGAGGATTCCCGCCTCCTCGGCGATCTCGCGTACTGTCGTGGCCTGGAAGCCCTTGCGCGCGAAGAGCTCCGCGGCGAGCTTGACGAGGTGGTCGCGGCGCTCGGACGCCGACCCCGATGAGGTGGCGCGCTGGCGCTTCGCCGGTGTGGTGGTGGTGCCGGAGTTCTTACGCGTGGTCACCTCACCATTATGAGCCCTGAGACAATCGCTTGTTCACCTAACCAGCCCAGCTCATGCGGCATTCCGCGCTAGACCAAGCGCTTGCTACGATGCGAACGTGAACGAGGCGTACATCGTCGGTGCCGTCCGCACCCCCATCGGGCGCAGGAACGGCGGCCTGGCCGGAGCCCACCCCGCCGACCTCGGCGCGCACGTGCTCAAGGAGCTGATGTGCCGCGCCGACGCCGACCCGTCCGCCGTCGAGGACGTGATCTTCGGCTGCGTGGACACGATCGGCCCGCAGGCCGGGGACATCGCGCGTACCTGCTGGCTCGCCGCCGGGTTCCCCGAGGAGGTGCCGGGCGTCACGATCGACCGCCAGTGCGGCTCGTCCCAGCAGGCGCTGCACTTCGCCGCCCAGGCCGTGCTTTCGGGCACCAGCGACCTGGTGGTGGCGGGCGGCGTGCAGAACATGTCCATGGTGCCCATCTCGTCCGCGATGCTGGCCGGGCGCCCGCTCGGGCACGAGACCCCCTTCGGGGGCTCCAAGGGCTGGGTGGAGAGGTACGGCACGCAGGAGGTCTCCCAGTTCACCGGTGCCGAACAGATCGCCGCCAAATGGGATATATCCCGGGAAAAGATGGAACGGTACGCGTACGAGTCCCACCGGCGAGCCCTCCACGCCATCGATGCCGGATATTTCCGGCGCGAGATCACCCCGTACGAAGGCGTCACCACGGACGAGGGCCCGCGCAGGGACACCACGATCGAGAAGATGGCCGGATTGAAGCCACTGGTCGAAGGCGGCCGGCTCACCGCGGCCCTGGCCTCGCAGATCTCCGACGGCGCCGCGGCCCTGCTCCTCGCCTCGCCCAGGGCCGTACAGGACCACGGCCTGACCCCGCGCGCCCGCGTGCACCACCTCTCGGTACGCGGCGCCGACCCCATCATGATGTTGTCCGCCCCGATCCCCGCCACCGCGCACGCGCTCGGCATGACCGGCATGTCGATCGGCGACTTCGACGCGATCGAGATCAACGAGGCGTTCGCGCCGGTCGTACTGGCCTGGATCGAGGAGACCGGCGCGGACCCGGCGAAGGTCAACCCGAACGGCGGCGCGATCGCGCACGGCCACCCGCTCGGCGCGACCGGCGCCGTGCTGGCCGTGAAACTGCTGCACGAGCTGGAGCGGACCGGCGGCAGGTACGGCCTGCAGACCATGTGCGAGGGCGGAGGACAGGCGAACGTCACCGTCATCGAGCGGCTCGCACCGTCACCATGAGGCACAACGCCTGGGCGGGGGAGCTGAAGGCCGACTTCCTCGATCCTGGCTCTGCCACGGTGGGGGTGGAGTTCGTGGGGAGCGCGATCAGCAGCCGGCTGCCGGAGACCGATAGCGTTGACTTTGGAAAATACCCCTAGCAAATAGGAAACTTTCCTATTAGATTTCGGGTCATGCCCCTGAGTGGTGACCTGCTTCGCCTCGCCGACGCAGTCCTCTTTCCTGGTTTCGCGGGACACACGCCTCCCGACTGGCTCCGCCGCCGACTCGGCGACGGGCTGGCCGGGGTGGTGCTGTTCTCGCGCAACATCGCCGACCCCGCCCAAGTGGCCCGGCTGACCGCCGCGCTGCGCGCGGAGAACCCCTCGGTGCTCGTCGGCACCGACGAGGAGTCGGGCGAGGTCACCAGGCTGGAGGTGGCCACGGGGAGCAGCCGCCCAGGAGGGTACGCGCTGGGCGTCGTGGACGACGTGGGCCTGACCGAGGCCGTGGCCAGGGACCTCGGCGGCGACCTGGCGACGGCCGGCATCACGATCGACTTCGCCCCCTCGGCCGACGTGAACTCCAACCCGGACAACCCGGTCATCGGCTTGCGGGCCTTCGGCGCGGACCCGGCGCTGGTCTCCCGGCACACCAGGGCGTTCGTCCGCGGCCTGCAATCAGCCGGGGTGGTCGCGTGTGCCAAGCATTTTCCCGGGCATGGGGACACCTCGGTGGACTCCCATCACGGGGTGCCCGAGGTGGCGCAGGACGGGATCGAGGACGCGCTGCTCCCTTTCCGGGAGGCGATCAAGGAGGGTGTCAAGGCCGTCATGACCGGCCACCTCCTCGTGCCCTCGTACGATGCCGAGCTGCCCGCCACGCTCAGCCCCAAGGTGCTCACCGGGCTGCTGCGCGAGGAGCTCGGGTTCGAAGGAATGATCATCACTGACGGCATCGAGATGGCCGCGGTGTCGGGGGCGTACGGGATCGGGGGCGCCTCCGCCCGCGCCATAGCCGCGGGAGCCGACGCGATCTGCGTCGGCGGCGAGCGGGCCGACGAGGCGACCGCCGCCGGGATCCGCGACGCGATCGCCGCGGCGGTGACCCAAGGACTGCTGCCCGAGGAGCGACTGGCCGACGCCGCTCGCAGGGTCCGCGAGCTGGCCGCATGGACCACCTCCTCGGGCAGCCCCGTGCCGGAGGACGGCTACCTCGGCCTCACCGCGGCCCGCCGGGCGATCAGGATCACCCGCAGGTCCACCGCCCCGGTGTTGCCGCTGACCACGGCCGCGCACGTGGTGGAACTGGCGCCAGAGATGAACCTGGCCATCGACAAGAGCACCCCCTGGGGCGTCGGCGAGCCCCTCGCCAGGCTCCTGCCGGGCACCGCGATCACCCGGCTGGTGGCGGGCGAGGCGACGGGCGCCGCGCTGGAGCACCTGATCGCCGAGGCGGCCCGGCGCCCGCTGGTCGTGGTGGTCCGGGACGCGCACCGCTACGCGTGGCAGGGCGAGGCCCTGCGGCACCTCCTGAGCGCCCGCCCGGACGCGGTGGTGGTGGAGATGGGCCTGCCCGCCCGCTCGGACCTGGGCGCCGTGCACATCGCCACGTACGGCTCGGCCCGGGTCTGCGGACAGGCCGCGGCGGAGGCGCTCACGGGCGCCCTGTGACGGAATACCCTTGGACACCGTGAACTTCGACGGCGAAGACCTCTCACACAAAGCACTGTCCGACCGGCTCTCACCGGAGGAGACGCACGTCTTCCGCGACTGCGACCTCACGGAGGCGGACCTGTGGGGCGCCTCGCTGGCGGGGGCGCGCTTCGAGTCGTGCGTGCTGGACCAGACCGACTTCCGCAAGGCCGACCTCGACGGGGCTTCGTTCGCAGGCGGGGGCGGGATGCGCATCCGCTTCAATGACGCGGACCTGATCGACGGCACGTTCACGGACGTTGACCTGTCCTCGGCCCAGTTCGGCGGGGCGCTCCTGACGGACGTCTCCTTCACCGGCTGCCGCATGATCGGCGCCGCGCTGACAGCTTCCCGTGGCACGGGCTTCAAGGTGGCCCGCTCGAACCTGACCCTGGCCAACCTCGGCGGCTGCTCGTTGCGCGCGGAGTTCATCGAGGGCGTGCGCTTCGACGACGCGGATCTGTCGGGCTGCGACTTCACGGAGGCCACGTTCAGCGACTGCCGCCTGATCGGGACGCGGTTGCTGAACACCAAGTTCACCAAGGCCGACCTGCGCGGGGCGGACCTGGGCCAGCCGGACGACGCCAAGCTGCGGGCGTTCGGGGGCGCCATCATCAACCAGACCCAGGCCAACGCCATCCTCGCCGCCCGCGGCATCACCGTCCTGTGAGCGCGGGCGGGGCGGTGCGAGGCGCCCGCGGCATCGCCGTCATGTGAGGGCGGGCGGCTCTCGGGGCGGTGCGAGGCGGGTCAGGGTGGCTTCGGCTTCGGCGATGATGCGGTCGATCAGTTCCCGGCACGACGGCAGATCGTCGATCACCCCCACCACCTGCCCCGACGCCATCACCCCCAGATCGGCCCGCCCGTCCACCATGGCCGCCCGCAGCAGCATCGGCGTGTTGGCCGCCTGGAGCACCTGCGCCCACGACAGATCCCGCCCGTGCCTCATCCGGCGGCCCTCGCGGAGCATCTCCGCCCACGAGAGCCCCGACAGCCGCTTGAACCTGGCCCCGTTCACCAGGGCCCTGACCAGCCGCGACCGCTCCAGCGAGGCCACGAACGGCGTGCTGAGCATCCGGTGCGGCACCCCATCCACCCTGGTGGTCACCACCGTGTCCCGCGCCGCCAGGTACGACTTCTTGACCTCATCGGGCACCGGAGAGTCACTGGTCAGCAGGAACCGGGTCCCCATGGCGATCCCGCAGGCCCCATAGGCCAGCGCCGCCACCAGCCCCCGCCCGTCGAAGAACCCACCGGCGGCGATCACCGGAATGTCCACCGCGTCCACGACCTGCGGCAACAGCAGCGTCGTGGCGACGGGCCCCGTGTGGCCGCCCCCCTCGCCCCCCTGGACGATCACCGCGTCCACACCCCACCCGGCCACCTTCTCCGCGTGCCGGCGCGCCCCCACCGACGGGATCGTCACCACACCCGCGTCCTTGAGCCGGGCGACCAGCTCCCGCCGGGGCGCCTGCGCGAACGACGCCACCCGGACACCCTCCCTGATCATCACCTCCACCCGCTCGGCGGCGTCGTCGGCGTCGGACCGGATGTTCACCCCGAACGGCGCATCCGTGCGTTCCTTCACCTTCCTGATCGCCGAGGTCATCTCGGTCACCGACATGGTCGCCGCCCCGATCACGCCCAGCCCGCCCGCCTGGGACGTGGCCGCCGCCAGCCGGGCGCCCGCGACATACCCCATCCCGGTCTGCACGATCGGATGCCGGCACCCGACCAGGGACGTCAGCGCGGTCCTCACGCCGGGACCTCCCGGTCGCGCGTCCGCGAGGGGTCGAGCCGGTCCAGGACGCGCAGCTCCTCGGGAGTCGGCTCGCGCGTCTGGGCGACATTTCGGGGAATGTCGAGATCGAACCCGGTCGCGGCCACCACCTCGTCCACGGTCACCCCAGGATGTACGGAGACCAGCCGCATCGACCCGTCAGCCGTCCGGAAGTCCAGTACGGCCAGATCAGTGATCACGCAGCGCAGGTTGAAAGCCCCCCTGTCGGTCCCGATTCCGCTGACCATGTCCACCTCCCGCACGAATACTCGGGGAGAGTGCCGGGGGATCCAGTAGCTCGTCGGATCGCATCGCGTGTTCCCCGGCGCGCCCCGCACGCCAAGTAGTTGAGCCTTGGGCCGCGCCCAGTCGCCGATGCAGGAGATGTTCGTGTTGCCGTACCGGTCGATCTGGCTCGCCCCGAGCATGACGTGCCGCCGCCCGTTCAGCACCAGCCACAGATGGTCCCTGAACGGCAGCCACCCCTCCACCACCTCGGGCGCCCGGCCCAGCGCGGGCACGTCACCGGTGAGCAGGCAGACGCCGTCGTTCGTGAGCAGGTCGGGCTCGAACGTCAGCCGCGCCAGCCGCGCCCCCAGCACCGTGACCGCCCCGCCGATCCCCGCCGCAAGGATCTCCCCGTCACCCCTGAACGCCTCCGCGCACGCCACCACGCACACATCAGCCCTGCTCATGGAACTCCTCCCAGGGCGTCTCCGCATACCGCCGCTGCCGCGCCTCGTCCCGCCCGTAGTCGGGCTCGCACGAGGTGAACCCTGCCCCGCCCGGCGCCTCCACGACCCCCGCCACCATCGACCGGCTGATCAGCAACGACTGCACAGGCCCTTCCTTGAGCAGGTCCGCCGTGTCCACCACCCGCTCGCACGACACGTAACACCGCCCCGCCGCCTTCGCGTAAAGATCGTCGAAGTACGGATCCGGCCCCAGATACTGCGCGTTCCCTCGTGAATCGGCCCGGTTCAGGTGCACCAGCGCCACGTCCATGGTCAGCGCCGGCACCGCCACCAGCTCCTCCCCGTCCTCGTACGGCGACCGCACCGTCCGCAACCCCGGATTGACCCGCAGCACATCCGACCCCAGCCCCGCCCGGGTAGGCAGGAACGGCAGCCGATGCGCCCCCGCCAGCAGCCCGAACATGAACATCCCCTCGTCGTACTCCACGAACTCGACCTCCCCCGCCTGCCGGGCGCGCCGGAAATGGGGCTCCAGGGGGATGGAGTCGAGCGTGACGAACGGGGCCACGACCCTGCGCACCTTCCGCGCCGCGCACAACATGCCGACGTCGGGGCCGCCGTACGAGATGATCGTGAGGTCGTCGGCGGGGGTGCGGAGGAGGGCGTGCACCAGGGCCATGGGCTTGCGGCGCGAGCCCCAGCCGCCGATCCCGATCGTCATCCCGCTCTCGACCGAGGCCGCGACCTCCTCGGCGGACATGACCTTGCCAACGCGAATGCTGGTCACGTGAATCGCTCCCTGTGCCGGTCGCCGGCGCCCATGAGGTTCAGCTCGAAGGTGAAGCCCTGCTCGAAGCGGTAGCTGCGGTTGACATCCACGGGGTCGATGCCGTTGAGCGACTCCTTGGCGCGGCGGATCACGTACGGGTCCTTGGCGGCGATCTGCCCCGCCACCTCCATCGCCGTGTCCCGCAGTTGGTCGCGCGGCACCACCTCCAGCACCGAGCCGAACGCGCGCAGTTCGGCGGCCGTGACGTTCCTACAGGTGTAGACCATGGCCCGCATCAGGTGCTGCGGCACCAGCCTGGCCAGGTGCGTGGCCGCGCCCAGCGCGCCCCTGTCCACCTCGGGCAGCCCGAAGTAGGCGTCCTCGCTCGCCACCACGACGTCGGCGTTCCCGGCCAGGCCGACGCCGCCGCCCAGGCAGTACCCGTGCACGGCCGCGATCACCGGCACCGCGCACTCATAGACCGCCGCGAACGCCGCATAACACGCCCGATTGGCCCCCACCAGCGCCGTGTGCCCCTCGGCCTGGATCTCCTTGATATCGACCCCGGCGTTGAACCCGCGCCCCTCGGCCCGCAGCACCACCACCCTGGTCTCCGGGTCGCGCCCGGCCGCCCGCACCGCCTCCGCCAGCTCTTCCCAGGCCCGCACGGTCAACGCGTTCACCGGCGGCACGTCCACGACCACCTCGGCGATCGGCCCGGCCCGTAGTGTGATCCCCATCCTGCTCCCTGGTCGCACCTAACGCTTGCTTGGTACGGTAGCACCCGTGACCGTGACTTACGACTACACGGGCAAGTCCGTCCTGGTGACAGGCGGCACCAAGGGCATCGGCGCCGGCATCGCGCAGGCGTTCCGCGACGCGGGCGCCGAGGTGACCATCTGCGCCCGCACGCCTGCCGAGAGCAGCAAGATCCGTTTCGTGCAGGCGGATGTGCGCGTCCCCGAGGACGTCGACCGGCTCATCTCCGGGTTCGAGCGGCTCGACGTGGTGGTCAACAACGCGGGCGGCTCGCCGTACGCGCCGCTGGAGGGCACCTCGCCGCGCCTGCACGCCCGCGTCATCGAGCTCAACCTGACGGCGCCGCTGCTGGTCTCCCAGCGCGCGTACCCCCTACTCGCCGCCGCCGGCGGGGCGATCGTGATGATCGGCAGCGCCGGCGGCGCCCGCCCCTCACCCGGCACCTCCGCGTACGGCGCCGCCAAGGCCGGGCTGCACCACCTGGCCCGCTGCCTGGCCGCCGAATGGGCCCCGGAGGTACGGGTCAACACGGTCGTGGTCGGCCTGGCCGCCACGGAGAACGCCGCCGACCACTACGGCGGCCCGGACACCGGGTACGAGCGGATCGGTGCCGCCGTCCCCGCGGGCCGGATGGCGACCCCCGAAGACGTGGCCCAGGCGTGCCTGTGGCTGGCGGCGCCCGGCTACGTGACCGGCGCGGAGGTGCGGGTGGACGGCGGCGGCGAGATCCCCGCCTGGCGCCACCTCGCTTCAGGGTGAAATCAGCGCATCGCCGAGCGGGCCGTCGGGCGGAGGCGGAGGCGTTCGGGCGCGGCGGTGAGGCGGGGCTTGAGCATCGGCAGATCCACCTCCCGCTCCTCCTCCGCTGTCTCGAACCGGGCGAACCATACGAACACGTTCTCCCCGGTACGCACCGGCAACCGGGGATAGTCGTTCGGCGAGTGCTCGCTCTCCAGGCAGCCGATCGGCGGCACCCCCGCCTCGGTCAGCGCCGGAACGGCCTCCCGGGCGAAGAACGCGGCGAACCCGTCCTCGACGTGGTAGATCGTGGCGACGTACAAGGATGAGGGCGGCTCTGCGGCGCCGACGGGCGGCCGCTCCCAGGCGGGCGGCTCCGCGGACCCCACGGAGTGGAGCAGGAGCACGTCGTCCGAGTCGATCAGCGTGGCGTTGGCGGCGTCCCGGTTGGCCAGCCACACGGGTCCGCTGTAGAAGGCGTGCAGCGCGGCCCGCCGGGTGGGCATATCGGCAAAAGCCCGCAACCAGGGGAACATGTCGGGCGCGTCCGGGTTCCGGAACGAGCCGGTGACCCGCATCCCGGTCGCCTCCTGCCCCTCGACGAACTCCCGCTCGAACAGCTCGATCAACGTGTCCCGCCGCCCAGGACGCATCGTGTACCGCCGCAGCTCGTAGATCATGCCGCGGACGTTATGCCCAGGTCGCTGACATCTAGTGTCAGCGTATTCGCCGAACAATGTTCTGGTCACTTACTGCTATCAAACGACAACGCATAGTTATAGGCTCACACTGGTCTTGACCTCATGGGGTCAAACGAAGTCAAAGGGGTGGTGGTGTGTGCCATGGGCCCGTGGTGCTCCGCCGCCCTGAAGGGCTTCCCCCACTGGCGAAGGAGCAGAAGTGATCAAAAGGGTGTGCGCCGCCGCGGCCGTGGTGGCAGTGGCCGCCGGCGGCGCACTACTGGCTGTCCCCGCTCACGCTGACGACGACTGGTCCGGCCCCTGGAGCAGTGACAACTGGTCCAGCAACCGGAGCGGCAACAGGGACTCGTCCCAGTCCGGAAACAACTTCGGTGACGTCTTCGCCGTCAACCGCGGCGAGGACGACTCGACCAACGTCAACAACGTCAACGGCATCGCCCCCACCGCCACCAACGGCGGCATCACGGTGACCTACATCTTCGACTGACCGTCTGACGTCCGAAACTGAAAGATCGAAAGGACACGACATGATGAAGAAGCTCTGCGTGACCGGCCTCATCGCCGCCGCGGCCGGCGTGACCCTGCTGTCGGCCCCCGCGTACGCGGATACCAACGCCGGCAACTCCAGCACCAACAACGACTCCTCGCAGTCGGGCAACAACTTCGGCAACGTCGTCAACACCAATGTGAGCGGCCACGGCGCGACCAGCGTCAACAACGTCAACGGCAACGCCGTGACCGCGAGCAACGGCAGCTACGTGGCGGTCGACGACGTGGTCGACTAGTCAGGGTCGCGCCGCGGACCGCCAGACCGCGGTCGCGTCCTTGATGAGCGCGAGCCGGGCCCGCCATGGCCCGGCTCGCGCCGCGCCGGGGGCGTGCCTGATCAGCAGGAGATCCCACCGTCCACGGGGATGACCGCGCCGGTCAGGTACGCCCCTGCGCGCGAGGCCAGGTAGATCGCCGCGCCCGCCATGTCGTCGGGACGGCCGATGCGCCCCAGGGGCACGTTCGAGGCGATGACCTCCCTGGTGGCCGGGTCGTCCAGCGCGAACGCCATCATCTTCGAGTCGAAGGGCCCAGGAGCGATGGCGTTGACCGTGATGTGCTCCTTCGCCAGGTCCTTGGCGAGGTGCCGGGTCAGCATGTGCACGGCGGACTTCGTCGAGGAGTAGGCGTAGTTCGGCAGCCCGGGCACCCTGATGCCGTCGATCGAGCCCACGTTGATCACCCGCGCCGGGTCGTCGGCGCTGGCCGCCTCCCTGAGCTGCGGCAGGAACTTCTGAGTCAGGTAGAAGACGCCTTTGACGTTGATGTTCCAGAGCTTGTCGAAGGCGTGCTCGGGATACTCCTCCAGCGGCGCGCCCCAGGCCGCCCCCGCGTTGTTCACCAGCACGTGCAGCGGCCCGTCCACCGCCGCGACCAGCGTCTCGATGCCCTCAGGCGTGGACAGATCAGCGGGTACGGCGGAACATCCCAGCTCGGCGGCCGTCTTCTCGACCTCGGCCGTCTTGCGGGCGGAGATGTGCACGGTCGCCCCCGCCGCGACGAACCCGGCGGCGATCATACGCCCGATTCCCCGCGAACCACCCGTGACGACGACCGTCTTGCCTTCCACCGAGAACAGAGTCATGTTCCGGCAGCATGCCATACCAAACGGTCGGTAGCCACCGGCGGTTCAGACGCCAGGGAGACGCCCGTTGCGGAACAGGTCGACGAACCTTTGATGATCTCCCCGGGCCTGCGCCCCATAACGATGGGCAAAATCCACCAGCATCCCGATAAATCCGGACCTGTCGTTGCCGATCACCCTCACGATCGCCTCCTCCGTCGAGAAGTCGACGAGGTCGTGGCTGGACTCGTCGTCGGCCACCGCGTGCATGCGCGCCACCGCCCGCCCCAGGTCCTGCACGATCGAGCGCAGCTCCGCCGGCTCGTTCACATCGTCCCAGTCCAGGTCGGCCGAGTACGGCGACACCTCGGCCACGAGCTGCCCGACCCCGTTGAGCGTGGTGTAGCCGAGCCAGGGATCGGCGTAGGCCTGCAGCGCCCGCTGGGACTCGGCCGTGCGATGCCCCTGGTGCAGGAAGTAGGAGGCCACCTTCTCATCGGTGACGTGCCGCGCCACCGCGGGCACCGCCGCCTGCTTCATGTAGAGGATGACGTCGTTCTCCAGCGCCTGCGAGCGCCCTTCGAGCAGCAGGTTGTACGAGGGCAGCCCCGCGGACCCGATCCCCACGCCCTTGCGCAGCGCCACGTCCTTGATCACATGCTCGACGGGGTTGGCATGCACCGGCAGCGTGCCCAGATAGTCCTCGAACGCGGCCAGCACGGCCCGCGTGGTCGCCGCGTCCACGCTCTCCCGGCCCTCCATGAGCGCGAAACGCCGGTCGTAGTCGTCGATCACGGTCTCGACGTCCAGCATCGCCACCCGCGTGTTGAGCCGCGCCGTCTGGAGCACCCGGTGCAGCACGCCGCTGGTGGTGTCGAGCGTGAGCGAGCCGACCGCGTCGTCCCCGCCGCCCGCGATCGCGGCCAGCTCGACCAGGTACGCACCCGCGAAGTCGGTCACGAGCACGCTGATCGAGTCGTCGGAGAGCGCCTTGGCGTACCCGATCAGGGCCACGCTGGCCGCGAACCGCTTGAGGTCCCAGACGTACGGGCCCACGTACGCCTCGTCGAAGTCGTTGACGTTGAAGACGAGGACGCCGGAGGCGTTCATGTAGGTGCCGAAGTTCTCCGCGTGCAGGTCGCCGTGGATCCATACCCTGCTGGTCGGCTCGTCGAGGTAGGACTCGTCCGCGAACGTGCCGGTCATGTCCGCGTAGAACAGGGCCGCGCTGCCCCGGTAGAAGGCGAAGGGGGAAGCCGCCATTTTCCGAAATTTCCGCCTAAACGCGGCGGGGTCTCGCTTGATCGACTGGCCGAACTCCGTCATGAGGACGTTGAGCAGGAAGGAAGAGCGTGTGGCCATACTCCGGACAGTAGATCCCGGACCCCCTTCCGCCTACCCCGATCTTTCCCTGACAGGGCCAGGTGAGGGGCGGGTCAGGGATGTTGCGAGGAGACCGAGACGACCTCTCCCGTCATGTACGAGGAGTAGTCGCTGGCCAGGAAGACGATCACGTTCGCCACCTCCCAGGGCTCCGCCGACCGTCCGAACGCCTCCTTGGCCGCCAGCTCCGCCAGCAGCTCCTCGCTGGTCACCTTCGCCAGGAACGGGTGCACCGCCAGCGACGGCGCCACCGCGTTGACCCGTACGCCGTGCTCGGCGGCCTCCAGCGCGACGCACCTGGTCAGGGCCATCACTCCGGCCTTGGCCGCCGCGTAGTGGGACTGGCCCCGCTGGGCCCGCCAGCCCACCACCGACGCGTTGTTCACGATGACGCCGGAGCCCTGGGCGATCATCTGCCGCAGCGCGGCCCTGGTGCAGCGCATGGTGCCGGTCAGGGTGACGTCGACGACCGCGCGCCACTGGTCGTCGGACATCTCGGCGAGCGGGGCCGTACCGCCGAGTCCGGCGTTGTTGACCACCACGTCGAGCCGGCCGTGCGCCTCGACCACCGCGTCGAACAGCGCCAGCACCTGCGCCTCCGAGGTCACGTCGCACGGGACGGCGAGTGGTTTGACGCCGGTGAGCTCGGTGAGCGCCTCGGCGGCGGCGGCCAGGCGGCGCTCGTGCCGGTCCGAGACCACGATCGTGGCGCCCTCCTCGGCGCAGCGCCTGGCCGTCGCGTAGCCGATGCCCGCGCCCGCGGCCGCCGTGACCAGCGTCACCTTTCCGTCCAGCAGGCCGTGCGCCTTCGGGTAGGGAGGCATCCGTGCTCCAATCAGCGGGGGAGTCCCAGGGTGCGCTCGGCGATGATGTTCCGCTGGATCTCGCTGGAACCGGCATAGATCGTGTCCGCCCGGCTGAACAGGTAGAGCCGCTGCAGCTCTCCTCCGGCGATCAACCCAGCCTTCCCCTGTACGGCCTGCGCCAGCCCGCCCAGCCTGCGATGCCACTCCGACCAGTACAACTTGGCGATCGACACCTCGGGACCGGGCTCCGGGCGCAACATCCTGAGCGCGTTGAGCCGCATGATCTCCAGCTCCAGCCACGACCTGACGAGCCTGTCGCGCAGGACGGGATCGCCGGCCGCGCCGGTCCGCCGGGCCGTCTCGATCACCTTGGCCAGCTCCCGCCTGAACCCGATCTGCTGCCCGAGCGTGGACGCGCCGCGCTCGTAGCCCAGCGTGGCCATCGCCACCCGCCAGCCGTCGCCGGGCTCGCCGAGCACGTTCCCCGCCGCCGTGCGCGCGCCGTCGAAGAACACCTCGTTGAACTCGGAGGTGCCGGTGAGCTGCACGATCGGCCGGACCACGACGCCGGGCTGATCCATGGGAACGAGCAGGTACGACAACCCGCGATGCCGTTGTGAGCCCGGTTCGGTACGGCACAGGACGAAGCACCAGTCGGCCACGTGCGCCAGCGAGGTCCACACCTTCTGGCCGGTGATCAACCACTCGCCGGCTTCCAGGTGCGCCCTGGTCTGGACGTTCGCCAGGTCGGATCCGGCCTCGGGTTCGGAGTAGCCCTGGCACCACAGCTCGTCGCCCCGCTGGATCGGGGGCAGGAAGCGGTCCTTCTGCTCGTCGGTGCCGAATTCGAGGATGGTCGGGCCGATCAGGCCCTCGCCGATGTGGCCGACCCTGGCGGGGGCGTCGGCTCTGGCGTACTCCTCGTGGAAGGCCACCTGGTCCTCCAGGGAGGCGGCGCGGCCGCCGTACCGCTCGGGCCAGCCGAGGCAGGTCCAGCCGGCTTTGCCGAGGTGGCGCTCCCATGCCTGCCGCGGCTCGAAACCCTCGTGCTCGCGGCCTGGCCCGCCGAGCCCTCTGACATGAGCGAACTCGCCGCTCAGGCTCTCCGCCAGCCACGCCCTGGCCTCCTCGCGAAGGCCGGCCGGGTTTTCAGTCAGGCTCAACGAAGCCGCCGTACCCGCCGCGGAAGAACACCAGCGGGCCGCCTTCCGCGTGCGTGTCGAGCTGGAGCACCCGGGCCACCACGATCACGTGGTCGCCCGCCAGATGCTCGGCCTCGACGGCGCAGTCGATCCAGGCCAGCGCCCCTTCGAGGACCGGGTTGCCGCCGGGGGAGCCGGTCCACTCCAGGCCCGCGAACTTGTCGCCGCCCTTGGCCGCCATCTGGGCGCAGACGGCCTGCTGGTCGTCGGCCAGCACGTTAACGGTGACGACCTTGGCGCCGCGTACCTTGGGCCAGCTCGTACTGGTGTGCGCCACGCAGAACGCCACCAGCGGCGGGTTGAGCGAGACCGAGGTGAACGAGTTGGCCGCGAGTCCGTACGGCCGGCCGTCCAGCGGGTCGACCGCCGTGATCGCCACCACGCCGGTCGCGAACCTGCCCAGCACCTGCCGGAAGCGGCGGCTGTCGAGGTGGCCGTTCGGGCTGTGCGGGGATGGGCCCGTCGGCATGGCGGCTCCGTTGCGAATCCTGCGCTGATGGGGCGTCGGAAGGCCGCGACAGCCGTCCGGCGCGATGAGCCGGGCAGCGTGTGTGCTCATGGTCCGCCTCCTCGTCCACCGACTGCGCCCATCTTACCAAGCGCTTGCTTGGACGGTAGGGCGAGCGGGAAAACGTGTCAAGTCGAAAGCCGCACGCTTTGAGATGCTCACGCGTGAGAGGGTCGGCGCGTTGACATGGGCGAAATTTCCGGCCTACCGTGACGGTTGTGGCCAAGCGCTTGCTTGATTTCCGGGACAGCACCGCGATCGCCGGGGTCGGCTACACCCCGTTCACCAAGGACTCGGGCGTCAGCACCCTGACGCTGGCCTGCCGCGCCGTGCTCGCGGCGCTGGAGGACGCGGGGCTGACCCCCGACGACGTGGACGGCCTGGCCACGCACCGGGTGGGCGACTCGGCCCCGCCCACGCTGGTCGGCCCCGCCCTCGGGCTGGCGGATCTGGCCTGGCATCTGGACCAGTTCGGCGGCGGCAGCGTCTCCCACGCCGTCGTCGGCCAGGCCGCGCTGGCGGTGGCGGCGGGGATGGCCGAGACGGTCGTGTGCTACCGGGCCATCAACGCCCGCTCGGAGTTCCGCATGGGCGGCACGGGCCGTGGCGTGCCGGTGAGCCCGGAGGTGCAATATCAGGCGCCGTACGGGTTCTTCGCGCCGCCGCAGCAGTACGCCATGTACGCGCGTGCCCACATGCTGAAATATGGCACCAAGGCCGAGCACTTCGGGCAGTTGGCGGTCACCCAGCGTTCCAACGCCGCCAAGAACCCGAGGGCGATGATGCGCACCCCCATCACGCTGGACGACTACCTGGCGAGCAGGTGGATCGCGGAGCCGTTCCGCCTGCTGGACTGCTGCCTGGAGACCGACGGGGCCTGCGCCGTGGTCGTCACCACGCCGGAACACGCCCGCTCCCTCCGCCGTCCGCCGATCCTGATCTCGGCGGCGGCCTGGGGCGGCGGCACCTCACACCTCTCCGGGCCCTCCACCGACCCCACGGTGACCTCGGCCGCGGCCCTGGCCCCACGTCTGTACGCGCAGGCCGGGGTCGGGCCCGGCGACATCGACGTGGCGGAGGTGTACGACTGCTTCACGTACTCGGTGATCGTCCAGCTCGAGGACTACGGCTTCTGCGGCAAGGGCGAGGGCGGCCCGTACGTGGCCTCCGGCGCCACCTCGCTGGACGGCGCATTGCCGGTCAACACGCACGGCGGTTTCCTGTCGGAGGGCTACGTGCACGGCATGAACCACATCGCCGAGGCGGTATCCCAGCTCAGAGGCGACGCGGGAGACCGCCAGGTGCGCGGGGCGGAGGTGGCGCTCTCGACGGCCCAGCCCGGCTACGTCCTGCCCGCCACCTCGGCGCTGATCCTCAGGAGGGCGTGATGGCGGCCTACCGGCCCGAGCCCGACCGGGACTCCAGGCAGTGGTGGGAGCGGATCGGCAGGCACGAGTTCGCCGTGCAGGAGTGCGACACCTGCGGCCTGGCGCGGTTCCCGGCCAGGGCGTTCTGTCCTGGCTGCCGTACGGAGGCGTGGCATTGGCGGGAGGTGGAGGCCGAAGGGGTGGTCGAGAGCTGGATCGTCAACCACCAGCCGTTCATGCCGGGGCTCCAGGTTCCTTACCTGGTCGTGATGGTCAGGCTGGCGGCCGTGCCGGGGTGTCTCGTCTACGGCAACTGGCACGGCGAGCGGCCCCCGGAGTACGGCGAGCGGGTACGGGCCTGCTACACCCGGGTCGACGAGGACCTGACCCTGGTCGGCTGGAGCCCGGGGCGGCCGGATGAGGACGTCGCCACGCCCGGAATCCGGATGCCTATCCGTTCGACCGCAAATCCTCCCGCTACTTGACTCATGCTCATTGGTCACTCACCGCTCCTCATTCGCTCCGTGGAGTGCCTGCGGCCCTCCACTCCGCTCACTGCGTCGGGTTCGCTCTCTTGGTCCGGAAATTGGATTGGTACCCTAAAACCCCACCAGTCCCACCATCACGAACCGGCCCCCAGGTGGGGCTCTGAGGGTCGATGATGAGGCAGTAGACGTCAACGCGGACGGCTCGGATTCGGCGGTTAGACGTGAGTGGCTCGGACTTGGTGTCAGGCGTGACCACGAGGTCACGGGTCACGATCATGCCTGCCCGCCGGTCGCCGGGAGCACCCGGGCGGCCGTACCTTCTCGTCGTGGCGAGCGGCGCCGCGCCGGCCAGGGCGGCCCGGGTGGCCCGGGTGGCGCGCGCACCCCCGGAAACGAAAAACCCCCACAGTCACGTGGGGGAGGCGATCGGCGGTTCCCTTGGAGGAAGGCGCGCCCTGGCGGGCGTGGGGGACCCGCCAGGACGCGCTTCCTGCCCCGTGAGCGGCGGCGCCAGGACTCCGGCGAGGGATGGAGTCCTAGACCGTTGGTTCGCTCACGGAGTCGGTGGGGGAGTGCGAAGGCTCGCGATACCGGTAACGTGCGGCGATGCGTTGAGCTGCACTAACCGGGTCATCAATGGGGTGCGTGACGGGGGCGCCACCCTCCTCGTTCCAGACAAAGGATCCGTCCTTGCACCACACGGTCAGCTCAGTCAACACCGATAGCACGGACATGCCGTTGCCGTTGCTCTGGTAGGTGTGGGTGAACCCCTGGCGATGCAACGCGTAACGCAGTAAACGTGTTGCTTCGCGAGGGTCATGCCAGGGCAGGTACGGCGTACCCGTGCGGACCGGCAACACTGGCCTCCACCCCCTCACCGGCCTTTAGATGGATTTGTACCAACGAATGGATGATGGGCCGGTCGCCGGGGTTTGGTCAAGGGGTTGTGGCCTGCTAGAACCAGATCGTCTAAATTGTTGGAACAAAAGGGGTGAAAGTGGCAAGGTCGGTGCTGTATCAGCAGGTGGCTTCGGAGTTGCGACGAGCCATCTACTCGGGTGTCCTCGGCCCCGGGGCACAGCTTCCGACCGAGGCACAGCTCATGGAAGACCATGGGGTGAGCAGGAACACCGTAAGGCTGGCCCTCGGAGAGCTCGTCAACGAAGGGCTCGTTACGCGCACGCCGCGGCGCGGAACGGTGGTCAGGGACCGCAGGCCGCTGCTGATCTATCCGCAGCGGGAGTTGGAGCCGCAACCAACTGGGGAACTGAAAGAGGCCTTCGCCTACGCCGTTGCGCAGGAAGGTCGCGCGCCAAGCCAGTACATTGAAGTGCTGACGGTTTCTCCCGTCGAGGAGATCGCCAGCAGGCTGGAGTTGGCGGATGGGGAGTTGGCCGTGGTGAGGCGTCGTCTGCGGTTCGTGGACGGCCAGCCGTACAACACCAACGACTCCTACTTTCCCCGTGATCTGGTTGCCGACTCCGAGATCGCCAGGCCCGGAGACATCGCGCGAGGGGCGAACCGGGTGCTGGAAGAGCTGGGCCATGCGCAGATACGCGTCGTGGACGACATCTGGGCCCGCATGCCCAACCAAGAGGAGGCCGAGCGCCTCCAACTAGAGCTCGGCACGCCAGTCATGGTCTATGTCCGAGTTGGATACGACGGGGCCGACATGCCAGTGCGTGTCGCGGTGTCGGTGCTGCCCGCCGACAAACATTTGATCAGATACGAGCTCGATCACCGCTGACGGGCTCGGTTGAAGGGGTGATCCCGCCGGCCGGGCGCAGCGAGAAATAGCCGCCTCGCTGGCCATGGGGAGTCGTGCATACTCCCCTAAATCGCCATTTATCCATGCATATCGGGTTATGGCCGTTTTTCGCCCCTGCGCGACATTGCCTCATCACGCTGTGTACTAGCGCGGACACCCAAGGCAACGGGAGTTGTATTATGCACACAAACACCCTGCTTCATCCGCTCGCACTCCGGCGGGCGGAACCCTCGGACCTTCCCGGCGTACTCACGCTGCTCGCGGACACCGCCGAGTGGCTCTATTCGCAGGGGGTACGTCAGTGGCCCCGCGGAGGGTTCGGCCCTGAGCGGATCGAGCCGCTCATCGAGGAGCGGGTGCTGTTCCTGCTGGACGACGAGCTCAGGTATCTCGACCCCGACGAATCCGCCCCGCCGGTAGCCACCATGGCTCTCGACGACCACGCGGATCCGGAGTTCTGGACTCCATCCGACGATCCCTCGTCCGCCCTCTACATCCACAAGCTGACCGTGGCCCGTCCGTGGTCGGGCAGCGGCCTCGGGGACGCCCTCCTGGACTGGGCCGGCGCCTCGGCCTACGCCGCGGGCCTGCCCCAGCTGCGGCTCGACTGCGCGAAGGGGAACCGGCGGCTGCAGGACTACTACCGCAGCCGCGGCTTCCGGCACGTTCGCACGGTGGATCTTCCCCACCGCTCGTCGGGCGCCCTCTTCGAACGGCCCTCGGAAGACCTGTCGACAACGGCCTTCCGTGACCTCACGATCGCGGAACTGATCAGCGCCTAGAAGTTCTCGCTGTTCCACGGCCCGGCTCCGACCATGGGGCCGGGCCGCCGCACGTGTACCACCCTTGCGGGACACCTCCACGTCTGCCCGCTCACCGCTCGCCACCTCACGCTGCGCGTCTCACGTGCCGTGCGCCGACTCGTCCCGCGCGGCCGGCGTCCCACCCGCTGTGCGTCCGCCCGGGTGGTGCGCGTCCGGATAGCGGCTCCGTGGCGCCCTCAGCGGGTCGAGGGTGGCCGGCTGGAGCGGTTGCGCAGGGGCGGGGTCGGGGGACTTGTCTGGACGTCTCTCAGGGCGTCAGGTGGGCTGTCTGGGCGGCTGGGGTTGCCCGCGAGTGCCGCCGCCCGCGGAACAGACGCAGAATGATCTCACCGTCCGCGGCCACCTCCCTTGTGGGAGGGCCGCGGTGACGGCGGCCGGTGCGGCCGCGCTGGCGAAGGGCGAACGACGCCATGCGCGTGCTCGATACCTTCGTGGAACGCTCACTCGACGAGATCGATGTCATCGCCGGGCTGTGGTACCTCTGACCAGACCGTCAGCCCGCACTTCGCTGATCTCCGAGCCGGCGGGCTAATCCGTCACGCACTTGGTGGGGACGGACAGTTCGCCGTGCTCCAGCCCAGCTAGCAGGGAACTTTCCGGCGCAAGTGCACAGACCACCATATAACCTCTCCTGCATGACCGGATCCCTGCTCGAGGTGATCGCGCTGACCGTGCGCGACGCCGTGGCCGCGGAACAGGGCGGTGCCGATCGGCTGGAGGTCGTCGCCGACATGGCGGCCGACGGGCTGACCCCCTCCCCCGAGACGGTGGCCGCGATCGCCGCGGAGTGCCCCTTGCCGCAGATGGTGATGCTGCGCTGCGACGCCAACTTCACCGCCGATCCCGACGTCCTGGACCGGTTGCGGCGCGACGCCAAGACGCTGGCGCAGGCCGGGGCGGCGGGGTTCGTGTTCGGGTTCCTGGACGGTGCGGGCGTCGTCGATCTGGTGGCCACCGAGGCGCTCATCCACGCCGTCTCGCCGCTCCCGTGGACGTTCCACCGGGCCGTCGATCATGCCGCCGACGTCCAGGCGTCCTGGCGGGCCGTGCGCCTGCTGCCCAACCTCGCCACCGTGCTCACCTCCGGCTCGCCCGCCGGGGTGGGGAAGGGCCTGCAGGTACTGAGAACCCGGGCCGAGGCGGGCGACGGCTCGATCATCCTGGCCGGTGGCGGACTGAAGCCGGTGCACGTACCGGCGCTGCTGGACTACGGCATCCGCGCCTTCCACGTGGGCTCCGCCGTACGGGCGAGCTGGTCGGATCCGGTCGAGTGGCGTCTCGTCCGCCAGTGGCGGGCCCTGGTCGAACGCGACTGACCGTCAGGGCAGGGCGGCGTCGGCTCGGCGGAGCGCGGCGACGAGGGTGCGGATCGTGGCGGGCTCGTCCATGACGCCGCCCCCGGCCTCCCGCTGCTCCTCCCAGGCGCCGACCCTGTCCCGGTAGGAGGCGTAGCGGGCCAGGTGGAAGGCGTAGACGGTGGCGAACCTGCTCACCAGATGCGACGGATGCATGTCCCAGCCCTGGTAGAAGCCGTGCCGCAGCGAATGCCGGACCAGTTCGGCGTGCCGCCGCCACAACGCGTGTACGTCCCGCGCCCCGTCCGAGGCGGGAGAGGCGGCCAGCGACCCGTCGGACAACTCCACCCCCGTGCCCGCGAACGCCGTCTGCATCACATGCCGGGCATGGTCGCAGGCCGGATGGTCGAGCCGTTGTTCGTGCGGCGGCAGCCCGATCGCGGCCGTGTAGTCGAACACCCCGAAATGCGCCGCCGCCAGCCGCCCGCCCAGCGACTCGGCCAGGTCGCCGCGCAGGAACGGCAACGTCTGCGGCGCCTCCACCTGCATCTCGAATCGCAGCCGCGAAACCCCGAGCCTCGACTCCAGCCGCTCCAGCACGCCTGCGAACTGCCCCAGGTACTCCTCCATCAGCACCTTCGGAAAGGTCACCGTGAACCCGGCGGGCAGCTCACCGACCCGCTCCACCACCCCGGCGACGAACCCGTCGAGCGTGCGCACAGACCGCCCGGGATCCCCGTCGGCGAACGACTTCACCCGCGGTCCCCACCGCCGCGGCAACGTCCCCGCCGCGTGCATCGCGGCCACCGCCTCGACCGCCTGCGCCACGTGCCCGTCCTCCACGGAGCCGGGGCGGACGCCGTACCCGTCCTCGAAATCGACGCGCAGGTCCTCGATCGGCTCGGTCGCGAGCTTCCGCGACACCCTCTCGTGTACGCCGGCGGACAGCTCCTCGGGCACCCCGAAGACCTCGCCCAGCTCGAAAGGCCCGGCAAGATGCGCCTTGACCAGGGACAACGCCTGGTCGCCCCACTCGGAGACGGTACGGGCGGAGAGCCGGTCGGCCGGGACGTACACGGTGTGGACCGGTTGCCAGCCCGGCTCCGACACGGGATAGCGGGCCTGCTGGACCCGGTACGCCTCCGTGAAGCCCTCAGGAACGGCACGCACGGAGCATGGCCTCCAGACCGACGAGCTTGACACGTTCGCCACGGCCCAGGGACCTGGCCAGTTCGGCCTCGGCGGTCTCGATGGCCAGCCACTCCTCGTACGTCACGGGACGCACACCACGAGAGGCCAGCAGCGTGTCGATGGTCCTTTCCGCCATCCGTTCCTGACCTTCGAGGTCGGAAAGGAGCGTGCGGACCGTTTCCGCCGCGTCGGACTTGTTGGTGCCGATCACCCCGGTCGGACCGCGTTTGAGCCAGCCCGCCACGTATTCGCGGTCCCGCACCCGGCCGGCCTCGTTCGGCACGGTCATGGTCCGCTCCGAGAACGGCACCCCGGGCAGCGGCACGCTCTGGTAACCGACGGAGCGCAGCACCATGCCGACCGGCAACGTCTCGAACTCGCCCGTGCCGACCACGCGGCCCTCCTCGGACAGGCGGGTGCGTTCGAGCTTGAGGCCCTCCACCCGCTCGGTGCCGAGGATCTCCACGGGCCGCAGCCAGAAGCGCACGTCGAGGCGGCGCGGGCGGCCGACCGGCTCGCGGGCGGCCCACGACTGCAGGACCTTGATGTTGCCCTGGATCTGGCGCGGGAAGTCGCCGCCCAGGACGACGGCCTCTTCGGGGCGGACGCAGACGTCGGCGTTCGCCAGCTCGCCGAGCTCGCGCAGCTCCTTCAGGGTGAACTTGGCGTGCTCCGGGCCACGGCGGCCGACCATGTGAATGGCCTTCACCTGGCTGTCTTCGAGGCGTTCGAGCACGTCGTGGGGCACGTCGGTGGAGCGCAGCTCGTCGTGGGTCTTGGCCAGGATGCGTACGACGTCCACGGCCACGTTCCCGACGCCGATCACCGCGACCTCGGAGGTGTCCAGCGTGAACCGGCCGGGATCGACGTCGGGATGCCCGCAGTACCAGTTCACGAAGTCGGTCGCCGCCACGCTGCCCGGCAGGTCCTCGCCGGGGATGCCGAGCTTCCTGTCGACCATCGCCCCCGTGCAGTAGACCACCGCGTCGTAGGAGTTCAGCAGGTCCTCGACGGACAGGTGCTCGCCGAGCGTGACGCCGCCCAGGAAGCGGACCTCGGGCAGCTCCAGCACTCTTCGCAGGTAGTTGGCGATCGACTTGATCGAGGTGTGGTCGGGCGCGACGCCGTACCTGACCAGCCCGTACGGGGTCGGCAGACGTTCGAGGACATCGACCTCGACAGGCTCGACCGACTGCTTGACCAGCGCCTCCGCCGTGTAGATCCCGGCGGGGCCCGACCCGATGACCGCCACGTGCAACGCCACGCTGCCTCCTAAGACCCGGTTACGCGTCCCACTAGGTGTAACCGGCCGGTGTGATCGATGTATCCCCGATCCCCGGTGCGGATGAACCCGTCCCTTGCGAATACCGCATGATCGGGGCTCTTGCCAACGTAGCCGCTCATCACCGCTTCCGAGCGGAGCAGCACCTCACCCTGGTCCTCATCGGGCAGGATGCGGCCTTCCCCGTCCCGGATCGACACGTCGACCCCGGCCCGTGGCCTGCCGACACTCTCTTCGGCGTCCTCGGGGGGATCGTCGGGTCGCGTGCCGAGGCCCAGCCCGGCTTCGGTGCCCGGGTCCTGGTCGGAGAACCGGTCGAGGTCGGCGAAGGACAGCGAGGTGGAGCCGGTGACCACGGCCGCGCGGCCCCCGAACCTGCGTGCGGCCTCCCCGGCCAGGAGGCGCAACATGGCAGCTCCTGGGACAAAAGGCCTACTTTCACCCTACTCGGCCCAGCGAGGCCCGCGCCTATTCCGTGGCGGCCCGCGCCCGGAGCGCGAGCTTGTCGACCTTGCCGTTGACGTTCGTGGGCAGTGCGTCGACCACGACGATCCGCTTGGGCACCTTGTAGTTGGACATTTTCTCCCGCGCCCACGCGAGCAGGGCATCGGGCTCGGGCGACACACCGGGCCGGGGGACCACGTACGCCACGCCCGCCTCGCCCGTGACCGGGTCCGGCACGCCGACGACCGCCGCCTGCGCCAGCGAACCCTCCCTCAGGAGGAGCGACTCGACCTCGGCGGGGGAGACGTTGAAGCCGTTGACGATGTAGAGCTCCTTCTTGCGGTCCACGATGGCGAGATTTCCGAATTCGTCCAGCACGCCGACGTCGCCCGTGTGCAGCCAGCCGTCCGCGTCGACGACCTCGGCCGTCCGGGCGGGGTCGTCCCAATAGCCGCGCATCACGCCATAGCCGCGCTGCAGGATCTCGCCGCGCGCGCCCGGCGGGACCTGCTTGCCGTCGTCGTCGACGACCTTCACCTCGATGCCGGGCACGGCTCTGCCGGTGGTGTTCGCGATCACCACGATGGGGTCGCCGGCCCTGGTCATGGAGACGACGGTGCCTTCCATCAGCCCGTACGCGTTGATCATGCGCTCCAGGCCGACCCGCTCGACCAGCCGGTTGATCAGGGCGGACGGCACGGCGGCGGCCCCGCAGATGGCCACCCGCAACGACGACACGTCCCAGGAGCCGCGGTCCAGCTCGTCCAGCAGCCGGTGGAACAGGGTGGGCGGCCCGGCCAGGACCGTGATCCGCTCGGACGAGATGAGCGACATCAGGGCGTCCGGCGTGAAGATGGGGATCGGCACCATCGTGGCCCGGCGCAACACGCAGGCGATGAGCCCGGCGTTCAGCCCGAACCCATGACTGAACGGGGCGATCACCGGATAGCGGTCGCGCTCGTTCAGGGTGACGATCTCGGACCAGTCCCAGTAGCCGCGCAGGATCTGGGCGTGGTCCAGCATGACGCCCTTGGGGGTGCCGGTGGTGCCCGAGGTGGACATGATCTCGCACAGGTCCTCGGGGCGGGTGGCCAGCGCGCGCTCCTCGGACTCCCGCGCGGAGACCCGCGTACCGAGGGCACGTAATTCGGACGGGTGCCGCAGCCCTGGAAGGGGCGGCAGGAGGTCGGCGAGCGGGGTCGCAGTAGGACCCGCGCCGGTGACCACCACCTTCGCGCCGGTCTTCTCGATCAGCTGGGCGGCCTCGATGCCCTTGTAGCGGGACGAGAGCGGCACGATGACCGCGCCCGCGTCCCAGATCCCGAACGCGTGCAGCACCCAGTACGCCGAGTTCAGCCCCCACATCGCCACCCGGTCGCCGGGGCCGACGTCCAGGGCGATGAGGCCGCGGGCGATCTCGGCGGCCGCGGTCCTCAGCCCGGACATCGTCACCCGGGTGCCGCCGTCGGCGACCACGACGGCGTCGGGATGGTGCTCTGCCTGGTCGCGCAGCATGCGGGGGAGCGTCCCCCAGTCCGGCATCGGTGCCATCGGTCACCCCTGGGTGATGAGAGCGCGGTCCCTTCCGAGGTGGTGGCCGCGCAGGTCGTTCACCGTGCCGGGCACGGGGGTCTCGGAGACGTCCTGGGCGATCTCCACGTCGATCGAGATGGGGGTCAGCGCCTGGACGGCCTGGACGATCCTCGACTTCCACATGGGGTTCCCGATGAGGCTCTCCCGGCCGAACGTCACCGTGAGCGCCGCCGCGTCCAGCGTTCCCTGCCTGTTGATCGCGAGCTCCCAGCCCGCCACCCCGTCGATCTTCGACAGCGCCTTCTCGATCCGTGGCAGCGCCAGCCACACGCCCCTGACCAGCACATGCTCGCCTACCGTGTGCGCCGGTGCCGGTATGCCCGCGCCACCGGTCCCGGCCACCTGCCCGGTCCTCAGCACGGCGTCGCCGAGCGCCGGGTGGGCGTACGGGGTGACGACCAGCTCGGCGAGGTCGGCCGCGGGATCCGGGACGTCCTCCTTGGTCAGGGCCGCCAGCCCCAGCACGCCGTCCGCGAGCGGTGTGAGCGGGTCCTCCTCGGCCGCCCGCCACGCCAGGGCGGCGCCGCTGAACGGGCTCGCGAACACCTCCGTCACCCTGGCCCCGAACTCGCCCGCCAGATGGCTCATCGTCCGCTTCGAGGCGATCTCGCCGGTCAGCACGATGTTCCGGAGCCCGAGGTCCAGCGGGTCCAGGAGGAACTCCAGGTGCAGGCGGGCCAGGAAGTCCATCGCGCCCGTCGGGGTGACGACCAGCGTGCTGGCCCGCAGCGCGGACAGCGCGTGGTGCAGGCGCATCCGGCCGCGCGGGCCCACGCAGGCGGCGGACTCGGCCACCTCCGCCGCGGCCCCTGCCCAGAGCGCGCCCGCGGGCTCGGAGAGTGCCACCACGACGCGGTCGCGCTCGCCGACGCCCGCCTCGCGCAGCGCCTCCACGGTCAGGCTCGCGTCCTGCGGGCCCAGTGGGAACACGCTCGACACGTCGGGGGAGGCCAGCAGGAGCCCGGTGGCCGAGCGCGCGGCGGCTCCGAGGTCGTCACGGGTCAGCCAGCGGGCCATCAACGCACCACCTCGGTCATGAACAGCGTCATCGCGTCGCACACCCGCTCATGCGCCAGCCCGCCGACCTGCGCCTGGATGATGAGATCCGTGGCGCCGGCCTCGGCGATCCTGGCCAGGGCCTTGCGCGAGCCCTCCACGTCGTCCACCACCACCATCAGGTGCTCCCGCAGCGTGGCCATGGCCTCCTCCGGCGGCAACCCGGCCGCCAGCTGCCCCAGCACGCGGTGGGTGGCGTGGCGGGCGTCGTAGTAGTCGGGCGGGGTGACGAGGTTGACCTGGCGGCGGATGTACCACAGGACGGCGTCGGCGGCCGTGGCGGTCGCCTCGTCCCGGGTGGGGGCGACGTACCAGGGGATCATGAGGGCGACGCGGCGGGAGGCGGGGTCGAAGCCGTGATCCGCCAGACATTCCCGATATTTCGTGATGTCGGCGGCGACGTCGTCGATGCCTTTGAGCATCGTCATGCCGAGCAGGTTGTACCCGTGCCTGGCGGCCGCCAGGTAGCCGTCCAGCGAGGTGGACGCCACCCACACCGGGGGATGCGGCTCCTGCGCCGGACGCGGGTAGACGGCCACGTCGGGGATCTCGAAGAACTCGTTCGACCTGCTGACGGGCTCGCCGTCGGCCTGCCAGATGGCCAGCGTCGCCTCCAGCGAGTCCTCCCAGATCCGCCGCGACTGCTCGAACGGCTTCTGGAACGCCTGGTACTCCAGCGGCGAGGCCCCTCTCCCCGTCCCGAACTCCACCCGCCCGCCGCTCAGCACGTCCAGCGTGGCGACGCGCTCGGCGGTGCGGATCGGGGACTGGAACGGCAGCAGCACCACGCCGAGTCCCAGATGGATGCGCTCGGTGCGCTGCGAGATGGCGGCCAGGACCAGGTCGGGGGCGGAGGAGTGGGAGAAGCCCCTGGTGAAGTGGTGCTCCACGAACCAGGCCGTGTCGAAGCCCAGCCGGTCGCCGAGGACGACCTGGTCGATCACGTTCTGGAACGCCTGTTGCTCGACTTCGCGGGTGCGACCGCGGACCTCCAGTTCATATCCCAAGCTGATCCGTAGGGACGTCATCGCGCCTCCGGCGTAATAGTGAACCAAGCGCTCGCTTGGTAGAGCGTATCAGCGGCAAAGACTTGCGGGAAGGGCGCGCCCGCGATCAGAGTGGGTGTTCGTGAAGCGAAAGCACGCGCTGCGGCGGCCTAAGGACGAAGCGCTCCCCGGCCCCGCCGACGACGACCTCTCGCTCACCAGTGCCCGCAGGTATGAGGCGTTCGGCCGGGTGATGGCCGCGCTCGCGACCGAGGCCGACTTCATCGAGTCGTGCCGCGACCTGACGTGGTGGCGGGGGGCCGATCACAGCTGGCACATCGAGTGGCGGGACGGCCCGTACGCGTACGAGGTGGCGTCGTTGCTCGCCGAGGAGGTGCGCGACCCCGACTTCGACGGCTCGCTCGTCACCGAGGTCGGTCCCGGCAGCGCCGGCTCGGCGGTGCTCGACGTGATGGGCGTGCGTTTCGAACTGCGCGCGATCGACCCGATGGGCCGGGCGATCGTACGCGAGCGCCCTGGGTTCTGGCGCCTGTCCGAGGCCCTCGACACCACCCGCCGCACCAACACCCGCCACCCCTGGGAAGAGCTGCTCGGCGGTTAGTCTCCGAACACGTGGCCTGCGAGGCGGGCGCGGTGGGCCAGCGGCGGGCAGAAGAGCTGCGCGTCCGAGGTCGCCCGCTTCAGATAGCGGTGGGCAGGATGCTCCCAGGTGATCCCGATACCGCCGTGGACCTGGATGTTCTCGCCCGCCGCCGCCAGGTAGGCCTCCGTGCAGTACGACCCCGCGATCGCCGCGAACACCTCGTCACCGGCCGCCGCCCCCGCCGCCGACCGGGCCGACTCCACCAGGAGCAACAGGTCGGCCAGCTTGTGCTTGATCGCCTGGAACGACCCGATCGCCCGCCCGAACTGCCGCCGCGCCTTGGCGTGCTCGACCGCCATCTCCAGGCACCGCTGCGCCCCGCCCACCTGCTCGGCGGCCAGCGCGGCGATCCCGAGGTCGCGCACGCGCGCCCACGACCCGCCGTCGCCGAGCCGCCGCACCGGGGTGCTCTGGAAGGAGAGCTCCTCCAGCGGCCGGCTCTCGTCCATGGTCCGGTACGTCCTGCGCCCCGCCGGCACGGCCTCGACCAGCAGATCGTCGAGGTAGACGAGCACCAGCTCGCCCTCCAGCGCGTACGGGACCACGCCCGTGAGCAGGCCGTCGTCGAGGCGGAGGGCGCCGTCCCCCGGCAGCACCACGGTCGCGGTCGTCCGCGCGTCGGCCAGCGCCTCCAGCAGCTCGGACGCCGCGCTCGCCTCGGCCGCCGCCACGGCCATCACCGCCGACTGCAGGAACGGATGGGGTGACAGGACCCGGCCCAGCTCCTCCGCCACGGCGGCCATCTCGGCCGGACCGCATCCCGCCCCGCCGTACTCCTCGGGGACGAGCAGCCCCGCGACCCCCACATCACGCGCGAGCGCCTGCCACGACGCGGCCGGCCGGTCGGCGAGGTAGGTGCGTACGACGGCGCGGAGCTCATCGGGGAGTGCCATGGGCCGATGCTAACCAAGCGATTGCTTGTCTTGGCATAGGGATGACCGAAATTTGCCTTTTTTGTACGGTCACATAGTCTGACGCTGGTCATCGCTAGACATAGCAGGGGGCGGGTTGACCAGGGAAATGGAGATGAAAAACACCACGATCGACTATGCCGACTTCGCCGAGTACGACCGGCGCCAGCGCGGCATCGAACGCCATCTCGTGACGGCATTCCTGGGAGGACTGGTCGTCGGGCTGATCGGGATGCTCATTTCCGGCAAGGGCCCCGGGTGGATCGGCCAGATCTACGACCCGTACGTCTACCTCGCCCTGTCGCTGGTCGTGGGCGCCAGTGCGTCAGGGTTCGGGTGGGCGTTGCTGACGACGTTCCTGGCGGCGGTGGCCACGCTGGTCGCGGCCCTGGGCGCGGGCGCGCTGGCCGGCCACGACACCTCCGACTCCATCGGCGGCAGCGCCGCGGGGCTCAACTGGACGCTCGCCCTGCTCGTCGGCCTGGGCCTGCTGGCGTACGTCACCCGCAGAGACGACTCCTGGGGCGACCTGGCGGCGGGCGCGGTCGGCGCGGCGCTGATCGCGGACGTGGTGGATCGGGCGACTCCGGGGTTCATCGCCAGCGAGCGGGCGTTCTGGCCCGGGCCCGCGATGGTGATCGGGCTGCTGGCCGTGGTCCTGGTGCTGGTGCTGCGCAGGAACGCGCGGCGGCGGCGAGTGCGCGCGCTGGCGATGTCGGCGCTGTTCGCGGGCGTGTTCACGGCCTGCCTCGCGGCCTTGATGGTCGGCTGGATCCCGCTCACGGTATAACCCTGAGCGCGAGGCCGCTCCGAGTCGATAGCCTGTAGTTCTTCACATCCACGTTCTCCGAGGAGTAGCCGTGTTGCTGCGCATGTCGTCGTTGTTTCTTCGCACCCTGCGGGACGACCCGGCAGACGCGGAAGTGCCGAGCCACAAGCTCCTGGTCCGCGCCGGCTACGTCCGCCGCGTGGCGCCCGGCATCTACTCCTGGCTGCCCCTCGGCAAGATGGTGCTGGAAAACGTCGCCAGGATCGTCCGCGAGGAGATGAACAGGATGGGCGGCCAGGAAGTGCTCTTCCCCGCCCTGCTGCCCCGCGAATACTACGAGGCCACCGGCCGCTGGACCGAATACGGCGACAACATCTTCCGGCTTCAGGACCGCAAGGGCGCCGACTACCTCCTCGGTCCCACGCACGAGGAGCTCTTCACCGACATGGTCAAGGGCGAATACTCCTCCTACAAGGACTATCCGGTCACCCTCTACCAGATCCAGACCAAATATCGGGACGAGGCCCGGCCCAGGGCGGGCATCCTGCGCGGTCGCGAGTTCCTCATGAAGGACTCCTACTCCTTCGACCTCGACGACGACGGGCTCAAGCGCTCCTACGAGCAGCACCGGGAGACGTACATCAGGACGTTCGACCGGCTCGGCATCAACTACAAGATCGTCTACGCCCAGTCGGGGGCGATGGGTGGGTCGGCGTCGGAGGAGTTCCTGGCGCCCACGCCCACGGGCGAGGACACGTTCGTGGCCTGCCACTCGTGCGGCTACGCGGCCAACGCCGAGGCCGTCCTCACGACCGCCCCGGCGGCTCGCTCGTACGACGACGCAGCGGCACTGAAGGTCCTCGACACCCCTGACACGCCGACGATCGAGACGCTGGTCTCGTACGTCAACGAGCACCACGGCCTGTCGATCACCGCCGCCGGCACCCTGAAGAACATCGTCGTCAAGGTCTCCACACCGGGCTCCGACAAGGTGGAGACGCTGGTCATCGGCGTGCCGGGCGACCGCGAGGTGGACTTCAAGCGCCTGGAGGCGTCGCTGTCGCCCGGTGAGCCCGCCATCTTCGAGGCCGCCGACTTCGCCAAGCACCCCGGTCTCGTCCGCGGCTACATCGGGCCGCAGGTCCTGCGCGAGCTCGGCATCCGCTACCTGGTCGACCCCCAGGTGGTCACCGGCACGTCCTGGGTGACGGGCGCCAACGAGCCGGGCAAGCACGCCGCCAACGTCGTGGCGGGCCGCGACTTCACCCCGGACGGCACGATCGAGGCCGCCGAGGTGCGCGCCGGCGACGCCTGCCCCCGCTGCGGCTCCCCGCTGTCCATCGACCGCGGCATCGAGATCGGCCACATCTTCCAGCTCGGCCGCAAATACGCCGACGCCGCCGGCCTCGACGCCCTCGGCCCCGACGGCAAGCCGATCCGCATCACGATGGGCTCCTACGGCATCGGGGTGTCCCGTGCCGTGGCGGTCATCGTCGAGCAGGCCCACGACCCGCTCGGGCTGGTGTGGCCCCGCGAGGTGGCCCCCGCCGACGTCCACATCGTGGGGACGGGCAAGGAGCACCAGGTGGAGGCGGCACTGGAGCTGGGCGCCGAGCTGGAGTCGCGCGGGCTGCGGGTGCTGGTGGACGACCGGGCGCAGGTGTCGCCGGGGGTGAAGTTCAAGGACGCGGAGCTGCTGGGGCTGCCGACGATCGTGGTGGTCGGACGGGGGCTGACGCAGGGTGTGGTGGAGCTCCGGGACCGGGTCTCCGGCGAGAAGTCGGAAATCCCCCTCACGGAGGCCGCCGACCGCATCCTGGCCGCCATCAGCTGATGCTCACCGCCTGACGCCCGGCCCTACTCTCCGTCCCGTACCGGTGAAGGCGAAGGGGACGCGGGAGCCGCGACCGGCATGCCGGGGAAGGCCGGCGGCTGGGCCGGGCGGAAGGCGTAGGAGCGGGTCACGGCCTCCTGCATGGCGAGCGCGGCGTAGCGGCGCAACGACACGTCCTGCGCGGCGGCCAGCTCCAGGTAGGCGGCCGTGACGCCGGTCTCCAGGTGCACCGCCAGCCTGACGGCCAGGGCCGCGTTGGACGGGAAGAACGGCAGCGCATAGGACGCGTCGGGCTCGGTCGGCCTGCCGCCCCGCGTCGTGATGAGCGTGCGCAACTGGTCGCGGTGCTCCCGGTGGGCGTCGAAGGCCGCGCTGATCCTGGCCCGCAGCGCTCCCGACGTCCGCGCCCCGAGCAGCCCGTACGCGAACAGCACCGCGTGCTCCGCCGCCAGCGCCTTGCGCAGCTTCTCGATGTCGTCGGCGGTCACCGCGGTCACAATGCTCACAACGACCTCGGCAGGGCGGCGGCGTGGGCGGCCTCGCAGGCGCCGATGCTGGCGATCAGCTGGGCCACCCCGGGCGAGACACCGGCCAGCTGGCGGGTCCGCAGCGCCGCCGCCTTGCGTTCCAGATCCCGCAGGCGCGACAGCGACGCCGTGGCCGTGGCCGTGGCGGACGGCGACGGCGATGCCGCGGGCGGCGACGAGGTGACGGTGACGTGCTTGCGCAACTCGTTCACATGCGCCTGGTGGCGATCCCGGAACGGGATCAGCTTGCGCCCCCCAGCGGCGATCAGGGATGAATAGAGCGCGATCGTGCGTTCTTTCTCCGCGATCAGGTCTTTCAGCAGCAGGGTCTCGGGCGTGTCCGTGGCCTGGGCGGACGGCTGTGGAGGGCCGGACCCGCTGCAGGCGGTGAGAGCGGCCGCTCCGCCCGCCAGCAAGGCTCGCCGGGAGAGGTGACGCGGGCGCACGGGCTTGGACCTCCAGTGACTACGGACGCAGATAGCATCGTACGGGCTAGTACCCGCGATCGCTGTCAGGCGACGCTCGCCATTCGACCACGACGAGTGGCGCTCTTTACGTGCCCCCGTACGGATAGGGTGTCAACTGTCGTCGCTGGCTGAGCGGCCAGACGGCGGGGAGCCAGTGGCGAGGTCCGCCCGGCTGAGACATGACAATAGGGGAGGTCGATATGGGCAGCGCATCACCCCGCGACCACCTGATGAAGATCCTTGAGCCCGTGGTCGGCGCGGAGGGTCTCGACCTGGAGGACGTCACGGTCACCCAGGCGGGCAAGAGAAGGTTGCTACGCGTGATCGTCGACCGGGACGGCGGCGTGAGCCTGGACGACGTGGCCGACGTGAGCCAGGCCGTCTCCACGGCACTCGACGGCGACGACTCGATGGGCCAGGCGGCTTACACGCTCGAGGTCTCCTCGCCGGGCGTCGACCGCCCGCTCACCGAGCCGCGCCACTGGCGCCGTGCCGCCAAGCGGCTGGTGAAGGCGGAGATGAGAGACGGCGCCGTGGTCGAGGGCCGCATCCTGGCCGCGGATGAGAGCGGTGTCGACATCGACGTCGAAGGCGCCGCACGCAGGCTTGATTACGAGGACCTGACCCGGGGACGGGTACAGGTGGAATTCCGCCGACTCGACGACGTCGACGGCGACGAAGGCTAGGGGGAGCCGTCGTGGACATCGACATGAGCGTCCTGCGCAGCCTGGAGCGGGAAAAGGACATCTCCTTCGACCTGGTCGTCAAGGCGATCGAGGACGCGCTGCTGATCGCGTACTTCCGCACCGACGGCGCCGCCTCCAAGGCGCGGGCCGAGCTCGACAGGAGCAGCGGCCACGTCACGATCTGGGCCGCTGAGCTGGACGAGGAGGGCGAGGTCGTCAGGGAGTTCGACGACACACCCAACAACTTCAGCAGGATCGCCGCCACCACCGCCAAGCAGGTCATCCTGCAGCAGCTGCGCGACGCCGAAGACGAGATCAACTTCGGCGAGTACGCCAGCCGCGAGGGCGAGCTGGTCTCCGGCGTCATCCAGCAGGGCAAGGACCCGCGGGTGGTGCTGGTCGACCTCGGCAAGATCGAGGCCGTGCTGCCGCACGCCGAGCAGGTGCCCGGCGAGGAGTACGTGCACGGCGAGCGCATCCGCGCCTACGTGGTGCAGGTGAAGAAGGGTCACAAGGGCCCCTCCGTCACCTTGTCGCGCACGCATCCCGGGCTGGTGAAGAAGCTGTTCGCGCTGGAGGTGCCCGAGATCGCCGACGGCACCGTGGAGATCGCCGCGGTGGCGCGCGAGGCGGGTCACCGTACGAAGATCGCGGTCAGGTCGCGCAGGCAGGGTGTCAACGCCAAGGGCGCATGCATCGGTCCGATGGGCTCGCGCGTGCGCAACGTGATGACCGAGCTGCACGGCGAGAAGATCGACATCATCGACTGGTCGGAGGATCCGGGCGAGTTCGTGGGGAATGCCCTGTCACCCGCACGTGTTACCCACGTCGAGGTTCTCGATCTCGATGGACGCGTCGCGCGCGTGACCGTGCCCGACTACCAGCTCTCGCTGGCCATCGGGAAAGAGGGGCAGAACGCCCGGCTTGCCGCGAGACTCACAGGGTGGCGGATCGACATCCGGCCCGATACTCAGGCCGAGGATGCCGCCGGTTCCGTAGATGCGTCAACACGGTAAGCTGGAATATGGTGGCCACGCGGTCCCACAGCGCACCTGTGTGGGCTGCAGGGTTCGCACGGCTAAGTCCGAGCTGCTCCGACTGGTGCGGGTCGAGGACCAAGTGGTTCTTGACCTGCGAGGACGGCTTCCTGGCCGCGGTGCATCGCTGCATCCGTCCTTGAGCTGTCTGGAGCTTGCCGAGCGTCGCCGAGCGTTCCCGCGCGCGTTCCGCGTGCCGGGGCCGCTTGACGTCTCGCGCGTGCGGGCGCACCTGGAAGGAGAACCACGAAATGTCATGTAGGACGCCGAGTTGATGGGCGGAGTCAGATTGCTATGAGCGCCTGATGAGCACGCGGCGATGAAGACGTCAAGGTAGCGACGGTCCGGACGGCATAGCCAGCCTCCCGGGCCGAGTAAGGGAGTGCAGTGGCGAAGGTCCGGGTATACGAGCTCGCTAAGGAGTTCGGCGTAGAGAGCAAGGTCGTCATGGCCAAGCTCCAAGAGATGGGGGAGTTCGTCCGTTCGGCGTCCTCCACCATCGAGGCGCCGGTGGTCCGC
This sequence comes from Nonomuraea marmarensis, assembly GCF_043197025.1. Taxonomy (NCBI): domain Bacteria; kingdom Bacillati; phylum Actinomycetota; class Actinomycetes; order Streptosporangiales; family Streptosporangiaceae; genus Nonomuraea; species Nonomuraea marmarensis. The sequence goes on from NZ_JBICRM010000002.1 coordinate 148,547, forward strand.
AGGCTCACCGAAGCTCTGGGCGCATCGAAGGGTGGGCCCTCTAGGGGCGGCGGTTCGCCGTCCAACAAACCGCAGCCGCCAAGGGCTGCTCCCCGGCCGGCGGAGAGCCAGGCCGGTAACGGCGCCGCAGGGGCGCCGATCCCCTCAACCCCACGTCCGGGTCCCAAGCCCGGACCTGTTCCCCGTCCTGGGCCCGGTGGTGGCGGCGGTCAGCCGCGCCCGCCGGTGCCCATGCCTCACCAGCAACAGCAGCAGCCGGAGGCCGCTCGCGGTGAGACGTCAGGGGCTCCGCAGGCGCGTTTCGAAAGTGCCGCGCCCGCCCGTCCGGCTCCAGGTCCACGGCCTGGTCCCGCCGCCCGTCCGGGTCCCAAGCCCGGCCCCGCGCCCCGTCCCGGGCCCGGTGGTGACAGGCCCAGCGACAGGCCCAGCGACAGGTCCAGCGATAGGCCCAGTGACAGGCATGGTGGCGGCGGCGGTCGCGACCAGGCCCCGCGTCCCGGCGCGCCCGCCGGTGGCGGCGGCCCGCGTCCAGGCCCCGGTCCCAAGCCGGGCCCGCGTGGCCCGCGTCCTGGCAACAACCCGTTCTCTTCCACCGCCAGCGGCATGGGCCAGTCCCGTCCGCCGCGCCAGGGCGGCAACCGCGACGGCGGTGGCGGCCCCGGCCAGCGCGAGCGTCGTGACGGTCCGCCGCGCGACGGCGCGATGCCGCGCCCGCCGCAGGGTCGTGGCGGCGGCGAGGGCAGGTCCGGCACGGCCGGGCCGCGTCCTGGACCGCCCTCCGGCGGCTCGCGTCCCGGTCCCGGTGCGGGAGGTCCCCGTCCCGGTGGCCCGCGTCCCAACCCGATGATGATGCCGCAGGGTCGTCCCTCCGGCCCCGGCGGTGGTGGCGGCGGTGGCGGCGGTGGTCGTCCCGGTGGCGGTGGCGGTGGCGGCGGCGGTCGTCCCGGCGGTGGCGGCGGTGGCCGTCCCGGTGGCGGTGGCGGCGGCGGTCGTCCCGGTGGCGGTGGCGGCGGGTTCGCCGGTCGCCCTGGTGGCGGCGGCACCGGCCAGCGCACCGGCACCGGTGGTCCCGGCGGTGGTGGCGGCGGCTTCGCCGGTCGTCCAGGTGGCGGCGGTCGCGGTCGTGGCGGCGGCACCGCGGGAGCCTTCGGGCGTCCTGGTGGCCGTCCCGCGCGTGGCCGCAAGTCGAAGCGTCAGAGGCGCCAGGAGTTCGACAACATGTCGGCCCCGGCGATCGGCGGCGTGCAGGTCTCTCGTGGCAACGGCGCGACGATCCGCCTTCCGCGCGGCGCGTCGCTGGCCGACTTCGCCGACCGCATCGGCGCGAACCCCGCCGCGCTCGTGCAGATCATGCTGCACCTCGGCGAGATGGTGACCGCGACCCAGTCGGTCAACGAGGAGACGCTGCAGCTGCTCGGCCAGGAGTTGGACTACAACATCCAGGTCGTCAGCCCGGAGGAGGAGGACCGCGAGCTTCTCGAGGCCTTCGACATCGAGTTCGGCGAGGACGAGGGCGACGAGGCCGACCTGGCCGCGCGTCCGCCGGTCGTGACCGTCATGGGTCACGTCGACCACGGTAAGACCAAGCTGCTCGACGCCATCCGCAAGACCAACGTGGTGGCGCGCGAGGCGGGTGGCATCACCCAGCACATCGGTGCTTACCAGGTCTCCGCCGAGCACGAGGGCGAAGAGCGAAAGATCACCTTCATCGACACCCCGGGTCACGAGGCGTTCACCGCCATGCGTGCCCGAGGCGCCAAGTCCACCGACATCGCGGTGCTGGTGGTCGCGGCCGACGACGGTGTGAAGCCGCAGACGATCGAGGCCCTCAACCACGCCCAGGCGGCCGACGTGCCGATCGTGGTCGCGGTCAACAAGGTCGACAAGGAGGGCGCGGACCCCAACAAGGTGCGGGCCCAGCTCACCGAGTACGGCCTGGTGGCGGAGGAGTACGGCGGCTCGACCCTCTTCGTCGACATCTCGGCGAAGAACGGCACGGGCATCGACGAGCTCCTCGAGGCCATCGTGCTGACCGCGGACGCCGAGCTCGACCTGCGGGCCAACCCGTCGATGGGCGCCCAGGGCATCGCGATCGAGGCACACCTCGACAAGGGTCGCGGCCCTGTCGCGACCGTCCTGGTCCAACGCGGCACGCTCCGCGTCGGCGACTCGATCGTGTGTGGCGAGGCCTACGGCCGCGTCCGCGCGATGCTCGACGACAACGGCGACGCGGTCGAGGAGGCCACGCCGTCGCGTCCGGTCCGGGTGATGGGCCTGACGGCCGTGCCTGGCGCCGGTGACAACTTCATCGTCGTCACCGACGACCGGATGGCCCGCCAGATCGCCGAGCAGCGCGCGGCGCGCAAGCGCAGCGCCGACATGGCGAAGTCGAGCCGCCGCCTCACCCTCGAGGAGCTGTTCAGCAACCTCGAGAAGGGCCGCGTCGACGAGCTCAAGCTCATCATCAAGGGTGACGTGTCCGGTTCGGTGGAGGCCCTGGAAGACGCTCTGCTCAAGATCGACGTCGGCGACGAGGTCAGGCTCCGTGTCCTGCACCGCGCGGTCGGCGCCATCACCGAGTACGACGTCAACCTGGCCGTCGCCGACGACAACGCGGTCATCATCGGCTTCAACGTCCGCCCCGAGCCTCGGGCGCGCGACCTGGCCGAGCGCGAGGGCGTCGACATCCGCTACTACTCGGTCATCTACCAGGCGATCGAGGAGATCGAAGCGGCGCTCAAGGGCATGCTCAAGCCCGAGTTCGAAGAGGTCCAGATGGGCACCGCCGAAGTCCGCGAGGTCTTCAAGGTGCCGAAGATCGGCAACGTCGCCGGTTCGCTGGTCCGCTCCGGCCTGATCGTCCGCAACAGCAAGGCCAGGATCATCCGCGACGGCGTCGTCATCGCGGACAACCTGACCGTCTCGTCCCTGCGTCGCTTCAAGGATGACGCGACCGAGGTCCGCGAGGGCTTCGAGTGCGGCATCGGGGTCGGCTACAACGACATCCGGATCGACGACACGATCGAGACGTTCGAAATGCGGGAGAAGCCGCGCGTGTGACACGCGGCCGGGCGCCCGGCGGGACATCCGCCGGGCGCCTCTCGCACGCCCCGGCCTGGTCCCCACCGCAGCAGGCCGGGCGTGCGCTCACCACACCAGGCCAAGCGGTGGTAACCAAGAATGTATGTGGGTGCTCTGACCCTGGACATCCTGCTCGGCGACGTCAGCTCGCTGAAGCAGAAGCGCTCTGTCATCCGGCCGCTGATCGCCGAGCTGCAGCGACGTTATCCCAGCATCGCCGTGGCCGAGACCGGCCATCTCGACCTGCATCGCAGGGCTGAGGTCGGCGTCGCGGTCGTCTCCGCCTCCGCGGGAAACTGCAAAGAGGTGCTGGACGCCTGCGAGCGGATGGTGGCCTTCCGCCCTGAGATCGAGCTGCTGTCGGCCAGGCACCGGCTCTACAACGACGAAGATTGAACGACTGCACGGCCAGGACGTGCTTGAGGGGGAGCGAACATGGTGGACGCCGCACGAGCGCGCAAGCTCGCCGACCGCATCCAGCAGATCGTCGCCGAGATGCTGGAGCGCCGGATCAAGGACCCGCGCCTGGGCTTCATCACCGTGACCGACACGCGCATCACCGCGGACCTGCGCGAGGCGACGGTGTTCTACACGGTGTTCGGCTCCGAGGCCGAGCGGGCCGACAGCGCGGCCGCCCTGGAGAGCGCCAAGGGCATCATCCGCTCCGAGGTGGGCCGCCAGACCGGCGTGCGCTTCACCCCGACGCTGACGTTCAAGCACGACCCGCTCCCTGACAGCGCGCGCCAGCTCGACGACCTGATCAACGCCGCCAGGGCGAGGGACGCCGAGGTGGCGCGCAAGGCCGAGAACGCCTCCTACGCGGGCGAGGCCGACCCCTACAAGAAGCCCGAGGAGGGCCTCGAGGCGGCCGGGGACGATCAGGCGTGACACCCGACGTTCGCGACGGAGCTCGCAGGGCCGGCCGCTCGTCCCACGTGGACCGGCGCCCGGCCGACTGCGGCGCGGTCCCGGAGGCCGCGTGGGATCGGGCGCTGCGCCTGATCGGCCAGGCGGACGAGGTCGCGCTGGCCTGCCACGTGACGCCGGACGGTGACGCGCTGGGCTCGATGCTGGCCGTCGGGTTCGTGCTGCGGTCGATGGGCAAGCGAGTTGTGGCCTCCTTCGGCGACCGGCACTTCGCGGTGCCCCGGCTGCTGCGGTTCCTGCCGGGTCAGGAGATGCTGGTGCCGCCGGCAGACTTCCCCGCGGCACCGGAGTTGATGATCACGTTCGACGCCTCGACGTTCGAGCGGCTGGGCTTGCTGCGCGACAACACCGCCAGGGCGCGTGAGGTCATCGTGCTCGACCACCACCCGTCCAACGAGGGCTTCGGCACGCTCAGCCTCATCGACGCCAAGGCCGCGGCCACGGCCATGCTGGCCGAACAGCTCCTCTACCGGCTCGGCGGGCGGCTCGACCGGGACATCGCCACGTGCCTGTACGCCGGTCTGGTGACCGACACTGGATCGTTCCGCTACTCCTCGACGACGCCCGCGGTGCACCAGATGGCGGCCAGGCTGGTGGCGACCGGGTTGCATACCGACGAGATCGCTCGTGAGCTGTGGGACCGGTCGCCGTTCGGCTATCTCAAGGTACTGGCCTCCGCGCTCGAACGGGTGATGCTGGAGGACGGGCTGGTGTGGACGTACGTGACGCGGATCGATCGGGCCGCGTACGGGCTGCCGTACGCGGAGCTCGAAGGCATCATCGACATCGTGCGGCGTACCGACGAGGCCGAGGTCGCGGTCGTGCTCAAGGAGGACGACCAGGGTGACTGGCAGGTGTCGACCCGGTCCAAGGGCACGGTGGACGTGGCGGCCGTGTGCGCGGCGCTGGGCGGCGGCGGGCACCACAACGCGGCCGGGTACACCTCGCACGACACCGTGGAGGAGGCCATGGCCGCGTTCACGCGCGAGCTGCGGAAGGTTCGACGGCGCTCTGGCGGGGCGTCGTGACGGCGTTCGGGATGTTCGGGTGGGAGGCTTGGTGGCCGGGAGCGGTCTGATCATCGTCGACAAGCCGGGCGACTGGACGTCGCACGACGTGGTGGCCAAGATGCGGCGCATCGCGGGCACCCGCCGGGTGGGACACGCGGGCACGCTCGACCCGATGGCGACCGGCGTGCTGGTGATCGGCGTGGAGAAGGCGACCAGGCTGCTCGGGCACCTGGCGCTGACGGAGAAGGTCTACGAGGCCACGATCAGGCTCGGCGTGAGCACGAACACCGACGACGCCGAGGGCGAGGTCACCGCGACGGCTTCGGCGGCCGGGGTGACGGCGGCCGAGATCCACAAGGGCATCGCGGCGCTGACCGGGGAGATCATGCAGGTCCCGCCGCAGGTGAGCGCGATCAAGGTGAACGGGCAGCGGGCCTACAAGAGGGCGCGCGCCGGCGAGGAGGTCGCACTGCCGGCCAGGCCGGTGACCGTGCGCTCGTTCGAGGTGCTGGACATCCGGCCCGGCCACGACGTCGTGGATGTGGATGCGGTCGTGACGTGCTCCAGCGGGACCTACATCCGGGCGCTGGCCCGCGACCTGGGCGCGGCGCTCGGGGTCGGGGGGCATCTGACGCGGCTGCGGCGTACCCGGGTGGGGCCTTATGACCTGTCCCTGGCCAGGAGCATCGAGCAGCTCGCCGAGGAGTGCGTGATCCTGCCGATCGGGGAGGCGGTGGCGGCGGCATTCCCCAGCAGGGACGTCACGGCCGAGGAGGCGCGCGTCATCGGGCACGGCGGGCGGCTGCCCGCGGCGGGGCTCGGGCAGGGGCCGATCGGGGTGTTCGGGCCAGATGGGGAGCTGCTCGCGCTGGTGGAGGAGCAGGGCGGGGTGGCCAAGCCGCTGGCCGTCTTCGTCTCCTGAGGCCCTACGCGGGTTTGCGGGCGACGATGATGTCGCGGACGATCGCCTGGTCGACCCAGTGCTCGAAGTCGGGGTAGTCCATCACCTCGAGGCCCGCGTCGGTGAGGATCGCGGCCAGCTCGGAGCTCTTGCCGCCGTAGGTGTTCCATGCGACGCCCATCGCGCCGCCGGGGCGCAGCAGCTCGGCCCAGACCGGGACGGCCTGTTTCAGCAGCTCCAGAGGGCTGCGTGACAGCCCGGTGCCGCCCTTGCTGCCATGTTGTACGCCATAGGGCGCGTCGGTCACCAGCACGTCGAACGACCGCGGCCGGAAGAACTCGCGGCTCTTGAGGGTGTCGGCGTTGACCATGGTCAGGTGCTGTACGTCGCCCGCCTTGACCGACTCCTTCGACAGGCCGAAGGTGACGTTCAGCCGCCGCCCCACCAGGGCCCGTTCGCGGCGCACCGGCACGGTCTCCGCCGTGTGCTTGAGCCGCTTGTTGCGCAGCCAGGTCTTGATGAAGCCGGAATATGCCTCGAAGTCCTTGCCGTCCACGTCGATGCCGTAGGCGTCGTAGCCGTACATGAGGGCTTGGTTGAGGGTCGTGCCGCGGCCGCACAGCGGGTCGAACACCGCCAGCCGGTCGCCCAGCTCCCTGTCTCCCGCCAGCACGGTGACGTTGAGCAGCAGCTTGGTGAAGTGCTCGTTGGTCTTGCCGGCGTATTTCTGGATGGTGATCAGGTCGCTGCTCAGCCGGTCGAGCGACGTCATGGCCAGCGGCCTGAGCAACTCGCCTTCCATCCCAAAAATTGCATAAACAGAGGAAAGATTTGACAGAAGCGAAATGTCCAGCTGGCTGAGCGGCTCCGGCGTCTCGAACGTCACGTACGGCACGCCGCCGATCTCCGTCTCCTCGCTGGCCAGCGCGTCGTAGCCGAGGGCACGCGTGCTGAACACGGCCAGCTCGCTCCTGGTCAGCCGGACGGAGTTTTCTCCGTAGACCCGGTTGAAGGCAGGCAGGATCAGAAGCGCGTATCGAGGCATGATGCCCGATCCTATCGCGCCCGGACCAGGGCTTCGGGGGGCGCGGAAGGCCCTCGGTTGGAGGGAACGGGGACGAGCATGGCAGGCTTGTGTCGGATTGATCCGCCACGAGCGAATGGGGCCTAGCGTGCAGGGTTCGGGAAGGTCTGTCGTCACCATCGGTGTGTACGACGGGGTCCACCGCGGGCACCAGCGGGTGATCGAGCGCGTGGTCGCCGTCGCGCGCGAACGGGGGTTGCGGAGTGTGGCCGTCACGTTCGAGCCGCATCCTGACGAGGTCGTGCGGCCCGGGACGCACCCGCAGCGGCTCACCAACCTCCGGCGCCGGGCCGAGCTGCTGGCCGGACTGGGGGTGGACGAGATCGACGTGATGGAGTTCACGTTCGATCTGTCGCGGACGAGCCCGGATGACTTCGCCCAGAACGTCCTGGCCGAACGCCTCCAGGCCGCCGTGGTCGTGGTGGGGGAGGACTTCGTGTTCGGGCGCGGGGCCAGCGGCGATGTGGAGACATTGCGGACGCTGGGCGATAAATACGACTTTGAGGTGGAGGCTGTGCCCAAGCTCGCCGCCATCTCCTCGACCTCGATCCGCGAGCGGCTCGTCGCGGGCGACGTCGAGGGCGCCACGGCGCTGCTGGGGCGGCCGCATCGGGTGGAGGGCGTGGTGGTGCGCGGCTACCAGCGGGGGCGCCAGCTCGGTTTCCCGACCGCCAACGTCGAGACGCCGCAGCACACGGCCATCCCGGCCGACGGGGTGTACGCGGGGTGGCTGGAGTGCGTGCCCGTGGCCAACCTGCCGGCGCTCTACGCGGGGGAACGGTGGCCGGCGGCGATCTCGGTCGGCACCAACCCGACGTTCGAGGGGGTGCCGCGCACGGTCGAGGCCTATGCGCTGGATCGGGATGATCTGGAGCTGTATGGGGTGCACGTGGCGGTCGAGTTCGCCGCCCGCCTGCGCGGCAACACGCGTTTCGACTCGATCGACGCCTTGATCGCCCAGATTCATGCTGACGTCGATGCCACCCGCCGTCTCACGAGCTAACCTCACCTCTGTTACGCGGTGCCGTGGCTTGCCACCCGCCGACGCCGGCTCACGTCTGTCCAGGAAACGCCCGCTGACCGGTCAGTGGCGCGCCGCCGCAACGGCGCGCCCGCTTGACCGGCTGGGTGGTATCGGCACTTGGCGGCGTCAGACCGGCGGCTCAGGGTCGTACTGCATGAAGCGGCGGATCTCGCGCGCCCGTTCCGTTGTCGACAGGCGGGCCACCAGGTGGAGGGCCATGTCGATGCCCGCTGACACCCCCGCCGACGTCACCATGTCGCCGTCGTCCACGAACCTGGCGTCCTTGCGGATCTCGATCGTCGGGTCCAGTTCGCCCAGCCGGTCGATCGCGCCCCAATGCGTGGTGGCCGGGCGGTTCTTCAGCAGTCCGGCGGCCGCGTACACCAGAGCTCCCGTGCACACGCTCGTCATCAACGGCACCTGGGCGCGCTGGTCGCGTACCCACTCCAGGTGTTGCTCGTCCGTGACCAGCGGTCGGGTGCCCTGCCCGCCGGGGTGGAGCAGGACGTCGAGGCGGCCCGCGTCGGCGAGGCCGTGGTCGGCGTGGAACGTCAGCCCCTTGGCGGCCCTGACGGGGCCGGGCGCGGGCGCCAGGGAGAGCAGCTCGATCTCGCCGGGCCAGAGCCGCTCCCACATGCCGAACACCTCCCATGGTCCCACCGCGTCGAGCTCCTCGACGTCCTCGAACAGCAGGATCCCGATCCGCATGGCATGCCCTCTCGAAGACGTGGCAGGGGTGAGCGATCATCGTCCCGCCTCGTGAGCCTGGCGCGATGAGACAGGACCACTCCACCCTAGGTGGTAACCTTGCATGTCGGCTCTGTAACGGCGGCGCCGCGCGCTGCCCATGACGGCCTTCACGCGGCGACTGTAGGCACGCACGGTCGTTCGCACCCATCATCTCATTCGCGCGTGCCCGTAGATTGAAGGAGAGCCGTGTCCCTCGACACCGCTGCCAAGAAGACCATCATCAGCGAGTACGCGACGGTCGAAGGCGACACCGGGTCGCCCGAGGTGCAGATCGCGCTGCTCAGCAAGCGCATCAGCGAGCTCACCGAGCACCTGAAGACGCACAAGCACGACCACCACAGCCGTCGTGGCCTGCTTCTGCTCGTCGGTCGCCGGCGCCGCCTGCTGAAGTACCTGCAGAAGGTCGACATCCAGCGTTACCGTTCGCTCATCGAGCGGCTCGGCCTGCGCCGATAACATGAAAGGGAGCGGCGTCCGCGTCGCTCCCTTCTCATCTGGCTCATATGGCCGGCGCCGCCCGGGTAGAGCCCACAGAGTCAGGCGCGTGGCGACGTGAAACGGCTCCGAGCCTGACGTACAACTGAATATCCGAGACACACAGCCCCCGCGTCCGCTCAGCACCATGCGACCCGCGACGCCTGCGGGCCGGTCCTCGGTAGTGGCTTCCGGTAGGAACGACAGCGAAATGTGACCGGGCGCTTCGATCGAAGACCGGCGCTGCACCTAACGAGGGTGCCGGTGAAAATGGGCGCGGGAGACCGACCACAAGGAGGTCCCCCGTGGAGGGTGTCCACACTGCTGAAGCCGTGATAGACAACGGTGCATTCGGCACGCGTACGATCCGGTTCGAGACCGGTCGGCTCGCGCGCCAGGCGGCGGGTTCCGCCGTCGCCTACCTCGACAACGACACGATGGTGCTCTCTGCGACCACCGCGTCCAAGTCGCCCAAGGAGAACTTGGACTTCTTCCCGCTGACGGTGGACGTGGAAGAGCGCATGTACGCCGCGGGCCGCATCCCCGGCTCGTTCTTCCGCCGTGAGGGCCGTCCGTCCGAGGACGCGGTCCTCACCTGCCGCCTGATCGACCGGCCGCTGCGCCCGTCGTTCGTCAAGGGCCTGCGTAACGAGATCCAGGTCGTCGCCACCATCATGGCGCTCAACCCCGACCACCTCTACGACGTGGTGGCCATCAACGCCGCGTCCCTGTCCACCCAGCTCGCCGGGTTGCCGTTCTCCGGCCCGATCGGCGGCGTGCGCGTCGCGCTGATCGACGGCCAGTGGGTGGCCTTCCCGACGCACCACGAGCTGGAGCGGGCCACGTTCGACATGGTCGTCGCCGGTCGCGTCCTCGAGGACGGCGACATCGCGATCATGATGGTCGAGGCCGAGTCCACCAGGGACACGCTCAAGCTGGTCGCCGAGGGCGCCGTCGCGCCGACCGAGGAGACCGTCGCGCAGGGCCTGGAGGCGGCGAAGCCGTTCATCAAGGTGCTGTGCGAGGCGCAGGCGCGCATCGCGCAGGTCGCGGCCAAGGAGACCGCCGAGTACGCCGTCTTCCTCGACTACCAGGAGGACGTCTACGCCGCGGTCGAGAGCGCGATCAAGACCGAGCTGGCCGCCGCGCTGACCATCGCCGGCAAGCAGGAGCGCGAGACCGAGCTCGACAAGGTCAAGGCGCTGGCCGGGGAGAAGCTGCTGCCCGAGTTCGAGGGGCGGGAGAAGGAGATCTCCGCCGCGTTCCGCTCGGTGATGAAGAAGCTCATGCGCGAGCGGGTCATCAACGAGGGCATCCGCATCGACGGCCGCGGCACCAAGGACATCCGCGCCCTGTCGGCCGAGGTCCACGTGGTGCCCCGGGTGCACGGCTCGGCGTTGTTCGAGCGCGGCGAGACCCAGATCATGGGCATCACCACGCTCAACATGTTGCGCATGGAGCAGGTCATCGACACGCTCAACCCCGACCGCACCAAGCGCTACATGCACAACTACAACTTCCCGCCCTACTCCACCGGCGAGACCGGCCGGGTGGGCTCGCCCAAGCGCCGCGAGATCGGTCACGGCGCGCTGGCCGAGCGGGCGCTGATCCCGGTCCTGCCGGCGCGCGAGGAGTTCCCGTACGCGATCCGCCAGGTCTCCGAGGCGCTCGGCTCCAACGGCTCGACCTCGATGGGCTCGGTCTGCGCGTCCACGATGGCACTGCTGGACGCCGGTGTGCCGCTCAAGGAGATGGTCGCGGGCATCGCGATGGGCCTGATCGGCGAGGGTGACGCCTTCGTCACGCTGACCGACATCCTCGGCGCCGAGGACGCCATGGGCGACATGGACTTCAAGGTCGCCGGCACCAAAGACGTCATCACCGCGCTGCAGCTCGACACCAAGCTCGACGGCATCCCGGCCTCCGTGCTGGCTGGCGCGCTCAAGCAGGCCAAGGGCGCCCGCCTGGCGATCCTCGACGTGATGCAGGAGGCGATCGCCTCCCCGGCGGAGATGAACCCGACCGCGCCGCGCATCATCACCATCAAGGTCCCTGTCGACAAGATCGGCGAGGTCATCGGCCCGAAGGGCAAGATGATCAACCAGATCCAGGACGACACGGGCGCCGAGATCACCATCGAGGACGACGGCACGATCTACATCGGCGCCACCGACGGCCCGTCCGCCGAGGCGGCCCGTTCGGCGATCAACGGCATCGCCAACCCGCACATGCCGGAGGTCGGCGAGCGCTACCTGGGCACGGTCGTCAAGATCGCGGCCTTCGGGGCGTTCATCTCGCTCATGCCGGGCAAGGACGGCCTGCTGCACGTCTCCCAGATCCGCAAGCTGCACGGCGGCAAGCGCATCGAGAACGTCGAAGACGTGATGAGCGTCGGCGAGAAGATCCAGGTCGAGATCGCCGAGATCGACGGCCGGGGCAAGCTCTCCCTGGTGCCGGTCGAGGTCATCGAGAAGGAGGCCGCGGAGAAGGAGGCGAAACCCGACGAGGGTGGCTCCGAGGCCCCCGAGCCCGAGGGCGCCGCGCCGGCCGCCGAGGACAGGGCCGAGCGGCCCCGCCGCACCCGTACGCGCGTGCGCAGCACCCGCACCGAGGGGGACGACCGGAACTCGTGACCGTTACCACCGTTAGATGGATGACTTTGGTCGCGAAGGAGGTCTCGTGACGGAGACCGGCGTAACGGGGTCGACGCGGGAGGCCCCGTGACGACCACCACGCTGCATCCCGGCAGGGACGGAGCCGGGGTCGTGAGGCGCACCGTCCTCCCGGGTGGGCTGCGCGTGGTGACCGAGACCATGCCGACCGTGCGAAGTGTCGCGGTCGGCATGTGGGTCGGCATCGGCTCGCGTGACGAGGCCCCCGAGCACATGGGGGCCACCCACTTCCTCGAACACCTGCTGTTCAAGGGCACCCCCACCCGCGACGCCATGGAGATCTCCGCCTCCATCGAGGGCATCGGCGGTGAGATCAACGCCTTCACCGCCAAGGAGTACACCTGCTACTACGCCCGTGTGCTGGACGAGGACTTGCCGGTCGCGGTGGACGTGCTCGCCGACGTGGTGACCAGCTCGCTGGTGACCGACGAGGACGTGGAGTCCGAGCGCGGCGTGATCCTCGAAGAGATCGCCATGCACGACGACGATCCCTCGGACGTGGTGCACGAGCAGTTCGCCGCCGCGCTCTACGGTGACTCGCCGATCGGCCGTCCCATCCTGGGTACGGTCGAGTCGATCAACGCTCTGGGGCAGGAGCGGATCGCCGAGTACTACCACCGCTACTACCGGCCCCGGCGCACGGTCGTGTCCGTGGCGGGCAACGTACGGCACGAAGAGGTCGTCGAGCTGGTCACCAGGGCCTACGAGCGGGCGGGCGCGCTGAGCGGGCCCGCCGAGTTCGCGCCGCCGCGCACCAGCGGCCCCGGCGCAGCCACGCGCTCAGGCGTGCGGGTGCTCGACCGGCCGACCGAGCAGGCCAACCTGGTGCTAGGCACGACCGGGATGGCCCGTACGGACGACCGCAGGTTCGCGCTGGGCGTGCTCAACGCCGCGCTGGGTGGTGGCATGTCGTCGCGGCTCTTCCAGGAGATCAGGGAGAAACGCGGCCTGGCCTACTCCGCCTACAGCTACACCTCGGCCTACGCCGACACCGGGCAGTTCGGCATCTACGTGGGCTGCCTGCCGTCGAAGATCGACGACGTGCTCAAGATCTGCCGGGACGAGGTGTCCAGGGTGGTGACCGAGGGCCTGAGCGCGGATGAGATCATGCGCGGCAAGGGGCAGATGCGCGGCGGGCTGGTGCTCGGGCTGGAGGACACCGGCTCGCGCATGTCGCGCATCGGCAAGAACGAGTTGGTCTACGACGAGCTGATGTCGGTGGACGAGGTGCTGTCGCGCATCGAGGCCGTCACTCCCGACGAGATCTCCGAGGTGGCCAGGGACGTGCTCAACCGGCCGCTCACGCTCGCCGTGATCGGCCCGTACGGCGACAAGGACTTCACCGACGCCGTCCGATAGGGTGGCGCTGTGATCAGGGTAGGTGTGCTGGGCGCCCGCGGCCGCGTGGGCATCGAGGTTTGCAAGGCCGTCGAGGCGGCCACCGACATGGAGCTGGTGGCCGCGCTCGACAAGGACGACTCCATCGAAGGGCTCGCAGGCGCCGAGGTGGTGGTCGACTTCACCCATCCCGACGTGGTCATGGACAACCTGCGATGGGCGATCGGGCACGGCGTGCATCCGGTGGTGGGCACGACCGGGTTCGATGAGGGGCGGCTGGAGACCGTGCGCGGGTGGCTGGCGGGCTCGCCCGGCACCAACTGCCTGATCGCGCCCAACTTCGGCATCGCCGCCGTGCTCATGATGCACTTCGCGCAGCAGGCCGCCCGGCACTTCGAGTCCGTCGAGATCGTCGAGCTGCACCACCCCAACAAGGCCGACGCTCCTTCGGGCACGGCTCGGCGCACTGCGGAGCTGGTGGCCGAGGCTCGGGGCAAGGCGGGGCTCGGCCAGATGCCGGACGCGACCAGCACGGCGCTGGACGGGGCCCGCGGAGCGGACGTCGGCGGGGTGCATGTGCATGCGGTGCGATTGTCCGGGCTGATCGCCCACCAGGAGGTGTTGCTGGGGGGCGACGGCGAGATCCTCACGATCAGGCACGACACGATGAGCAGGGCGGCGTTCACGCCGGGGGTGTTGCTCGGGGTGCGCAGGGTGCGCGAGCTCCCGGGCCTCACGGTGGGCCTCGAGCCGCTGCTCGACCTCTGACCGGCTGCGCCTGTGCGGGGGGTTGGCCGTTGGGGGCCGCGTTTGGCCGCACACGACGTGCCCACCACCGGGCCGGTCGTGGGCACGTCGTGAGGAGAGGGTCCCGGCTCCGCACAGCCGGGCCTACGATCATCAACACTAATACGAGCCGCGAGTTCCGCCCGAAACATGAGATCGTGTCGGCATGGTGCGATGGGCTGAGGCCGGTGAGCTTTCCGGGCTGGTATCCATTGAATTGGCCGCTGATCGGCTCTTCGAGCAGGTAGGGATAGTATTTCCGCCCGGCACCACCATGATCGAAGAGGTGGACGACCCCGGGGCCGTGCTCGTCGAAGGGGCGCCTCCGGCAGGGTTCGCGCTGGTCGGGTGGGTGGACGGCAACCTGCATCTCGAACAACTCGCCGTACACCCCGAGAGCATGCGACAGGGCATCGGCGGACGGCTGGTGACAGCGGTGATCGAGCACGCCCGGGCCGCCGGTGCGCCCGCGGTGACGCTGACGACGTACCGGGACGTGGCCTGGAACGCGCCGTGGTACGTACGGCACGGCTTTCGCGTGATGCCGGAGGCCGAGTGGGGGCCGGAGTTGCGGGCGCTGGTGGAGCACGAGCGCGAGCTGGGCATCGAGATCGCGCCACGGGTGGTGATGCGCCGCTAGCCCTTCTGGGGGAGGCGGTGGGCGGCGAACCAGGCGACGGCGAAGTCGACGGCGTCGACCAGCGAGAACAGGCGGGCTTCGGCTTCACCGACCCGGCCGAGCCGCACGGCCCCGGTCCGTTCGAAGTCGGCGCCCAGGAGCATGAAGTCGCTGTCGTTCACCTTCACGTCCACGAATTCACACCAGGCGCGCCCTTCCCCATCGTCCACCACGGCTCGATAGCTGCGGCGCGGCGGGTCCTGGCAGTAGCGGTATTCGGCCAGGTGGAAGGCGGTGCACTTGTCGTACCCCACACCGAGCAGCAGGACGTGCGCTCCGGCGTCGTAGAGCCTGGCCAGCGGCGAGCGCTCGCCGAGAAGGCAGTCGCGGGCATGTTCGTCGATGATCTTCGCCGAGTGCGCTCCGATGGCGGCGAATGATGTCTGAGGGTGCGCGCTGCGCAGGGATCCGGGCAGGGTACGTACGCGTTCGGCGATCTGGCCCATGAGGTCGGAGGGGGTCGAAGCCGGGTCGTAGGCGGGCATGCGGGAGCGGTACCGGGCGATCTCGTCGGAGGACATGCCGGCCACTGCGCGGCGGTAGATGGGGGAGGTGTCGGAGTTGGCCGACGTGCCCGTGGGGACCACCAGCGTGCCGTCCGCGCCGAGGAGATCTCGTAGCGCGGAGACCACCGTGCCGGCCCCGCCCTCGACGTGACCGAGGGCGCTGAGCGAGGAGTGCAGCAGCAAGACCTGTCCAAACCCGACGCCCAGCATCGCAAAAGCACGGTTTATGGGGGAAAGGCTTGACATCGCGCGCCTATCGCTGCTGAGCATCACGTAGCGATCACACCACGGGTGGGAGGTGGTCTGCCAGGGCTATTCACATGAGCGTGCGTACGCTCATCTGGTCGCCCCGAACCTAGAGCGGTGTGGCCAGCCGTCTGGCGTCCGGCCTGGGCGGTTCCTGCGGCGAGTCGGCTATCTCGGGTGGCTGGCCGGTGGCTCCTCGAAGCGGGACTGTTGCGGTGGCTCGCCGCTCACCGTCTCCACGATCGTGGCCGCGACCTGGTGCAACTTGACGTTCTTGTCCTGGGAGACGTGCCGGAGCACCTCGAAGGCCTGGTGGGAGGTGCACCGGCGCTGCGCCATGACGATGCCGAGCGCCTGGTCGATGATCGCGCGAGTGGTGAGCGCCTCCCTGAGCTGCGCCGCGATCTCGCGCATCCGCGCCGCGTCGAGCGCCGTACGGTAGAGCACGCCGATGTGCTCGGCGGTCACGCGCACCGCGACCCGGGTCTCGTCGGTGAACCCGCCGACATGGTCGGAATAGAGGGTGAGCACGCCGAGGAGGCTGCCCTCCGACTCCAACGGCTCGGAGTGCAGGCTGAGGATCCCCGGCGACTCCGCGGCGAAGCGGCGCCAGCGGGAGTCGGTGGCCAGATCCGTCGCCGTCACCGGGCGGCCGCTGTCGATCACGTCGAGGACGGGGCCGTCCCCGATGGCCGACTGCAGCTCGTCCAGCGGCTCGGCCCGCGCGTGCGAACAGGCCACGGTGCGGATACCGCTTTCCGCGCACAGGACAATGCTGACCATGGGGGAGTCGGGCATCGCCCGCGAGGCGATCGTGACGCTCTGAGCGAGTGCCCGCTCGAACTCCGCGATGTCCGTGGGGACCCTTGGCCGGTTCAACGGTTGCCTCGCGATGGTCGCTGCAGGTCACTTGACCGGAACGACTGCCCAGGCGAGGGGCTCTTACGCCAGCCCCGCGGCGGGAGATTCTGCGACATATGCGTCCACCTCGGCCAGGTAGGCGTCTTTTACGTGCCGGGGCAGCCAGGTGATCTCGAACGCGTTGCGTTCGAGCTGGGCCAGCTCCTCCCGGGTGAGATTGAGCGCTTCGTGGAGGGCTTCGAGATTTTCCCGTACGTACGCCGCGAAGTACGCGGGGTCGTCGGAGTTGATCGTCACCCGCACGCCCAGGTCCATGAGCTTGCGGATGCCCTCGGCCTTCATCGACGCCGTGACGTAGCCGTTGGAGACCGGGCAACAGGTCAGCCCCATGCCCCGCGCCAGCACCACCTCCACCAGCCGCTGGTCCTCCAGGAGGTTGACGCCGTGGTCGATCCTGTTGACCCCGATGTCCTCGACGGCCTGGCGGATGTGCTCGATCGCGTCGTCCTGGTCCACGTCGCAGTGCATGGTCAGCAGGTAACCCTCCTGCCTGGCCCGCTCATAGACCGCCGCGAACTTGACCGGCGGATTGCCCTTCTCGTCGGAGTCCAGCCCGACGCCCGCGATCCACTCCTTGTACGGCAGCGACTCCAGCAACGTCGCCATCGCGTATTCGGCCTGGAAGTCGCGCAGGAAGCACATGATGAGCTGCGCCCGCACGCCCAGCTGCGCCTCCGCGTCCATCAGCGCCCGCCGCAACCCCCGGATCACCACGTCGAACGGCACGCCGCGCGACGTGTGCGCCTGCGGATCGAAGAAGATCTCCGCATAGCGAACGTTCTGCTCTGCGGCCTTGCGCAGGTAGGCCATGGCCAGGTCGTAGAAGTCGGGCTCGGTGAGCAGCACCCGCATGCCCTCGTAGTAGATCGTCAGGAAGGACGGCAGGCTGTCGAAGGTGTAGGCGGCCCGCATCTCCGCCACGGAGGAGTACGGCAGCTCCAGGCCGTTGCGCCTGGCCAGCTCGAACTTGAGCTTGGGCTCCAGCGTGCCCTCGATGTGCAGGTGCAGCTCGCACTTGGGGAGCCCGGCGATGAAGTCCTTCACCCGACCAAGTTTAAAAGATGATCGCCAGCCCCACGGCGAACAGCAGGCCGTACGCCAGCTGCAGCTTGCCCGTCTGCTGCAGCACCGCGATCAGGGCCGGGCCGACCGCCTTGCCCAGCACCGTCCTGATCGGGGCGATCGCCAGCGGTGCGGCGAGCAGCACGAGCGCGGCCCACGGCGTCACCGGGACCATCCCCAGCGCCACCACGAACGGCACGACCTGGCAGGCCACATAGAGCGTACGGGTGCGCTCGGCCCCCAGCACGACGGCCAGCGTACGCTTCCCGGCCTGGCCGTCCGTCCCGACGTCACGCAGGTTGTTGACCACGAGCATCGAGCACGAGAGCAACCCCACCGGAATCGACGCGAACAACGCGGGCCAGCTGAGCGACTCCGTCTGCACGTAGGCCGTCCCGACGACGGGAACGACTCCGAAGAACACGAACACGGCCAGCTCGCCCAGCCCGCGGTAGCCGTACGGATGCTTGCCGCCCGTGTAGAACCAGGCCGCGGCGATCGCCGCGGCGCCGACCAGCAGGACCCACCACGCCCGCGTGACGATGACCAGGATCAGCCCCAGCACCGCCGCGAGCGCGAAACAGCCCAGCGCGGCGATCAGCACCTGCCGCGGGGTGGCGGCCCGCGAGCCCACCAGCCGCATCGGGCCGACCCGCTGGTCGTCGGTGCCGCGGATGCCGTCACTGTAGTCGTTGGCGTAGTTGACGCCGATCTGCAGCGAAAGCGCCACGAACAGCGCCAGGATCGCGCGCCACCAAACAAAGCCGCCTTCGCCGATCGCCACGCCGGTGCCCACCATGACGGGCACGATGGCGTTGGGCAGGGTGCGTGGGCGGGCGCCGGCGATCCACTGGCCGGGGGTTGCCATATCTGTCGAAACCTCTAGCTGATGTCCGTGGTGAGCCTGACCATCCGGATCGGACGGCCCATGTCGAGTACGCGTTCGGCCATGTCCTCGCCCCAACCGGCCGATTCCAGGAAGCCGAGCACCGCGTGGTTGTCGGCGAAGACCCAGGTGACGATCTGCCGGAAGCCATCATCTCGCAGGTGGTCGACGGTGGCGTTGAGCAGGCGGCTGCCGTGGCCCCTTCTGACGAAATCCGGGTCGACCAGCAACGTCAGCATCTCGGCCACCACGCTGGGGTCCAGGTCGGGATCCTCGGCGGGGGCATGGGAGGCCAGGCCGACCACGCGCTCGCCGCCGCGGGGGGTGGTCAGCGCGGCGCTGCCGCCCGCGCCCAGGGCGGGAAACCCCTCGGTGTCGAGGATGGTCTCCACCGCCACCAGCACCCGGTGCATGGGAGTGGGCGGGGCGACGATCGCCTCGTCCCACTGACGCAGCCACATTTTCTCGGCCGCCGCGCCTGTCATCTGCTCGAGTGGGCCTTCGGGGAGGAAATCCCGATAGCCGTAGCGCCAGGCGCGGATCTGAGTGTTCGCAACCTGGAGCACATCCTCGCGCCGGGCCGCCCGGACGCCTACGTCTGCCATCTCGGCCCGCTCCTTCGCCTGCAGTTCATGCCATGAGGCACGAGTTACACCGTATCGGTGTTTGACCCTTGGAGACGACGCGAACCCCGCTTCCTCGCCCGGTAAGAGCGTGTCTTGGTACGGTTGCCGCATACCACCATGGAACACCACCATCTCTGCCAGGACGGTCAGCTGGTGGTGCGGATGTCAGCCATTGCCTGGGCGAGCCGCCGCACCCCTTCCGCCAGTTCCGTCAGATGGGCGGCGGCCATATGCGTCACCCGAAGCCGCGGCCCGGGCGGCTCCGACGGGTAGTACATCCGGCCGGGACTCACCAGCACACCATTACGCCTGGCGGCCTCCACCAGCGCGTTCTCATCGATCTCGGCAGGCAGCCGCACCCACAGATGCATCCCGCCGATGGGCACCAGATGCACCTCCGCCGCCGGCACGCGCGCGGCCAGAGCGGCCGCGAGCGCGTCGCGCCGGGTCCTGATCTCGCCGTGTACGGCCGTCAGATGCCGCCGCCAGGCCGGTGAGCCGACGAACTCCAGCGCCGTCTCCTGCAACGGCCGCGCCACGAAGAACGACTCCACGAGCTGACCCGCCCGCAGCCGGTGAGCGGCGGGCCCCCTGGCGATCACGGCCGCCACCCGCATGCTGGGCGAGAGGATCTTCGTCAACGAACCCACATGAACCACGGTGCCGTACTGGTCCAAGGACGCCAGCGACGGAGGCGCCTGCTCGGTCAGATAACGGGCGAAGTCATCCTCCACCACGAACGCCCCCGCCGCCCTGGCCACCTGCAACACCTGCTCCCGGCGTTCGACCGGCAGGGTCGCTCCGGTCGGATTGTGCAGGGTGGGCTGGCAGAAGAAGACCCGCGCCCCGGTGACGGCGAACGCCTCGGCCAGCAGTTCGGGCCGTACACCGTCCCTGTCCATGGGTACGGCGGTGGCCCGCAGCCCCGCCGCCTTGGCCGCCGCCAGCGCTCCCGCGTAGGTGGGCGTCTCGACCAGCACCGGCGTGCCGGGCGCCGCCAGGGCCCTGAACGCATGCGTGAGCGCCGCCTGCCCCCCGCTCACGATCAACGCGTCCGCTGCGGTCACATCACCCCCGACCTGCGTCGCGAACCACCTCCGCAGCTCGACGAGCCCCGTCAGGGGCGGCATGGCCCAAGCATCAGCCCTCCGTACGGCCCGCGCCGCGGCAGCCGCCAACTGCTTGTCAGGCCGCAACCCGGGCCGCAAATAGCCCCCGGTCAACGGCACCACCCCGTCGGACGCCGCTCCGAGCAACGCCGCGACGGGCCCGTCATCGACCACCCGATCCCCGAGCGCGACGGTCTGCCAGGACACATCCGCCGCATCCTTCGCCCTGGACACCCGATGCGCCACAAACGCCCCACTACCGGGCTTCGTGACGACTCGCCCCTCGGCAGCCAGCTGCCCAATGGCCCTGGACACGGTCACGGGGCTGACGTTGTGCCGCCGCATGATCTCCCTACTGGACGGCAACCGCGCCCCCGGCCCGAGCCGGTCGGCCTCTTCGCGCAGGATCGCGGCGATCTGAGCAATACTGCTATCGTTATCCATGAAAGACCAGAATAGCGCTACTCCCTCCGATCAAGTAGCGCTCCCGCCGGTCGCCCACCGGTCCTCACATCAGCAAGACGCCGAGCAGACCACTCGCCCTGACCGCTCGCCGCACGGGCGAGCCGCTGGGCAGACCGCAGAACCCGCGCGTCGGCGAGACGTTGAACGGTCCGGCTCGGCGCATATCAACGGCGCCCACCCCTCGAACGCCCGCCAAGGCACAACCCTGGCCTTCCTGGGCGTCCTGGCCTTCTCCGGCTCCTTCCCGGCCACCGTCTACGCCATGCAAGGCTTCAACCCGTGGCTGGTCGCCATAGGCCGAGCCGCCCTAGCAGCGGCAATAGCCGCCACCTGCCTCAAAGCCGCCAAGCGCCCTCTCCTCCCCCCAAAACACCAGTGGCCCTCGTACGCCCTGATCTCCCTAGGCGTGGTCTTCGGCTTCCCGGTCTTCAGCGGCCTGGCCCTGGACCTAGGCGCCGGCACGGCCCACGCCGCAGTGGTCATAGCCTTGCTCCCGGCGGCCACCGCCGCCTGCGCCGTCTTAAGAGCAGGCGAGCACCCCCGCCCCCTCTTCTGGACAGCCTGTACGGCCGGCGCCCTGGCCATCACCACCTTCACCCTCACCCAACACCAGGGAACACCGACCTGGCCCGACCTACTCCTCATAGGCGCCCTGCTGTCGGCGGGAATCGGCTACACGGAGGGCGGCCGCCTGTCCAGGCAAACCCCAGGCTGGCAAGTGATCTCCCACGCCTTGGTCCTCTCCCTCCCCCTGACGGCCCCCATAACAGCAGTTCTGGCCCTGACCACTCCCATGACCCCAACCCCCCAAGCCATAACCGGCTTCGCCTACGTAGCCGCGATCTCCATGTTCGTCGGCTTCATCCCCTGGTACGCGGGCCTCGCCAAGGGCGGCATAGCCAGAGCAGGCCAGACCCAGCTCACCCAACCCCTCCTGACCCTCCTGTGGGCCTGGCTCCTGATGGGCGAACGATTCGGCCCGGCGACATTGGCCGCCGCCCTGGCCGTACTGGCCTGCGTGGCCATCACTCAGCGCGCCCGTACTTGAAAGCCGTGACGCCGCAACGCAGGATAGGGGAGGAGGTGTCACAAATGGCGGACCTCACGATCCCAGAGGGGGGCTTCTGGCCGGCGCCGGAGATCCCGCAACCCAACATCTATCCCATGGAGTGGCGAGTAGAGACCGAGAAACTCGCCGCCATCTACGAAAAGTCCAAGCGCGTGGTCTGGAACCCGGCCGATCTCTCCTGGGACGGCCTCGTACCGGAGGACTTCACCAGGGAGCAGCGCCTGGGCATCATGTACTGGTTCGCGGTCCTGGCCAACTTCGACGCTTCGGGGCCGGCGGTGTTCGCGCGTGCCACCATCCAGGCCTTCGAAAAGCACGAAGAGGATCCGGTCAGGAAGTGCTTCTTCTCGATCACCCGTGACGAGATGAACCACGAGGAATGTTGCCAGCGCACCATAGCCAAACTCTGGCCGGGCGGCCCGCTCAACTGGACCCCGTCCGACGACCTCGAATCGGCCGCTCACAACAACATCGGCTGGCTCTACCACAACGGCGGCCGCTACTGGAACGGCTACACCAGCGCCGTGGGCAAATATTCGCTCCCGGTGCTGTTCACCAGCTTCATGATGGGTGAGATGGCCGCCTCCACCCTCTTCAGAGGCATGGCCTCGGGCACGCGGCATCCGGTCTTCAGCGAGATGTTCCAGCGCATAGGCAGGGACGAGTCACGTCACCTCCAAATCTGCATGACCATTCTCGAGAACGAATGGCCCGGCCTGACGGACGAGACGCGTACTCTCATCACCCGCCAGCTCAGAGCGGGCTTCGTCTTCCTCAGCATGATCCTCTGGGAACCCCCGGAAGGCTTCTGGGAACTCCCGCCGTACTTCCTGCCCAACCACCGCGTCCTCATGGACCATGCCAGGCAGGCGGGACTGGGCGTCCTGTCGTACGAGGAGCAGGCGGAGAACTGGCGCGTGGCCATGGCCAGGATCCGCGCGATAGTCGAACGCTGGGGCATAGCCTTCCCCGCCATTCCCGAACTGGACCTGGAAGGCGTGCCGGTGGACTTCATCGACCCGGAGGACATCATCCCGGTCTTCTAACCTGTCACCATGTGGCCCCGCATCGACGGACTCAGAGTCCTGGAGCTAGGCAGCCCGGGCGAACTCCGTACGTGGCTCACCGACCTGACCCTGTCGGGCCGGAAAACAGCCACGGCAGGACTCCTGCCCCTCGACTACGAGGCGGAGGGTGAAGAGGTGGAGAAGGTCGGCGAGCGGCTGATCCTCGTGGACGACACCGGCGGGCGAGCGGCGGAAATCGAGATGACCAGAGTGGAGTTGACGCCTTTCGCCGAGGTCACCTGGGAGTTCGCCCAGGCCGAAGGCGAGGGTTTCCAGTCGGTGGAGGATTGGCGGGAAACGCATCGCCGCTACTGGTCGGACCAGGGCTATGCGGTGACGGACTCCTCGCCTGTGGTCTGCCTGTGGTTTCGCATCGCCGGTCAATCGGGCCACCGTTCCTCGGGCGAAACGTAGCTTCCGCGATGGGGAAGGCTGAAGACCCATCCCTGCTCCCGCAGCAGCCCCACGGCCCGGCGTACGGTCTCGCGGGCGGCGCCGTATTGCCGCACCAGCATGACCTCGCTCGGAATCGGGCGGGATGCGGCCAGCTCGCCGGCCTTGATCCGCTGCCTGATCTCCTCGGCGATATGCCGATAGAGCGGCGTCTGAGGTTGTCCCATCTCATCGGGAGAGCTCACGAACGTTCCCTCTCCTTGACGCGTGTGGACCAGCCCCTGGTTTCGCAACACCCGAATCGCCCGGCGCGCGGTGGTGCGAGCCACCTGGAACTCTCGCTGGATCCCCGCCTCGCTGATCACCAGATCTCCGGGGGAGAGTTCAGCGATTATGCGCGACCTGATGACCTCGCTGATCTGGAGATAGAGGTAGGTGTCACCCTCGCGATTCAGCACGCCTCAAGGGTATACAACAGGGTCCAACAAAGGGAGGGTGATTAAGAACCCTGGTTTATGGGCCATTTCTCAGGAGTGGTCACATATGTGCCCCGATATGGGACGGTGAAGACCCATCCTTGTTCCCTGAGGTGCGCGACGGCCTGGCGTGCCGTCACCTTGGCGACACCGTATTTCCGCATCATAACTTTTTCACCGGGAATAGCCCGGTTCGGCGAGATCTCACCGCGTTGGATGCGCCCGGCGACCTCTTCCGCGATCTTCTGATAGAGCGGCGTCTTCCTGGGCGAGCGCGGAGTGCCGGGCTGGCCGACGAACGTGCCTTCGCCCTGAATCGTGTACACGAGCCCTTGCTCCCGCAGCTCGCGCGCCACCCGCCTGGCGGTCGTCCGGGCGATTTCGTGGTCCTTTTCCAGCGCGGCCTCACTGGGCACGGGATCACCCGCTTTGAGCTCACCGCGTTCGATCTTATCGCGGACCAGCTCGGCGACCTGCTTGTAGATAGGCACGGGCCCTTCGCGATCTAGCACGCCCGGATTATAGACGAAACCCACTCGAGTTGTTCAGCCGGGTCACTCGATACGTATGCTGGACCAGAGCGTGGTCTGCCTGGGGTTCCTCATTGTCAATCATTCGTTGGGCCAGTCCTTTGCATCCGACACATAGGTGCCGCGGTGTGGCACCGTGAAGACCCACTTCTGAGCCCGTACATATGCAACGGCCTGCCGCGCGGTGACCTTGGCAACACCGTATTGCCGCATCAATGTCATCTCGCTGGGCAGCGCCCGGTTCGGCCGGAGTTCGCCGCGTCTGATGCGAGCGATGATGTCGTTCGCGATGATCATATAGACGGCCCTCGTCCGCTTAATACGTGGCACACCGAGCGGCCCGACAAATGTACCCTCGCCTTGAACGGTATGGACCAGTTGCCGCTTGCGAAGCTCTCGCGCCACGTTTCGCGCGGTGGTCCGGGCGATGTCGAACTCCGCCTCCATGGCCGCCTCGCTTGGCACCGGTTCGCCGGTCCGCAACTCTCCACTGATGATCCGCTCCTGAATCATTTCGGCGACTTGCACGTAGAGCGGGACAGGCCCATCACGGTCGAGCATGCTCATATCTTAGACGTCTCGATACAAGCAGTTGAGCAAAGTCAGGCCTGGGGCCACGACTCTTTTGGAGAGACGTAGCTGCCGCGCTGGGCAACGGTATAGACCCACCCTTGCTCCCGCAGAAGTGCCATGGCTCGCCGCACCGTTTCGCGCGCGACGTCGTACTGCTTCACGAGTGCCGTTTCACCAGGTATTGGGCGTCGCGGAGGGAACTTTCCTGTCTTGATCTGATCGGCGATGTCTGTGGCGATTTGCTGGTAGAGCGGGACTTTTCGCTTCATACGCGGCGCTTGTTCGGGCGGACCGACGAAAGCTCCTTCTCCTTGAACGGTGTAGACGAGCCCTTCCTCCCGCAGGACGTGGATCGCCCGTCTGGCTGTGGTCCTGGCGACTCCGAACTCCTGCTGGATGTCAGCCTCGCTCGGCACGGGGTGTCCGGACGAGAGCTCGGAGATTCGCCGCCGAAGGATGTCGGCGATCTGGATGTAGATGTGGGTGTCCCCGTCGTAGTCGAGCACATAGGCAACATAGGCCAAGCGGTACAAGAGGTCTCATATCGATCTGTCCATTTAGACAGAGCGCTCTTTATCTATGGACAAGAGAAGACGACCAGACGTATGGTTGCCGCATGTTGCCTCGTGGAAGCTGGTCCGGGCCTGTGAGTCCAAGTCCCGGCCGGATAGGCGTCGGAACGCCCGGTGTCGACTCTGGTCTCTCGTGGAGACACGGCCTGCTGAGCAAAGCATCGAAACACCCGGCTAGGGCGCGAGCATGCCCCCGGCCGTAGCGCCAAAGCGGACCTTGCAGCACCGTCGTGCTCACGACGGTGAAGCCGGACCCGTCATGGAGCCGCGATCCCGCGCGGATGGGACAGCTACTTCAACCTGAAAGGGGGAAGGGGAATCGGGCCTGCACGGCGCCGCGCCCCTGACTATCAATGGAGTGGCAGGACGGCGACCACCACGGTCGCCACGTATCAATGACGGGAAAAGAACCCATCGTCATCAAGTGGGCACCCGAAATACCGCGAGGTCGGGTACGAGTCCGAGACTACACCTGCGAATGCAGGCCAGTGGTCTACGAATTGTGCCAGGCGGGTGGCATCACGTTCATTCGCAAGATAACCCGAGAAAACGGTCAGGTAACGACCGAAGAATTCACCACCAGACCCGACTCCGAAGTAAGAGCTCTCTGGCTCCTCCTGGTCGACGGGGGCGAAAAGGTCCTCCAACCCCTCTGTGCCCACCCCGATTAGCCGGCACCTGCGTCTGCCCCGGAAGGGTCGCGACATGAGAGCCAAACCCCAACGGGCCCGACCTCCCACCTGATGACATTGTCCACAACCACCAGCACCATCACGTCGATCTCGGCGGGCGCTGATCTCCACGCACCGCCGATAGCCGACACCACCCCGCTACGAGCAACACGGCACCGGCAGAGACCGGACACCTCGGCCAGGTAGCTCACCATACGAGCCCGGCCAACAGTGCTCTGCCATCAAGTGCGGATTCAAGATCACCAAAAGGCCACACACGGCCACCATGCCTTGCCCGCTCTCCGTCATCTTGTAGAGCGGCACCCACCTCCCGGTCGATTCGGGGGCCGACCCCTTCGCGACCCGCGACGGCCCTTGGATCTCATCGTGTTTCTCGCAATGACTCCCGGCTCATTTCCTGCCGCCAATGAGCCGGGCCACATGGCTTCCGTGACTGAGGGATCACAGGTGCTCACGAAGCCATGATTCACGGGTCTCGGCAGCATCCTTACCGAGCCCGTTCTGCCGAACAGGCATTTGGGCCATGCCTGTCGTCCCCCAGCAGGTGCCATCCCAGTGCACAGCACCTGCTGGGCCCCTCCACCCTCGCAAGCCTCAACTCCGCATCAGGCTTGCGGGCGTTCTCTGCGCGTGACCCCGTTGCCCCGCGCACAAAGCGGCCCGCCGCTCGCTCGGTCACCTGCAACGTGGCGCTGCGGCCACGTACTTCGGTGTTCGGCTGATCGTTTGTGACGCTGAGGACGATGGTGCGCGATATCGCCATGCGGAACCCTGCCGGTGCCGCCGGATCCCGCGACCGGCGCGGCTGCGACCTCCGGGTCGCGGGCATGCGTGGGTCTGTCAAGATCGCCCGGTGGCGGGCATCGGCGTCGATAGCGGCCAGGACCCCGACCACTCCGGCAGCGGCCAAGTGCGCCGGTCGGGTGATCCCAGGCGAAGCTCCTGCCCAGATTCGGTGTGAGCGAAGGGCTTCGCCTGGGATCGGTACGGACTCGCGGACGTGGTCCCGTGCCCTCCAGGAGGCACGGGACCACGTCACGACGAGCAGAGGCCGGCTGACGTCCGTAACGGCCTATCCGCGTCATTAGATTCTCATGGTCGTCCCTTGGAAAACTGCTGTTCGGCGCTATGCAGGGGAAGATTCCCTTTGGTGTTCGCCGGGTTTATGGTCCGAGGCGGAATTGGTTTATGTGGGGATCCGGCGCCAGGCCCCTTCTGTGATGATCAGGTGGTCCAGGAACCGCAGTCCGACCGTTTCAGCGACCTCGACTAGTTGGGCCGTGGCCTCCAGGTCGGCCGGGCTCGGTTCGAGGGACCCGCCCGGATGATTGTGGGCAAGACCGAACACGGTCCCACCCGCGGTGAGCACTTCCCTGATCACCTCCCGGATCGGCATGGCCGTATGGTCGGTGCCCCCTTCGGTCAGCACCGAACGTTTCAGCACCCGGCCGCGGGTGTCGCACGTCACCATGACCAGGCGCTCGTGCCTGCGGCCGCGCAGGAGCGGAGCCAGCGACTCTGCCAACTCGGACGTGCTGGTGATCCGTTCGCGCTCGGGCCACGCATCGGCCCGGCGTACGAGATGAAAGGCTGCGGTCACCCGTGCGGCCTTTGCTGGGCCGACACCGGGGACGGCCAGTAACCGATGCGGGTCGGAACGGCTGAGCGCATCGAGATCTCCACAATGCTCGATCACCTGGGCGGCCAGGTCGAGGGCGCTCGATCCACGAAATCCCGAGCCGAGCAGCACGGCCAGCAACTCCCAATCGGCCAGCGCGGCGGCCCCGCTGGCCATGAGCCGTTCGCGCGGCCGGTCGCTTTTGGACAGGTCTTTGACTCGCATCGGCAACCTCCGCAACCGTTGTATCAACGCGCACCGACAATCTCTGACCTGCACGTTCAGGGTGGAGCCGAGGGCATTCCTTTAGGCATCGCATGCGCGAAATGTCGCAGGGATTCACCGGAGCGGGTGGCTCGCCTCGGTGATCACAGCAGAGGCCGGCCGTCCCGTCCACGTAGCCAGCCCGTACGGTGTCAGCGGCCGCCCGTTCTCCAGCCACCGCGTGATCGCCTGCATGCACATCCCTCCGACCAGCGTCGACACCAGGGAGCGATTGCAGGTGCTCGGCGACCATGTTCGAGAGCGAGGCCTGCATCTTCGCCACGAACCACGGGCTGCCTGCGCTGCCGAGTACGGGCATGATCGGGCTCGCGATGGCGGAGGCGGGAGGGCTCGAATTGGGAGAAAGGTCCTGGTCATCGGCGCGAGCGGGGGCATCGGCGGCGTGGTGGTGCCGTTGCCGGTCGGACAGGCCGAGATCCTGGCCACGGCGACGTCCGAGGACGAGGACCATGTCCGGAATCTCGGGGCCGACAACGTGATCATTTGGTGCTGCTCGGTCTGTGATTCGGACCGAA
This sequence comes from Nonomuraea marmarensis, assembly GCF_043197025.1. Taxonomy (NCBI): domain Bacteria; kingdom Bacillati; phylum Actinomycetota; class Actinomycetes; order Streptosporangiales; family Streptosporangiaceae; genus Nonomuraea; species Nonomuraea marmarensis. The sequence goes on from NZ_JBICRM010000002.1 coordinate 176,884, forward strand.
GGGGCACAGTCACCGGGAGTGCGGGTCGGTCAGGTTGGAGGCTCCGGGCGAGGAGGCGTGCTCGCCCGGAGCCCGTCCCTAGACGGGCATGCTGTACGTGATCCGGAAGCGGTCGCCTGGTATGACGATGTCGCTTGTCTCCACGGGACGGTCGCCCGCCCAGTGGGTGCGTTCGACGTGCAGCACATGAACGCCTGCCGCCAGATCGAGGGCGTCGCTCTCCGCCGGGCGCGGCACGCGGGTGTGTACGCTCTCGACGATTTCGGTGATCTTTATGCCGTGTGCGTACATCCTCGCGACCAGGCTCCGTCGTTCCTCCTCCGAATGGGCGGCGAACTCCAGCGGCTCATAGGACGTGGCAAGCTGCAGCGGCCTGCCGTCACCGCGAAAGACGTAGTGCGTCTTGGTCAGCGTGGCCGACTCGGTGATACGCAGCCGTCTGGCGATGTCGGGGCTCGCTTCGGTCGGTTCGCTGTGCCAGTCCCACGTCACGCGTCTGCCCTGAGACTGTAGGTCGGCCGCGAACGGGGCCGGATGGTCGAGAAATCTCCACCGGTAGAGCGGTGTTAGGTCGGGGCGTTCCCTGACGTAATGGCCCGAGCCCACGCGGCCGATGATGAGACCTTCACCCGCGAGCACGCGTAGCGCGTGCCGCGCGGCGGTCTCGCCGACCTGGTATTTACGGGTCAGCTGCGCCCGTGAGGGGATGGGCGCGCCGGGCGGAAGGGTGCCGTCGGTGATCTGTCGCCGGATGTCTTCGACGACACGCAGGTAGACCGGATCTGAGGTGGCCACTAGTCCATCCCTGGGGGTTCGTGTGAGGCGTTGCCCCATGTTGCCGTATTCGGCAGGTAACCGACCGTCATCGATGACTGCTGGAGCCCCAACTTTGCGACGGTGGAAAATTATCGGAGAAACCCTGTAACGCCGATGTAAGGGGTGCCGATTCTCCGATAGAGGTCGTCGATGTGTGTACCCCCGAGCACATATCGGCGACCTCTTCCAATGTCCGACTTCTGGGTTGATGGCTAGATCGGTGGCGGCCCTGTCGCCTCGTCGCCCTGGTCGGCTGGGCCGTTGACCGGTGGTGCTGGGACTGTCCTGATCGCAGACAGCTGGACTGTTCGGGCCGCTGGAGGTGTGGTCGCTCGGCGGGAGGCGGCGTCGGTTCGGCGGGTGGCTGCACTTCGAGGTCGTCGCCTCCGGCGGTGGAGACGTTCTCCGGGACTCGGCAGGTGCAGCGGCTGCAGCGCTTGTATAGGGCGCGGCGGCTGTATCACCGAGTGTGGGCGTCCTCGGGCGTTTGAGCGCGAGCGTCCAGGTTGTCTGGGTGCAGGTGTCTGGGTGTGGGGTTTCTTCGGCTGTCTGGGCGCGGGCGTCTCCGGGTATCTGGGTGCGGGCGGGCTCCGGCGCGGGACGCACGTGTGGGGCGGTGGCGTCGACGAAATTGATCGCCTTGGACACGTCAAGCTTCCCTGCAACTCGAGGCCGATCAAGTAAGGGACGGCGCCGAGATACCGGCGAAAGGGGGCAAAAAGCGGCTCCAGGCAGGCAAAGCGGGGTGGCGGCGTCCAATGGATTTCTGAATCCAGGTAGCGTTCGCACTATGGCATCGCCAACTGGAACCACCGACGCACCCTTCGGCCGTATGCTGACCGCGATGGTCACGCCGTTCAACTCCGACGGCGAGGTCGATTATGTGGCTGTGCGACGTCTTGCCGCCTATCTGGTGGACGAGCAGCGCAATGACGGCTTGATCGTCAACGGGACGACCGGTGAGTCGCCCACCACCTCGGACGAGGAAAAGCTGCGTATCGTCAGCGCCGTCCTCGAGGCGGTCGGTGATCGCGCGACCGTGGTGGCGGGGGCGGGCACCAACGACACCCGCCACAGCGTCGAGCTGGCGAAGCAGGCGGTGCGTGCCGGCGCCCACGGGCTGCTGGTGGTGACGCCCTACTACAACAAGCCTCCGCAAGAGGGGCTGTATCAGCACTTCACCGCTGTCGCCGACGCGACCGGCCTGCCTGTGATGCTCTACGATATCCCAGGACGTAGCGGCGTACCGATCAAGACCGAGACGCTGATTCGCCTCGCGCAGCACGAGCGCATCGTGGCCGTGAAGGACGCCAAGGGCGACCTGTTCGCAGGCAGTCAGGTGATGGCGGCGACGGATCTCGTCTTCTACTCCGGTGACGATCTGCTCAATATGGCCTGGCTCTCCCTCGGCGCGGCCGGGTTCGTGAGCGTCGTCGGACATGTGGTGGGCGCCGAGTTGGCGCGCATGATCCACCTGCACAAGGCCGGCGACGTCGCCCAGGCGCTGGACGTACACGGCCAGGTGGCTCCCGTGGTAGACGGGATCATGCTGCGCGCGGGTGGCGCGATCATGGCCAAGGCGGCACTGAGCATGGTGGGCGTGCCGGTAGGACCGGTACGGCTGCCGCTCGTGGACGCGACAGAGAAGCAAATCGCCGAGCTGCGTGCTTGCCTGGTAGCCGGCGGGGTGAAGTTGACAGACGCATAGGAATGGGGAGGAACCGGGAGTTTTGAGAACACGATCTGACCGTGGGGGCCAGGTATGAGCCATCCGCATCCTGAGCTTGGCCCTCCGCCGACGCTGCCTGACGGCGGCCTGCGCATCGTCGCACTTGGCGGGTTGGGGGAGATCGGCCGGAACATGGCCGTCTTCGAATACGAGGGCCGCCTGCTGGTCGTCGATTGCGGGGTGCTGTTCCCCGAGCCCGACCAGCCGGGTGTCGACCTTATCCTGCCCGACTTCGAATACATCAGGGATCGGCTCGACGACGTCGAAGCCGTGGTGCTGACGCACGCGCACGAAGACCATATCGGGGCAGTCCCGTATCTGCTGCGCGAGCGGCGCGATATTCCGCTCATCGGATCCAGGCTCACTCTTGCCCTGATCGAGGCCAAGCTCACCGAGCACCGGATCCAGCCGACCAAACTCGAGGTCATCGAGGGCGAACGGCACAGATTTGGACCCTTTGACTGCGAGTTCCTCGCAGTCAACCACTCGATCCCCGACGCGCTGGCCGTGGCCATCAGGACGCCGGCGGGCATAGTCCTGCACACCGGCGACTTCCGGATGGACCAGTTGCCGAGCGACGGCCGGCTCACCGATCTCGGCGGCTTCGCCAGGCTCGGCACCGAGGGTGTCGACCTGCTGATGTCCGACTCGACCAACGCCGAGGTGCCGGGGTTCGTCACCAGCGAGCGGGAGATCGGGCCGGTCATCGACGAGGTGATCCGCACCTCCGAGCAGCGGGTCATCGTGGCCAGCTTCGCTTCGCACGTGCACCGCATCCAGCAGGTCATAGACGGCGCCGCCAAGCACGGTCGCAAGGTGGCCCTGGTCGGACGGTCGATGGTGCGCAACATGGGCGTGGCCCGCGACCTGGGATATCTCAAGGTGCCGCCCGAGCTCATCGTCGACTCGCGCGACATCGAGGAATGGCCCCCCGAAGAGGTGGTGCTGATCTGCACCGGCTCCCAGGGCGAACCGATGGCGGCGCTGTCCAGGATGGCCAACCGCGATCACCCGATCCGCATCGCGGCAGGCGACACCGTGCTGCTGGCCTCGTCGCTGGTGCCGGGGAACGAGACCGCGGTCAACAAGGTGATCAACGGGCTGACCAGGTGGGGGGCCCGCGTCGTGCACAAGGGCAACGCCAAGGTGCACGTCTCCGGCCACGCGGCCGCGGGCGAACTCCTGTACGTCCTGAACCTGACACGTCCCTCGAACTTCATGCCCGTGCACGGCGAGTGGCGGCACCTGCGCGCGCACGCCAAGCTGGCCGCCCTCACCGGTGTGCCCGAAGACCACATCGTGATCGCCGAGGACGGCGTCGTGGTGGACCTGGTCGACGGCCGGGCGAAGATCGTCGGTGCGGTGCACGCCGGGTATGTCTACGTCGACGGCTCGTCGGTGGGCGAGATCACCGACACCTCGTTGAAGGACCGCAGAATCCTCGGCGACGAGGGGTTCATCTCCGTGGTCATCGTGGTCGACTCGAACACGGGCAAGCTCACCGCTGGGCCCGAGATCCATGCGCGTGGTTCCGGCATCGACCCCGCGCAGTTCGAGGGAATCATCCCGCAGATCGAACGGGCACTCCAGGACAAGGCCGCGGACGGCGTGGTCGACATGCAGGAGATCCGCCGGGTGGTCCGCCGCACGGTGGGGCGCTGGGTGAGTGACACCTATCGCCGCCGACCGATGATCATCCCTGTGGTGCTCGAGGTCTGAGCCTCCTGACGGTACGGCAGGCGTTGTCGCCTGCCGTACCGGTGGACGCCCACGGGAATGGGGGATGTCGGCGAGACGCCGTAGCAGTCGCTGTGTCGCCGGAAAGCCGATGACGCGGCGGCTGAGACGGCGGAGTGGCCGTGGCCAGGGAAGTCCCATGATGCGGCTGGTGAGTTGCCAGGCGTGCCGCAACCGGCGACCCGTGCTCGAATGGTCGATGGCGTGCTGGTGAGACGGTCGCTGCATGGGCTTCATAGGCCACATTCAGGTATCCCTCCGGCGTACCAGCCAGGTGGCGGCCAGTAGTGGGAGTGCCGCATAGGCGATCAGTACGGCGGCGGCCGCTGCGGGAGGCAGAAGTGACCCGTACACCGAGGTGGTGATGGTGTCGCCGGTGATCTCGCGGGGGAGCGCGCCGATCATCAGCGAGCCCAGGCGTTCGCTCCAGGGCTCGGGGATGTTGCCTATGATCATCGGGATCACGTAGACGAGGCCTGCCATGATGGCGATCGCTCCGGCGGTGGATCGCAGGAGCGCGCTTAGTCCCAGGCCGAGTAGCGCGAATGCCGGCACCGTGAGGCTGATGGCGGCCAGCAGCGGCAGCCTGTCCACGAACGAGTCGGTGTACGCGCCTGAGAAGCGATTGCCGAGCACCCATCGGGTAACGAAGTAGGTGCCGAAGACTGCTGCAGAGCCGACGATCAGGCCCAGCGTGCCCACGACCGTGGACTTGGCGGCGAGTATCGGCCAGCGCCGGGGGACGATGGCCACACTCGTCCTGATCAGGCCGGTTACGTATTCGGAGGTGATGGTGAGCGTGCCCAGGATGCCCATGCACAGTTGGGGCACGATCGCGAGCACTTCCTCGAGGTCCGCGATCCGGGCACTCGGTCGTCGCGCGGGGGGAGCGTTGTCGTACATGCCGGCGGCCGTTGTGGCGAGTGCGAAGCCCAGGAGAACGGCGGCGAGACTGAGGCCGAGGATCAGGTAGGTCGAGCGGACCGAGCGAACCTTCAGCCATTCCGAGGTGAGAACGCTCATGTACGTATCCATTCCAAGGTGGGGACACCCATGCGGACGGCTGGTTCGGGGTCGAGGGTGCTCATGCGTCTCTCCGCTCAAGTACGCAGTAGCCGATGGCGAGGGTGACGATCGGGTAGGCGAGGAGTACGGCGAGTGCGGCCACAGGAGGTAGGAAGCCGTCGCCCAGGCGTGAGGAGAGGCGCTGGTCGGCTATCTGCGGGACGAGGTTGGGCAGGAGGAGCGTGGCCACGCGGGTGTTCCACGGCGGGGGCAGGTAGTTGACGACGCCGGGCAGCACGAAGAGCATCGCCACCACCGACACGATCGCTCCCGCCGTTGATCGGATGGCGGCGCCGAGGCCTAGCCCCACCAGAGCCAGGGCGGTCACCGACAGGGCGGAGGCGAGCAGCATGGGCAGGTCGTCGGTGAAAGTGGTGTTGTTGAAGCCGAGTTGGTGGCCGCCGGCGATCAAGCGGCTTGCCGAATAGGTGACCAGAAGGATCGAGCCAGCCGCCATGAGTGTGGCCAGGCCGACGATCCCGGCTTTGGCCAGGAGTAATGTGCTGCGTTTCGGGACGGCGGTGAGGCTGGTGCGGATCATGCCCGTGGCGTATTCGGAAGTGATCGCCAGCACTCCCAGCACGGCCAGGCTGATCTGGATCAGTGGGAGGAAGCCCTGCTCGGGGGCTGCCGCTCGCAGAGAGCCCCGGTCTTCCGCGAGGCCGCTCACATAGAAGGTCCACGCGACGCCGAGGACTACCGTCAGGGCGGCCGTGCCGATCGTGTGATAGGTGGAGCTCACCGAGCGCAGCTTCAGCCATTCGGAGGAGAGAATCGCCTTCATCGGGCGGCTCCGTATTGGACGCTGTCGGCGGTCAGGGCGATGTAGGCGTCTTCGAGCGACGGGTAGCGCGCCGTCAGCTCTGCGACGGTGGCCTCGGCGATCAGCTTGCCGCGGCCGACGACGACGATGCGCTCGGCGGTCAGGGCCATCTCGCTCATCAGGTGGCTGGAGAGCAGGATCGTCCTGCCCTCCGCGGCCAGCGAGCGCATGAGGCCGCGGATCCAGCGCACGCCGTCGGGATCGAGGCCGTTGACTGGCTCGTCGAACATCAGCACGCCCGGATCGCCGAGCAGCGCGGACGCGATGCCGAGCCGCTGTTTCATCCCGAGCGAGAAGCCACCCACCCGTTTGCGCGCCACGCCTGCCAGCCCGACCTGCTCGAGCACCTCGGCCACCCGCATGGGGCCGATGTCATTGGTACGCGCCAGGCAGAGGAGATGGTTGTAGGCGCTGCGGCCGCCGTGGACGGCGCTCGCGTCCAACAGCGCGCCCACCTCGCGCATCGGCCTGCTGATCGATGTGTATGGGCGCCCGTTGACCAGCGCCCTGCCGGAGGTCGGCGCGTCGAGACCGAGGATCAGGCGCATCGTGGTGGACTTGCCCGCGCCGTTTGGGCCGAGGAAGCCCGTCACGTGGCCGGGCTCGACCTTGAAGGACAGTTGGTCTACGGCGAGCGTGTCGCCGTAGCGCTTCGTGAGGCGTTGGAGTTCGATCACGCCGTAAAGGATGCGGTACGCGGGTGGCTGGCGCGTCGGACCACGGTTCGAACCTCAAGGTCAGACCCTGGGTTGACGTGCGCACGCTGCTTCAGCGGCTACGGTTCAACGCGTGGACGACACCGACCCCCTCTTCGCCAGGCGCTTGAGCCGCCACCAGCTGATCATGCTCGATCTGGTGGCAGGTCTGGGATTCGCGTTCGTGTCTTTCACGGCGACGGCCAACGCCACGGCGCTGCCGCCCTGGGCGAGGATCGCCCTCCCGCTGGCGCTGGGGCTGCCGCTGGCCGTGCGAAGACTGTGGCCCCTGCCCGTATTCTGCTTCACGCTGGTGCTTGCTATCTGCGCCGCGCTGGTCGGCGCCGTGGGGTTCGCCTACGTCGCGCCCGCGTACGCCCTCTATGTTGTCGCACTGTCCGGCGGGTTCGGCGCCATGGTCCCGACGTCGGCCATCGGAGTGATGAGCCTCGTCTCGATCTTCGGGCTGGCCGTGGCAGGCGCGCCGCGTGAGGGTGCTCCGGATTGGTTGTTGCACGTCGATCAGCCGCTCCTGGGGATCGCGGCGATGGGCGGCGCCTGGACGATCGGGCGGGCCGTGCATGAGCGCAGGCTTTGTGCGGCGCGTGACGCCGAGCGGCTGGCGGCGCAGGCGGTGACGGAGCAGCGGTTACGCATCGCCCGCGAGTTGCACGATGTGGTCACGCACAGCGTGGGGTTGATCGCGGTCAAGGCGGGGGTGGCCAACCATGTGCTGGCGACCAGGCCGGAAGAGGCGCACGATGCCTTGCGCGTGATCGAGACTGCCAGCAGGAGCGCGCTCGTTGAGATGCGCCATCTGCTCGGTGTGCTGAGATCTACCGCCACGCCCGACCTCGTTCCCGTCCCGGGACTCGCGGGGATTGAGGGGTTGGCGGAGCAGGCTCGGTTGGCAGGGGTCGGGGTGGAGTTGGAGATCGGGATCGGGAGTGACTGCGGGCTTCGCGGCCGGAATGGCGACGGGCTTCGAGATGGGGGCGGTGACGGGCTTCGCGCCCGGGATGGCGATGAGCTTCGAGAAGGGGGAGCTGGGGAGCGGGCGCGGCTGTCTGATGGGGTGGGGTTGTCGGTTTATCGGATTGTGCAGGAGGCGCTTACCAATGTCGTCAAACACGCCGCGCCAACTCGATGCCGGGTGTCCGTGGTCGCGGATGGCAGGGATGTACGGATCGAGGTGACGGATGACGGGCCTGGTAGACGTACGTTGCCTGCGGATGGTGCCGGGCATGGGCTGATCGGGATGCGGGAGCGGGTGACGATGTTCGGCGGCACGTTTGAAGCCGGGAGCCTTCCTGGGCGCGGGTTTCGTGTTTTCGCGCGGCTGCCCTACGAGGAGGTCTCGTGATCCGGGTGGTCGTCGCCGACGATCAGGCGCTGCTCAGAGGGAGTTTCAGAGTGCTGGTCGACTCCGAGCCCGACCTGGCCGTGGCGGGGGAGGCGGCGACTGGGGTGGAGGCCGTGTCCGTGGCCTTGGAACAACGCCCCGATGTGGTGCTGATGGATGTACGCATGCCGGAGATGGATGGAATCGAGGCTACTCGGCGGATCAAGGATGTTTCGCGGGTTCTTGTGGTGACCATGTTCGACCTTGACGCGTATGTTTATGACGCGCTCCGGGCTGGGGCTAGCGGGTTTTTGCTGAAGGACACGCCGCCTGCGGATTTGCTTGCTGCTATTCGGGTGGTCGCGGGTGGGGAGGCGTTGCTGGCTCCTACGGTCACGCGCAGATTGATCGAGGAGTTCACGCGCACTCCCGTCCTGCCTCGGGTCAGGGGGTTGGAGGGGGTTACGGAGCGGGAGCGGGAAGTGCTGACGTTGATCGCGCGAGGATTGTCCAATGGTGAGATCGCTGGTCACTTGCAGCTGAGCTTGGCTACGGTCAAGACTCACATCACGCGGCTGTTGGCCAAGCTGGAGGCTCGTGATCGGGCTCAGCTTGTTATCGCGGCTTATGAGAGCGGGTTGGTTTCTGCTGCGGGCTGATTCTGCTTGGTTGTGATTTGGTGGATGCTTCCAGCCACTCCAGGTGGGCGCCGCCGAATGGGCCCTTTCTCTGTCCAACGGCGTCGAGCAACCAGCGGGCGGTGTCTTGTGCCTGGGCGATCAACTCGGGCGGGTAGCCCAGAAGTACCTGGTGCTCGGCGAATTCGTCCTCGTCGTCGAGGATTAGCCGCCCGTCTCGCATTCGGATGACATCGAGATCGAGGTCCAGCATGGTTACCTCGCCGTCTCTCCACTCTGGAATGGTGGTGACGTCGACGTAGATTTCGCTTTTGTGTGGTGGGGTGTTGAATGACGCCGTCCACCAGGCATTGCGTGGGAACAGCATGATTGCGGTTGTTTCCCAGGTGACTGGTGGTCCGTCGCCCTTGCGGGCGACGGTTCCGCCAGGGACTTCCGCCCAGATTCCGTGCTCGTCCTCGCCCAGCAGGTGGCCGGGGTGATTCCAGTGCAGCGCCCCGCCGTACTTTCGGTACACGATCCGCACTTCGGTCATATAGGGCAACCTATGCGTGCCGAACGACATGCCAGCAACGAGGCTCGATGGGAGCGCTGCCGACGCCGCCTCGACGGGGAACTCCGTTGACGCGGTTCGGTGCGACATAGTTTGCAGTGTCGACGAGGGGTCGGTGGAAGCCTGCTGGGTGTTAGCGGTGGTGCAGGCGCAGGGCTTCGGAGAGGGCGGTCAGGCGTTGGGGGGAGGCGAGGCCCGCGTGGTACAGGTGGAATTCTGTCGCTCCTGCCCTGGCGTACGTCCTGAGGTGGTCGGCCAAGGTTGCGGCGTCGGCTGGGCGGGGTGGGAGAGCTAGCACGTAGGCGCCTACTCGCTGGCCTGGGACGGACAGTTCCTTGAGCCGGGCGAGGCGGGCGGCGTCCGCGGACGGGTCGCCCCAGCAGTTGGCCACCAGCACGTCTGCTTCCGGTTCGCCTGAGGGCAGTGGGGCGAACGCTCCGGCGGCCCAGGGATCCGGGTTGGCGTGCAGGGTGATGGGGGTGTTGGGGGCGGTGCTTCTGGCTACCGCGATCAGGCGTCTGCGCAGGGAGGTCGACAGGTCAACGCGTATTGCCCTTACCTCGTCGGTCAGCGAGCCCAGGGCTTCGTCGATGGTGCCTGTCGCGGTGGGGCCGTTGGTGACGAAGGTCGTTGATGTGGTGGTGACTGTGATGGTGGAGGGGGTGTTTGTTGAGCTTGAGTGGCCGCCCGTCACCGTGGTTGTGGTGGTGGGGCCGGCGACCGTCGTCTTGGTGGTTCCCCTGCTCGTGTGAGTGGTGGTGGTGTGGGTGCCTGTTCCGGCCTTGGGAGGCAGGGGGTGGTCTATGGCTGCGCGGACTCGGGCTCTGGTGGTTGGTGGGTAGCGGTCGGCGCAGGCGGTGCAGAAGCAGAGGGAGAGGAGGTCGGCGTCGACCGGGGTCCAGTCCGAGCCGGAGGTCTTCTCGTGGACGCTCTGGTGGCCGAAGCCCAGCGGGCCGCAGGCTTCCAGGATGAGACCGTCCGGGGCGCCTACCTCGAGGATTTCCCAGACCAGGCGCTCGCAGTAGTCGACGACGTCCTCGTGGGCGGGGCAGAGGGCGTAGGGGTACGGGTCGCCGAAGGCGTTCTGGACGACCAAGTCCGGGTTTGCGGTGCCCAGGTGGGAATTGTGGGTCAGCACGGTCCAGGCGTGGACCTGGAGGCCCGCGGCTTTCAGGGCGTCTCTGGCCTGGAGGTACGCGTCCGCAGGCGTCCAGGTGGGGCCGGCGGGGACCAGGCGCGACCAGGATGATGGACGGATCGGGAGGTAGAAGGCTGAATACGGCACATCCAGCACGCGGTGCGACGGGTGGTAGGGCGTGGCGGCGCGGGTCGAGTGGTAACTGGCCGCCAGGGCCACCGCTTTCACGCCCAGTGCCGCCAGGCGGTCGGGGGACGTGGGGTCGCCGACGACGTCCCAGGGATAGACATAGGCGATGTTCACCAGCGGGGTCTCCTCGCGGAGAAGTCGGGCTCGAAGCGTTGCATGTAGCTGGTGTCGTCTCTCGCTACGATCCCGCACTTCTCGTACTGCTCGTTCATGCTGGCCAGGGCGTCGCGGTCCAGCTCGACGCCCAGGCCCGGGCCTGCTGGTACGGGGACGGCGCCGTCCACGAAACGCAGGGCGCCTGGTACGACCACGTCCTGGCCATCCTGCCACGGGGTGTGCGTGTCACAGGCGAAGGTGAGGTTCGGGGTGGCGGCGGCCAGATGGGTCATGGCGGCCAGGCTGATCCCGAGGTGCGAGTTGGAATGCATGGACAACGACAGACCAAACGCGTCGCACAGGGCGGCGATGTGCGAGGAACGTACGAGGCCGCCCCAGTAGTGGTGGTCCAGGAGGAGTACACCGATTGCGTGGGATGCGATGGCGGGCGGGAGGTGTTCGGGGGTGACCACGCACATGTTAGTGGCCAGGGGCATGGGCACGGCGGCGGCCACTTCCGCCATGCCGGAAATGCCGGCGGTCGGGTCCTCCAGGTACTGGAGCACGCCTTCCAGTTCCTCGCCCACGCGGATCGAGGTGTCCACCGTCCAGGCGGCGTTCGGGTCGAGGCGGAGGGGGACGCCTGGGAACGCCTCGTGCAGCGCGCGGATCGCGGCTACTTCCTGGTCCGGGGGGAAGACGCCGCCTTTGAGCTTGATCGACTTGAAGCCGTATTCCTTGATCAGGAGAGCCGCTTGTTCCACCATGCCGGCTTCGTCCAGAGCCGCACCGAATCGGTCCGGTTCCGCGCCCGGGTGGCCTGCCCACTTGTAGAAGAGGTACGCGCTGTACGGCACCGCGTCCCGGACCCGGCCGCCCAGCAGGTCCACCACTGGCACTCCGGCCGCCTTGCCGCGAATGTCCAGGCAGGCCACCTCAAACGGGGAGAAGACCCGGTCTATGGACTTCTCCTTCGTCGCGACGCCGGTAAGGCCATGCAGGTCGCTCACCACATCGCCGACGATCGCGCTGATCCGGGCGTACATCGTGTTCGTCGCATGCACGTCCAACCCGATCAGCGCCTGCGCGCACTCCCTGACCTTGCCCAGGTGCTCGAGATCGCCATAGGTCTCCCCCAACCCGGTCAAACCCTCATCGGTGACGACCTCGACAATGGTACGGAGGGCCCACGGTTCGTGGACTCCAGCGGCGTTCAGGAGGGGCGGATCCCGGAAAGCTACAGGGGTTACGTGGATCTGCCTAATGATCATTTCGTTCGCCGTCCATATATGTGAACAATTGCCAGGTTTGTGGACAAGTTGCCGCAACTGTAAGAATCAGGCTGAAGAAGTGTCAAGACTCCGAAGGGCCATTCGATGATCTACGGATACGACCCCAGGACAGGCGCGACCGTGGGCGCCGCCCTGCCCGAGACCGACAGCGCCGGGGTCGACATGATCGTTTCTGCCGCGTCGGCCGCCGGTTCGGCATGGCGGGCGACCCCGGCGGCGGAGCGGGCGCTCGCGCTGGAGGCCGTCGCCGACGCGCTCGCCGCTCACGTGGACGAGCTGTGGCAGCTCGCCGACCAGGAGACCGCACTCGGCGAGGTACGCCTGCGCGGCGAAGTGGCCCGTACCGCGGGCCAGTTCAGGCTCTTCGCCGACGTGATCAGGGACGGGGGCTACCTGGAGGCCATCATCGATCATGCCGATGCCTCGCTCACGCCGCCCAGGCCCGATGTGCGGCGGATGAAGCATGCGCTGCCGGGCGTCGTGGCCGTGTTCGCGGCCAGCAACTTCCCGTTCGCGTTCTCCGTGGCCGGGGGCGACACCGCGTCCGCGCTGGCCGCGGGCTGTCCGGTGGTCGTCAAGGCGCATCCCGGGCATCCGAACACCTCCGCGCGGGTGGCGAAGATCGTACGGGATGCGCTGCCGTACCCCGACCTGCTGGGTCTCGTGCAGGGCATGCAGGCCGGGATCGAGCTGGTGCAGCACCCCGGGGTGGTCGCGGCCGGGTTCACCGGGTCGGTGGCCGGGGGCAAGGCGATCCAGCGGCTGATCGATGAGCGTGAGGTGCCGATTCCGTTCTTCGGCGAGCTGGGCAGCGTCAATCCCGTGGTCGTGCTGCCCTCGGCGCCGGTCAAGGAGGTGGCCGCGGGGTTCGCGGGGTCGCTGACGCTGGGGGTTGGGCAGTTCTGTACGAATCCGGGGCTCATGTTCGTTCCGGAAGGTGACGAGCTGCAGCGGGCTCTGGCGGAGGCCGTCGAAGGAACCACCGGCGGTCCCATGCTGGCCGAGCGGATCAGGGACGGGTACCTGGGGGGTGTCGAGCGGCTGGGCGAGCTGCGGCTGCTGGCCGAGGGCAAGCCCGGGGAGGGCGCCTGGGCGGTCACGCCGAAGGTGTTCACGGCGGATCTCGACGCATTCGAGGAGAAGTTGCCGCGCATCGCCGAGGAGTGCTTCGGCCCGGCGTCGATCGTGGTGACATATCGGGAAATTTCCGATCTGCGGCCGGTCCTTGAGCGGCTCGAAGGGTCGCTGACCGCGACCGTGCACGGCACCGATCCCGATGAGGCCGGGGAGGTCGTCGAGGTGCTGGGCAGGAAGGCCGGACGGCTCATCTGGAACGGCTGGCCCACCGGGGTCGCCGTGTGCTGGGCGATGCAACACGGTGGTCCTTGGCCCGCCGCCACCACGACCTCCACGTCGGTCGGGGCGACCGCCATCGATCGGTGGCTGGCGCCCACGGCGTACCAGGACTGGCCGGATGCGCTGCTGCCGGACGAGCTCAAGGAGGGCAACTCGCTGTCCGTCCCGCGGCGGGTTGATGGGCGTTCGCATATCTGAACCAAATTCACCATCTTGACGGGAGGATCGTGCCTTCACGGCACGCCGGGCGGTTTAGCGGGTCCGCCCCCATGAAAGGGGGCGGGCCGGACATAAAGGCAAGGTTCCGTGAGGGTGAGGGCCAGCGGGGTCAAAGGTCGGGAGGTGAAGGCCCAAGGCCGGGCGGCGTGGCGGTTGTGGGTCAAGCCCATGGGACCAGGGGGCGAGGCCAAACGGCCAGAGGCGAGGCCAAGCGAGGCCAAACGGCCAGGGGCGAGGCCAAGCGAGGCCAAACGGCCAGGGGCTAGGTCAAACGGCCAGGAGGTGAGGGGTGCGAGGCCGGGCGGTCAGGCGGCCAGGGTCGCGGTCCAAAGGGCCCGAGACCCGAAGGCCGCCTTCGCGCCAGGTCAGGCCCCCGCGATCGCCAGCCCGGTGGCGATGATCCGCTCCAACGACGCCAGATGCTCAGGCGCCGGATCGATCAGCGGCGCCCGTACACCCCCCACATCCAGCCCTCTCAACCGCACCCCGGCCTTCACCAGCGAAACGGCATACCCAGGCACAAGATCCCGCAATTCCACCAGCGGCAGGTAGAACCCGGTCAGCAGCCGCTGCACCAGCACCTCGTCCCCACCCGTCACCGCCTTGTAGAAGGCCAGCGCGATCTCGGGCGCGAACGCGAACACCGCACTCGAATACAGGCTCACCCCGAGCCCCCGATAGGCGGGCACGGTCAACTCCGCGGTGGGCAGCCCGTTGAAGAACGTGAACTCCTTGTCGGTCGACCGCCGCACGGTCAGGATGATCCGCTGCAGCAGGTCGAAGTCTCCGAGCCCGTCCTTGAACCCCACCACCTCGGGCAGTTGAGCCAGCTCGGCGACGGCCTCCGGGGTGAAGCGGGCGGTGCCGCGCTGGTAGATGATGACCGGCAGCCCACCGGCTTCCGCGACCTCGCGTACGTACCGCACCAGACCGGAAGGAGGGCCGCTGACCAGGTAGGGCGGCATCAGGAGCAGGCCGTCGGCGCCCTGCGCGGCCGCCGCGCGGGCGACCGCCTTGGCGGACGGCAGCGGACCGCCGGCGCCGCCGAAGACCGGCACGCGCCCCGCGGTGGCCGTGACGGAGGTGGCCACCACCCGGGTGTAGTCGTCGAGGTCGAGGGCGTTGAACTCACCGGTGCCGCACGCGGTGAACACTCCTCCCGCCCCCGCCGCGACTCCCTCGGCGACGTGCCGGGCCAGAACAGGTTCGGCGAGGGCGCCGTCGTCCCCGAAGGGGGTCACCGGAAAGAAGAGAACACCATCTAGCCGCATCAACAGTCCTTTCTAGCGGATGCCCTCCCTGCGAAGAGTGGCAGCCAGCTTGCGGGTGTGTTTGATCACCGCCTCGGTGATCTGCTCGACCTGGGCGGGCGCGAGTCCCGCCGGCATCGAGCAACTGATCGCGTCCGTGGCCGGGATGCGGTAATCGACCGCCACGGCCACGCAGGCCACGCCGCGCGTGCCCTGCTCGCGTTCGTAGGACCAGCCCCTGGTGCGGACCTGGTCGAGCTCGCCGGTCAGCTTGGGCAGGTCGGTGATGGTGTGCTCGGTCAACGCCGTCAGCGGTTCGGGCAGCAGCGCCTCGACCTCGTCGTCGGTGAGCTGGGCGAGCAGCACCTGGCCGAGCGCCGTGACGTGGGCGGGCAGCCGCCGGCCCACCCTGGGGATCACGTGGTCGGCCTCCCGCGACTCCCTGGTCGCCAGGTAGAGCACGTGCGCGCCGTCCCGGCGCGCGAAATGGGCGGTCTGCCCGGTCTCCGCCCGCAGGTCTTCCAGGGTGTCCTGCGCGAACGGCAGCGCGGGATCCTTGTCCAGGTACGCGGTGCCGGTCAGCAGCGCGTGCGGCCCGACCCCGAACGCCGACCTGGCCGAGTCGGTCTCGACCCAGTTGAGCTCGACCAGCGTCCGCATGAGGGCGTGCAGGCTGCTCCGCGGGAACCCGGTGCGCTGCTGGAGCTCCGACAGCGTCAGGTCGTCGTGCGACTCGGCCAGGGCTTCCAGGATGCGTACCGTCCGCTCCGCGGACTTGACCAGTTGCGGCTCCATACTCATCCCATCTCGACGGCGGCTTACCACATCCAGGATATGGGATAGCGTCCATATACATGGACACCTAACCCTTTACCGCGCCGCTTGTCAGACCGCGCATGAACTGCCGCTGGAAGGCCAGGAACGCGATGATCGACGGCAGCAGAGCCAGCAGCGAGGCCGCGAGCAGCACGCCGATGCCGACCTCCTCGTCGGAGCGGAGCGAGCGCAGCGCGATGGGCAGCGTCCACATGTCCGACTCCGGCGCGACGATCAAGGGCAGCAGGTACTGGTCCCAGATCATCGTGAAGCCGAAGACGCCGATCACGCCGAGTGCCGGACGGCACAGAGGCACGATGATCGTGGCGAAGATCCGCAGCTCGCCGGCGCCGTCGATGCGCGCGGCCTCCTCCAGCTCGACGGGCACCTCTTTCATGAACTCGGTCATGACGAGGATGGAGAAGCCCCAGGCGCCGACGGGCAGGATCATCCCCGCGTACGTGCCAATGAGGTTCAGGTGCAGCACCGGCAGGTCGGCGAGGACGAGCGAGAGGGGGATCGCGATGATCTCCTCGGGGAGCATCATCGTGGCGAGCATGAGGAGCATGACGATCGTCATGCCGCGAAACTTCTTGCGAGCCAGCGAATAGGCGGCGAAGACGCTCACCAGCATCTGCAGCAGCAGCCCGAAGCCGACGACCACGAAGGAGTTGAACAGGTAGAGGTAGACGTTCTTGTCCGTGGCCTGGATGAAGTTCTCCAGGGTGAACTCGTCGGGCCACAGGGAGAAGGACGTCGGATCGAGCGTCTTGCTGAACGCGCTGATCAGCAACCCGACCAGTGGCCCGGTGAAAACGATCACCATCAGGCCATAAATCACGACTTTTCCGGTAACGGCCAGCGGCCCCTTACGCGACTCCAGCCCCAGAGCGCTGTCGAACCTCATGTCGCCTGCCTCATGTCGCCTGCCTCCTGCGCAACATCTGGACGATCACGGTGAGAGCCAGCGTGGCCAGGAACAACACGATCCCGCCCGCCGAGGCCACGCCCAGCTCGTTCTTCTGGAACCCGAGCTTGTAGATCAAGGTCATCAGCACTTCGGACGAGCCGTTCGGCCCGCCGTTCGTCAACACGTAGACCTCGACGAACACCCGCAGCCCGCGAATGGCGGCCAGCGTGAACAGGATCCAGAACACCGGCCGCAGGGCGGGCAGCGTGATGTGCCGCAGCCGGTGCCACGTGGAGGCCCCGTCCACGGCCGCCGCCTCGTAGAGCGTGCGGTCCACGCCGACCAGCCCCGCCAGGAAGATCATCATGTCGTACGGCGTCCCGCGCCAGATGCTCATCAGCATGATCGACCACAGCGACGAATGCTCGCTGGCGAGGAAGGGCTGCGGATCGATGCCCACCCAGCCGATGATGACGTTGAGCATCCCGCTGTCCGCCGGGTGGAACATGATCCGCCACACTTCGGCCACGGCCGCCATCGTGGTGACGACCGGCAGGAAGGCCGCGGTCCTGACGAACCACAGGTACCTGGCGGGACCCTCGATGAGCAGCGCGAACCCCAGGCCCAGCACGAGCGAGCCCAGCGTGGTGCCCAGCGCGAGCACGACGCTGTGCCAGATGGCCGCGGCGAACTCGTCGTCGGTGATGATCGTCTGGTAGTTCTGAAAGCCCACCCACTCGTCACCCAGGAACGTCTGGACCTTGAAGAAGCTCTTCCACAGGCCCACGAACATCGGGATGAACTTGAAGTACAGGAACAGCAGCAGGGCGGGCGCAAGGAACAACCAGGCGATCAGCGACCCCCGCCACCGCACCGGCTTGGTGCGGCGGTGGGGGGATGCCGTTCCGCTTCGCGGCTGGGTGAGTGTGGAGGTCATGACGCTTTCTGGCTCTGCAGTTCCTGGGTGAGCTTGGTGTTCAGCTCGTCCATCTTCGTCTTGACGTCGGCGGTGCAGTCGGCCCAGACGGCGTTGATGGAGTCGGCGGAGTCCTGGCGGATCGGCGTCCAGCTGGGCACCGGGGGAGCGTAGACGGCGTTCGCGTACGACTCCTGGAACACCTTCCAGCGCGGATCCTGGCGCTCGGCGGCCATGTCGACGCCGGTGTTGACGGGGAGGCGGACGATGGCGCCGTTCGCGTCCTTGTTCATGCCGATGCGCTGACCCTCCGGGGAGACCGCGAACTCGGCGAACTTCTTCTGCGCGTCCTGGTTCTCAGAGCCGGCCATCATGTAGACGTTCTCGCCCTCGCCGAGGGTGCCGGGACCGCCCGACGGGCCCTTGGGCACGGGCAGGACCTCGATCTTCTCGGTGCCGATGCTCTTGACGAACCTGGCCAGCACGTACGGGCCGACCAGGTAGATGCCGCCCTGGCCCTTCTCGAACACCTCGTGCGTGACGGTCGTGTCGTTGCTGACCGCGCCGGGGTTGACGGTCTTGGTCTTGCAGAACTGGTCCTGCAGGTACTGGACGGCCTCCACGAACTTGGGGTCGTTGGCGGTGGCCACGTACTTGCCGGGGCCGTTGGCCTTGAGGAAGTCGGCGCCGTTGGCGTAGATCAGCGAGGAGGCGTACCAGGAGGCGTAGCCGCGCTTGGTGCCGGCGGGGGCGACGAACCCGGCGGTGTCCTTCTGGCCGTTGCCGTCGGGGTCCTTCTCGGTGAAGGCCGTGGCCAGCTTGGCCAGGTCCTCCCAGGTCTGCGGCGGTTCCATGCCGACCTTATCCCGCCAGTCCTTGCGGACGATCAGCGCGAACGCCTGGGCGGAGAACGGGGCGCCGTAGGATTTGCCGTCACTGCCCGTGGCGGCCTTCCACGCCAGGTCCGACAGCTGGTTGCCGCCCGCCAGCGTGGCCTTGTCGACCTGGCGCAACCAGCCCTGCGACTGCATGGTGCCGAGCTGGGCAGTGTCGTTGATGACGATGTCGGGAAGCTGTTTCTGCGCGGCCTGCTGGTTCAGCTTGGTCTCGAAGTCGTCGAACAGCGCGACGACTTTCGTCTGCACCCCGCTGGCCTTGGTAAATGCGTCGGCTAGTTTCTTCGCCGTCTTGGCGGAGTCCGAATCGGGCGGCTGCCTGATCCAGATCTCCAGAACGTTGTCTGAGCTCGATCCCCCGGAACCGCAGCCTGTCAGCGTTACGGCCAGGGCCGCCGTGATCGCGACCCCCAGCAGACGACGTGACATCAGACCGCCTCCCGTTCACATACGTGGACATGAGTCGTGCACTTGGATATGTGCCTGTGAACGTAACTACTCTCACGGTTCACGGTCAATATTCAAGGATGTGAATTTCGGTCAGAATCGTGTACACCATGGATGCATGCGCATTCTCATGACAGGCGCGGCCGGGAAAGTCGGCACGCTGCTCCGCCCAAGGCTTGCTCGCGAGGGTCGCACGCTGCGGCTTTCCGACATTCAACCGGTTGAGGCGGGTCCGGGGGAGGAGTGGGTGACGGCCGACCTCGCCGATCCGGCAGCCGTGGCCTCGGCGATGAAGGGCGTGGACGCGGTCCTCCACCTGGGCGGGCAGAGCAGGGAGCATCCCTGGGTCGACATCGTCCAGGCCAACATCAACGGGACTCAGGTGCTGCTGGAGGCGGCGTACAGGGAGGGGGTCGAGCACGTCGTCCTCATGGGCAGCCACCACGCGGCCGGCTTCCACACCCGCCCCGCCGACGGCTCCGACCTGCCCGACTACGTCTTCCCGCGGCCCGACACGTTCTACGGCGTGAGCAAGGTCGTCATGGAAGCGCTCGGCAGCCTCTACCACGACCGTTTCGGCATGAACGTCACCGTGGTCAGGCTCGGCACCTGCAATGAGGGCTCGGGCGACACGCGCGGGCTGGCCACCTGGATCTCACCCGACGACCTGGCCCGCCTGGTCGAGGCCGCGCTCGTCGCGCCGGGCTACCACGTGGTGTGGGGCGTCTCCGACAACGCCCGCCGCTGGTGGTCCCTGGAGGAGGCCAAAACCATCGGGTACGTCTCCCGCGACGACTCCGAGTCGCAGGCCGCCGCGCTCATCGCCGAGCACGGCGAGCCCGACCTGACGGAGCCCCTGCACCACCGCGCCGGGGGCGTCTTCACCCTCAGGGAACTCGGCGGCTCCTGGTAACACCCACCGTCGCAAGGCGAGGCCACGCGGTACGGCGGTGGCAACCGGTTGCAAGAACCTTGACGGCCAAGGGGGTGAAGGTCAAGGTTTAGTCTGGCAACCGTTTGCAAGGGAGGACGGCGATGGCGGCGACGATCAAGGATGTGGCCCGGGCCTGCGGCGTGCACGTGTCCACCGTGTCCCGCACCTTCTCCGCGCCGCACCTGGTCAATCCTGCCACCAGAAGCCGCGTGCTGGCCGCCGCCGACGACCTCGGTTACCGGCCCAACCGGGCGGCCAGGGCGCTCACGACGGGGCGCACGTACAACATGGGCCTGATCGTGGCGGACATCGCCAACCCGTTCTTCCCGCCGCTCATCAAGGCCGCTCAGGCGCAGGCCAGGGGCCGCGACTACCACGTGTTCGTGGCCGACACGGACGAGGATCCGCGGGTCGAGGAGGAGCTGATCAGGACGCTCACCAAGCAGGTGGACGGCGTCCTGCTGTGCAGCCCCCGGCTGTCCAACCGGATGATCGAGCGGCTGGCGGAGGACGTGCCGTTCGTGGTGGTGAACCGGCGGATCAAGGGCATGCCCGCCGTGCTCATGAACGTCGCCCAGGGCGCCAAGCTCGCGCTGGAGCACCTGGCCGGGCTCGGCCACCACAGGATCGCGCTCGTGTCGGGGCCGATCGGCTCGTGGACCAGCAACGAGATGCAGGGCGTCGCCGCCGAGGCGCCGGGGCTCGACCTCGTCTTCTTCGGCCCCAACCAGCCCACGGAGGCAGGCGGCCTGGCCGTGGCCCCCGACGTGGCGGCCTGCGGGGCCACGGCGGTGCTCGCCTACAACGACCTCGTCGCGCTCGGTGTCATCGAGGGGCTGGCGGCCATGGAGATAGGGGTACCAGACCAGATAAGTGTGGTCGGGTTCGACGACATCCTGCCAGGACGGCTCAACAGGCCCAAGCTGACCACGGTGGCCATGCCGACCGTGGCCGCTGGGAGGATGGCGGTCGATCTGCTGTTGCAGTCGGGGGGCGAGGGCGCGACAGTGACCCTCGACACCGCCCTCATAGTCCGCGAGTCCACGGGAAGGGCCCAATAATGATCTTCGGAACGCTGCCGTCCGGTGAGCACGTCGAACGCGTCGAGCTGTCGTCGGGGCGGCTGCGCGCCGAGGTGCTCACCTACGGCGCCATCGTGCGCTCGCTGGAGGTGTCGGGCCGCAACGTCGTGCTCGGGCTCGACACGCTGGCGGACTACCTGACCCGCAGCCGCTACTTCGGCGCCGTGGTCGGCAGGTACGGCAACCGCATCGCCAACGGCCGCTTCACCCTCGACGGCGTCGAATTCCGGCTGCCCGTCAACAACGGCCGGCACAGCCTGCACGGCGGCACCGAGGGCTTCGACAGCAAGGTGTGGACCATCGCAGCACGCACCGGCGAGTCGGTGACGCTCACGCTGACCAGCCCCGACGGCGACCAGGGCTACCCGGGCACGCTGACCGCCTCGGTCACGTACACGCTGGCGGACGACGCGCTCCGCCTCGACTACACCGCCGAGGCCGACGCGCCCACCGTGCTCAACCTGACCAACCACTCCTACTTCAACCTCAACGGCGGCGGCGACGTGCTGGACCACGTCGTCCAGATGGAGGCGGAACACTACCTTCCGGTCGACGACGGCAAGATCCCCACGGGGGAGCTCGCGCCGGTCAAGGGCACGCCGTTCGACTTCACCGAGCCGCACGCCGTGGGGGAGCGGTACGACGGCGGCTACGACCACTGCTTCGTGCTCGACGGCGCCGCCCGGGTGACGGCCGACGGCCTCACCATGGAGGTCACGACCACCGAGCCGGGCGTGCAGTTCTACGCCGGCGGCATGCTGGACGGGGCCGCGACGCCGTACGGGCCGTTCGCCGGGTTGTGCCTGGAGACGCAGCACTTCCCCGACTCGCCCAACCAGCCGAAGTTCCCCTCCACCGTGCTCAGGCCCGGCGAGCGCCGGACCTCGACCACGACGTACAGGTTCATCTGACCGGACGCAGGGCGGTGGACGCCTTGATCACCAGCAGCGCCACGTCGTCCTGCGACGGCTCGGGGGCGAACGACTCGACCGCGTGCCGGACCCGTTCGGCCACCGCGTGGGCGCTCAGCCCCGTGCAGCCGGACAGCAGCGCCGCCAGCCCGTCGCCGTCGTCGAGCAGCCGGTCGCCGTTGCGCCGCTCGGTCACGCCGTCGGTGACGCACAGCAGCAGCTCCTCCGGCGCCAGCTCGAACGTCTCGACGTAGAACCTGGCGCCGGCCTCGATGCCGAGCAGCAGCTGGGGGCTCGCCATCGCCTCGACCAGGCCGTTCGCCCGCAGCAGGAGGGGCGGCGGATGGCCCGCGGAGGCGATCGTGCACAGGGCGCCGCCCTGGGGGAGCGGGGTCAGCTCGCCGCTCAGCAGGCTGAGGAACCTGCCCTCGTCGCCCTCCTCCAGCAGCGCCTGGTTGAGCCGGTCGAAGATGTCGGCCACCGTGTAGCGCTCCTTGGCCAGCAGGCGTACGGCGTGCCGGGCCAGCCCGGTGACCGCGGCCGCTTCGGGGCCGCTGCCGCACACGTCGCCCAGCGCGAAGCACCAGTGGTCGCCCACCGTGAACAGATCGTAGAAGTCGCCGCCGACGTCCGCGCCCTCCTCGGCGGGCTCGTAGACGACCGCGGACTCCAGGCCGGGCATGGGCGCCACGCGCATGGGCAGCAGGCTGCGTTGCAGCACCCGGGACGTGGTGGCCTGCCTGGCGTACAGCATGGCCGTGTGCAGGTTGAGCGCCACCAGGCGGCACAGGTCCGCCAGCAGGTCGGCCAGCTCCAGCGGCAGCGTCGGCTCGGCGCGGCCGATCACCAGCGCGCCGAGCGACCTGCCCTGGGTGAGCAGCGGGAACGACAACACGGTCTCGGGGCCGACCGGCCAGCTCACCTCGCTGAGCGCGGTGCGGGGGATGGCGGGCAGCGACTTGCGCAGGTCGGCGTTGTGCCGCTCCTCGCTGTGCCAGACGTGGGCGAGCCTGGTCATGCCCGCCAGATCGGTCAGGTAGACGGCCGCCCAGGTCGCGATCTTGGGCACCACGAGCTGCGCGGTCAGCGCCGCGATCAGCTCCTCGTCGTGCACGCCGGCCAGCAGCTCGCCCGCCTCGGCCAGGAAGGACAGCCGGCCGCGGTGCGCCCGGTCCTGCTCGGCCAGCCGCTCGCGCTGCACGGGCACGGCCACCTGGTCGGCGATGTGCTGCAGGCTGACCGTGAGCTCCTGGTCGAAGCAGCCCGGCTGCGCGGCCGTCACCACGATGTAGCCGGTCACCTCGCCGGTCACGAGCAGCGGCGCGCACGCCAGCGACCTGGCGCGCAGCTGCTGGGCCAGCTCGACGTCCTCGGCGAGCAGGTCCTCGACCATCGTCGGCGTCTTGAGGTCGGCGCCGAACACGCCCGTCGCCAGCACTCCCACCAGCCCCGCCGTCGCTCCCGCGCCGGCCGCCACGCCGAACCTGTTGCCGCCGTCGGTGGCCAGCAGCACGTACGCGGCGTCGCCGCCGCTGGACATCTGGACGATCTGGGCGATCGTGTCGAGCAACTCGGAGAACGGCATGTCCTGGTCGAGCAGGTCCTTGATGCGCCGGCCCGCCTCCCTGCGCAGCGGCGCGGGCGGCGTCAGGACATAGCGATGATCGTTCGCCACCACCATCCAGATCAGCCTGCGGTCCTCGGAACGGCCCCGGGTGCGCAGGTGGGAGACGTAGACGGGGACCAACCTGCCGTCGGCGTGCCGTATGCGCGCCTCGCCCCGCCAGCGGCCCAGGCCGAGCGTGTCGGCGAAGGACAGCGCGTACGGGCCGTGGCCGCGCCAGGCGACCAGGCGCTCCAGCTTCCGGCCGATGACCTGCTCCGGGCGCCAGCCGAGCAGCTGCTCCGCCTCCGAGTTCCACGACTCGACGACCCCGTCGCTGTCGCTGACCACGACGCCGACGTGCAGCGTGTCGATGGGCGCCGCGATGGGGGCCGGGAGCAGGCCGGGCGTGCCGACCGCGACCTCCCGGCCGTCGCTGCCGTCCGCGATCTCCATGCGTACCCAGACGCGCTTGACGGTCCTGGTGTAGGTGACGCCCCAGGCGTCGGCCAGCATGCCCGCGAGCGCGAGCCCGCGCCCCGAGGTGCGCAGCGCCTCCGCAGGCATGCCGTCGGCCGCCAGGATCGTCCTGGTGGGATGGTGGTCGTCGACCTGGATCTCCAGCTTCGCCGGGTCGGCGTCCACGTCCAGGCGGCAGGTCAGCTCGATGCCGGTGCCCGCGTGCACGACGGCGTTCGTGACGAGCTCGCTGGTCAGCAGCACGGCGTCCTCCGCCAGATGGCTCAGCCGCCATTCGCCCAGCACCTGGCGGACGAACTTGCGCGCGTGCGCCGGCGCATGGGGCGTGCCGTCGAAGGCCGTGCTCGACACCCTGCTCGTGTCCACTCTGCGTCCTAGAACATCACTCGATGTGGCAGTTCGGTCACTCTCAGAGTGGCAGACTGGTGCCGTTGATACCTCCAGTTGTGAAGAAGGCCGCCATGGTCGCGCAGTTGGAATCCCCGCATGCTCGTGGATCGCTCCATCTGGCGGATCTCCGCCCCCTGCTCGTGGCCCTGCAGGGCCTGCGTGACGGCAACTTCCGCAACCGCCTGGAGGTGCCGGGAGATCCGTTCCTGGCCGAGCTGGCGACCGCGTTCAACCAGGTGGTCGACCGCAACGAGCACCTCACGGGCGAGCTGACCAGGCTGCGCGGCGAGGTGACCAGGCGGGGGCGGCTCGACGAGCGGCTGAGCCCCGGCCCCGGCGCCGGGAGCTGGGCGGTCAACGTCGCGGCGGTCAACACCCTGGTCGACGCGCTGGTCATCCCGGCGGCCAAGGCCACGCGGGTGCTGAACGCGGTCGCGGACGGCGATCTGTCCATGCGGGTGGACCTGCAGGAGGACAACCGGCCGCTGCGCGGCGGGCTGCGGCTGATGGGCAAGGCGGTCAACCGCATGGTCGAGCAGCTCGCGCTGTTCTCCGGCGAGGTGACCAGGGTCGCGCGGGAGGTCGGCACGGAGGGCCGGCTGGGTGGCCGGGCCAAGGTGCAGGGCATGTCGGGGAGCTGGCGTGACGTGACCGAGGCGGTCAACGCCATGGCCGGGCGGCTGACGGCCCAGGTGCGCGACATCGCGGTGGTGACCACGGCCGTGGCCAGGGGCGATCTGACCAGGCAGGTGACGGTTGAGGCCACCGGCGAGTTGCTGGAGCTCAAGCTGACCGTCAACACCATGGTCGACCAGCTCTCGGCGTTCGCCAGCGAGGTGACCAGGGTGGCGCGCGAGGTGGGCACGGAGGGGCAGCTCGGCGGCCGGGCCGAGGTGAAGGGCGTGCTCGGCACCTGGAAGGACCTGACCGACAACGTCAACTTCATGGCCTCCAACCTCACCACGCAGGTGCGCTCGATCGCCCAAGTGACGACCGCGGTGGCCAACGGCGACCTGTCGAAGAAGATCACCGTGGACGCCCGCGGTGAGATCCTGCAGCTCAAGGAGACGATCAACACGATGGTCGGTCAGCTGTCGGCGTTCGCGGACGAGGTGACCCGGGTGGCCCGCGAGGTGGGCACGGAAGGGCTGCTCGGCGGCCAGGCGCAGGTGCGGGGCAAGAGCGGGGTGTGGAAGGACCTGACGGACAACGTGAACCTGATGGCCTCCAACCTCACCAGCCAGGTCCGGAACATCGCCCAGGTGGCGACCGCGGTGGCCAACGGCGACCTGTCGAAGAAGATCGACGTGGACGCCCGGGGCGAGATCCTGGAGCTGAAGACCACGATCAACACCATGGTCGACACGCTGTCGTCGTTCTCCTCCGAGGTGACCCGGGTGGCGCGCGAGGTCGGCTCGGAGGGCAGGCTGGGCGGCCAGGCCGAGGTCGAAGGCGTCTACGGCACCTGGGAACGCCTCACCAAGAACGTCAACGAGCTCGCCGGAAACCTCACCACCCAGGTGCGCGCCATCGCCGAGGTGGCCAGCGCCGTCGCCCAGGGCGACATGAGCCGCTCCATCAGCGTCGAGGCCAAGGGCGAGGTCGCCGAGCTGAAGAAGAACGTCAACCTCATGGTCGCCAACCTGCGCGAGACCACCCGCGCCAAGGACTGGCTGGAGAGCAACCTGGCCCGCATCGCCGGGCTCATGCAGGGCCACCGCGACCTGGTCGAAGTGGCCGATCTGATCCTGCGCGAGCTGACGCCGCTGGTCAGCGCCCAGTACGGCGCCTTCTTCCTGGCCGAGTCCGACTCCCTGGACGGCAGGCTGGCCTTCATCGCCGGCTACGGCGCCGCCCACGACGTGCTGCCGGGCCCCGGCACTCCAGGGCCCGGCCTGATCAGGCAGGCGGCGCTGGAGCGCAAGCGGATCCTGCTGGAGGACGTGCCGCCCGGCTACATCAAGGTCTGCTCGGGGCTGGGCGAGGCCGCGCCCGCGAGCGTGGTGGTGCTGCCGATCGTGTTCGAGGACAAGGTGCTCGGGGTGATCGAACTGGCCTCGTTCAGCCGGTTCAGCGACGTGCACCTGGCCTTCTTCGACCAGTTCGTGGTCACCATCGGCGTCGCCATCAACACCATCATCGCCAACGCCCGCACCGAGTCGCTGCTGTCGGAGTCGCAGCGGCTGGCCCAGCAGCTCCAGGGCCGCTCGGACGAGCTGCAGCGTCAGCAGGCCGAGCTGCGCAGGTCCAACGCGGCGCTGGAGGAGAAGGCCCACCTGCTGGCCACCTCCTCGCGCTACAAGACGGAGTTCCTGGCGAACATGTCCCACGAGCTCCGCACGCCGCTCAACAGCCTGCTCATCCTGGCCCGGCTGCTGGCCGACAACCTGGAGGGCAACCTGTCGGAGCAGGAGGTCGAGTTCGCCACCACGATCCACAACGCGGGCAGCGACCTGCTCCAGCTCATCAACGACATCCTCGACCTGTCCAAGATCGAGGCGGGGCGGATGGACGTGCGGCCCGAGAAACTGCCGCTGAGCAAGCTGCTCGACTACGTGGACGCCACGTTCAGGCCGCTCACCGTCGATCGCGGGCTCACGTTCGAGATCGAGGTCCGCCCGGGCACGCCGCGCGAGCTGTACAACGACGAGCGCCGCCTCCAGCAGATCCTGCGCAACCTGCTGTCGAACGCGGTCAAGTTCACCTCGGCCGGCGAGGTGCGGCTGGCGGTCTCGGTCGATCGTGACCGGGCGCTGGGGGACGACGCCGAGGTGATCGCGTTCGCCGTCAGCGACACCGGCATCGGCATCGCGGCCGACAAGCTGCCCGCCATCTTCGGCGCGTTCCAGCAGGCCGATGGCACCACCAGCCGCAAATACGGCGGCACGGGCCTGGGCCTGTCGATCAGCAGCGAGATCGCCCGCCTGCTCGGCGGCGAGATCCACGCCGCCAGCAGCCCGGGCGTGGGCAGCACGTTCACGCTGTACGTGCCCGCCAGGTGCCCCGCCTCGACCGTGGCGGGCGAGCCCGACTGGCCGCCGGAGCCCCCGCCGCAGGCCGGATGGCCGGCCGTGGAGAGCGACGACCTGTGGCGCTCCGCCCCCAGGCTCACCCAGCTCAGGGACGGCCCGCTCGGCGCGGTGTTCGCGGGCAGGCGGGTGCTCATCGTGGACGACGACATCCGCAACGTGTACGCGCTGACCCACGTGCTCGGCCGGCTCGGCATGGAGATCGTCTACGCCGAGAACGGCAGGGAGGGCATCGAGGCGCTGGAACGCGACGAGGAGATCGCGCTCGTCCTCATGGACGTGATGATGCCGGAGATGGACGGCTACGAGACGCTCGTCGCCGTACGCAAGATGCCGAGGTTCGCCGACCTGCCGATCATCGCGATCACCGCGAAGGCGATGCCGGGCGACCGGGAGAAGACGATCTCCTGCGGCGCCTCCGACTACGTGCCCAAACCTGTGGATCTCGACCACCTGCTCGAGGTGATGCGCGGATGGCTCACATGAACCGTCAGGTCAAGATCCTCCTCGTAGACGACAACGAGGAGAGCCTGGTCGCGCTGGAGGCCGTGTTGCGGCCACTCCAGCAGCCGCTGTTCAAGGCCAGGTCGGGGCCCGAGGCGATGAAGCTGATGTTGCGCCACGACTTCGCGGTGGTCCTGCTCGACGTGCTCATGCCCGGCATGGACGGCTTCGAGACCGCCACCCACATCAAGCGCCTCGACCAGACCCGCGACGTGCCCATCATCTTCCTGACCGGCACCGAACCCAACTCGCGCGCCGCCTTCCGCGGCTACGCGGTCGGCGCGGTCGACTACCTCACCAAGCCCTTCGACCCGTGGGTGCTCAGGTCCAAGGTCGCGGTCTTCATGGAGCTGTTCCGCAAGAACGCGGTGCTCGTGGAGCAGGCCGCGCTGCTCACCCAGCTCGTCCACGACGACGAGGCGCTGTCGGACTTCGCGCGGCGGCTCGGCTCGGTCGAGGCCCGCCTGGCCGGGCTGGCCGCCGCCACCTCGGGCGACGAGGGGCTGAGAGACGCGGTCAAGGACCTGGCCGACCGGGTGGCGGCCATGCAGGCCGCCTTCGAGGTGGCCTCGTCCACGGCGCCGCTCAGGGAATGACGGCTCAGGGGAGGAGGGCGGTGCGCAGCCGCCCGGCGTGCGCCGGGGTCAGGCCGTTGGCCAGCAGCACGCGCTCTGCGCCGCCGCGCTCGGCCAGCGCGGCCAGGAACGTGCGCATCGCGCTCTCCGGCGCCTCCAGCAGCGCGGAGGGCAGGCCCGACGGCAGCGTCATGTCCAGCATGAGCAGGACGTCGGGCAGCGCCTTGGCGGTGAGCGCGTAGTCGCGCACGATGGCCTCGTGGTCCACGCCCAGCAGGTCGAGGATCAGCGCGACGACCACGCCGGTGCGGTCCTTGCCCGCCGCGCAGTGGACGAGCGCGGGCAGCCCGTCGGCGATCTCCGCGATGACCCCGGCGAACCAGGCCGCCCGGTGCTGGAGCAGGGCCACGTACAGGTCGCCCAGGTCCATGTCCGGCGGCAGGGCCGCGAGCGCGACGGGCGAGGAGGAGGACCCGGCGCCGAGCGGCGCGTGCCTGACGGCGCCGCCCAGCGCGAGCGCCCAGTCGCCGGGGGAGCGCTCGTCGTCGCCGCGCAGGTCGGCGATCAGCCGCAGGCTCGCGACCAGCTTCGCGTCCGCGGGGGTGAGCGTGTGCGGTTGCGCGGAGCGGTAGAGCACGCCGGGGCGCAGCGCGGTCTCCGCCGCGACGTCCCGGAGGTTCAGGAGAGGCATGAACCCATTTATGAATGGGTTGTCTGCGGGGTTGCGGCTTTTGTGTGGACATCGGGTGAACCCTCTCGGCATGTTTGAGGCGGCCTGGCGGGGTCTTCGGCGAGCCTCCGCGCGTTCAGCGGTGTCTCCGACGTACCTTTGGCATCATGGCCACCCGTACGCCGAAAAGCGCATCGAAGGGGCCGGCGAAGCGGTCGACCTCGTCTCGCTCGACCCCCGCCAAGCGCGGGGCCACGTCGGCGGGGCGGTCCAGGGCGAGGGGAGCCGCCGGCCGCAAGCCTTCGGTGACCCACCAGGACCCGATCAGCTGGGTCTTCACGATGATCGGCAAGCTGATAGTCGGGCTGTGGATGCTGCTCGCCAACGGCATCGGCAGCACGGCCCGCGCGCTGGGCAAGAACGCCCGCGAGCTCGATCCCGCGCACCGGCGCGACGGGGTGGGCCTGACGGTGCTCGCGGGCGCGATCGTGGTCGCGGCCATGACGTGGCGCAACTCCGACGGCGCCGTCGCCGGCGTGGTGAACGCGACCGTGCACGGCGTGTTCGGCTCGCTGGCCTGGGCGCTGCCGTTGCTGCTCGGGCTGCTGGCCTGGCGCTACCTGCGTCACCCCGACCAGAACGCCGATACCGGGCGCATGGTGATCGGCTGGGTCGCGCTGCTGGTCGGCGTGCTCGGCGTCATCCACGTGGCCAACGGCACCCCCTACCCGGCCGGCGAGGGCCAGGGCATGGACAAGGTCTCGCAGGCCGGGGGCATGATCGGGTTCATCGCAGCGGCGCCGCCGATGAGCATCCTGCCGCCGTGGATCACGATCCCGCTGCTGCTGATCCTGTCGGGGTTCGGCGTGCTGGTGATCACCGCGACTCCCGTGCACCGGATTCCGGAGCGGCTGGCCGAGCTCAGGCACATGTTGTTCGAGCGGCACGCCGATCCGGAGCCGCGGGAGCCGGGCAAGAAGCGGGTCAGGGCCGCCAAGAAGCCTCCTGAGGAGGGGGGCGAGACGGTCAAACCGTATGACACGCCCGTGCTGGCCGAGAAGGACAAGCGGGCCGACCACTCGCCCGAGATCGTGCCCGGGCTGACGGACGAGGAGGAGGCGCCCGCTCCCGAGGCCGACAGGAAGCCGGAGCCGCCGCAGCCGACACCCGCGCCGCGCAAGGTGGAGCAGCTCGTGCTGTCCCCGCAGGCTGGGCCGTACAGCCTGCCGGATCTGCAGTACCTCAAGCCGGGCAGCGTGCCCAAGCCGCAGACCAAGGCCAACACCACCGTGGTGAACGCGCTGACCAGCGTGCTGGAGCAGTTCACCATCGACGCGCAGGTGATCGGGTTCACCCGCGGGCCGACCGTGACCCGTTACGAGATCGAGATCGGCCCGGCCGTGAAGGTGGAGAAGGTCACGGCGCTCACGAAGAACATCGCGTACGCCGTTAAATCCGCTGATGTCAGGATTTTGTCGCCTATCCCGGGCAAGTCGGCTATCGGGGTGGAGATTCCGAACGCGGACAAGGATCTCGTGGCTCTGGGCGACGTGCTGCGGGCCCAGGTGGCGCAGGCCGACCACCACCCGATGATCGTGGGTCTGGGCAAGGACGTCGAGGGCCGTACCATCGTCGCGAACCTCGCCAAGATGCCCCACCTGCTCATCGCGGGCGCCACCGGCGCGGGCAAGTCGGTCTGCGTCAACGGGCTGATCACCAGCATCCTGATGCGGGCCACGCCCGACGAGGTGCGGATGGTGCTGGTGGACCCCAAGCGGGTCGAACTGAGCGGGTACGAGGGCATCCCCCACCTGATCACGCCGATCATCACGAACCCGAAGAAGGCCGCCGAGGCCCTCGAATGGGTGGTCGGCGAGATGGACCGGCGTTACGACGACCTGGCGGCGTCGGGGTTCCGGCACGTGGACGAGTTCAACAAGGCCGTGCGGGCGGGCAAGCTGCAGCCGCCGCCCGGGAGTGAGCGGGTCTACCAGCCGTACCCGTACCTGCTGGTGATCGTGGACGAGCTGGCCGACCTGATGATGGTGGCCCCGCGCGACGTCGAGGACTCGATCGTGCGCATCACGCAGCTCGCCCGTGCGGCGGGCATCCACCTGGTGATCGCCACCCAGCGGCCCAGCGTGGACGTGGTGACCGGGCTGATCAAGGCGAACGTGCCGTCCAGGCTGGCGTTCGCGGTGTCGTCGCTCACCGACTCACGGGTCATCCTCGACCAGCCGGGCGCCGACAAGCTGGTCGGTCAGGGTGACGCGCTCTTCCTGCCGATGGGCGCCAGCAAGCCCATCCGGATCCAGAACGCGTTCGTCTCCGAGAAGGAGATCGCCGAGATCGTCGCGCACTGCAAGCAGCAGATGCAGGTCGAATACCGCGAGGACGTGGCCGCCGCGCCGGTCAAGAAGGAGATCGACGAGGACATCGGCGACGATCTCGACCTGGTGATCCAGGCTGCCGAGCTGATCGTGACCACCCAGTTCGGCTCGACCTCGATGCTCCAGCGCAAGCTCCGGGTCGGGTTCGCCAAGGCCGGGCGGCTCATGGACCTGCTCGAAAGCCGCAATGTCGTCGGCCCCAGCGAAGGATCGAAGGCTCGAGAAGTGCTGGTGAAACCGGATGATCTGCCGGGATTGCTGGCCGACCTGCGTGGCGAATGACCCCAATGCGTGATTGCACGGCGGTAACTGGTTGAATATGAACCACTACGCAACGTCGTGCTGGGGGGGCGTTCGCTGTGCAGGAGCAGAGCATCGGAGCCATACTGGCCGCGGCCAGGCAGTCCGCCGGACTGACGGTCGCGCAGGTCGGTGAGGCCACCAGGATCCGTGAGGCGATCATCCAACGCATGGAACAGGATGACTACGGCCAGTGCGGTGGTCATTTCTATGCGAGGGGGCATGTCAGAGCCGTGGCCAAGGCCGTGGGGCTGGATCCCGAGGCCACGGTCCATCTTTTCGATCAGCAGCAGGGCGGTGCGCCGGTGCCGGTGCGGGCCGCGGCCGTGTTCCAGGCCGACCGCACGATCAACCTGCCGGAGAAGCGGGGTCCCAACTGGACGATGGCGCTCGGGGTGGCGCTGGCGATCGTGGTGGTCTTCGGCATGATGCGCGTGCTGGGGGGTGCGAGCGACCAGGTGCGGACCGGTGACGTGCACGCGGCGTCCGCCAGGCCGAGCGTGCCGCCCAACACGCCCATCACCGAGACGCCGAAGCCGTCGGCGTCCTCGAAGAAGGGCATGGTGACGGTCCGGATCAAGGCGAAGCGGTCGTCGTACGTGAACGTGCGCGACGCCAAGGGGCGCAAGTTGTTCTCGGGAACGCTGAAGGCGGGCAAGAGCTCCGAGTGGCAGGCCGAGGAACAGGTGAACGTGTTGCTCGCCGACGCGAGTGCCGTGTCACTGCAGGTCAACGGCAAGAAGGTGAAGCGGCTCGGCGGCCGGGGGGAGATAGTGCGGCGCTCGTTCGGGCCGCCCAAACCCAAGTCGCGGTAGTCACCTGGGGAGCCCGTGCATCGGGTGGTGGCCAACTCCCGATACCGTAGTGTTCACCATGTCATCCCGCCGAACCGCATCGCTGATAACCCTGGGCTGCGCGCGCAACGAGGTCGACTCCGAGGAGCTGGCCGCGCGACTCGAGGCTGCCGGCTGGCAGCTGGGCGACGACGACCCCGACGTCGTCGTCGTCAACACGTGTGGCTTCATCGAGTCGGCCAAGAAAGACTCCATCGACACGCTGCTGGCCGCCGCGGACTCCGGGGCGAAGGTGGTGGCCGCGGGCTGCATGGCCGAGCGCTACGGCAACGAGCTGGCGGAGGCCCTGCCGGAGGCCAGCGCGGTCATCTCGTTCGACGACTACGCCGAGATCGGCGGCCGGCTCGACGACGTGCTGGCCGGGCGGTCGCTCAAGCCGCACACGCCACGCGACCGCCGCACCTTGCTGCCCATCTCGCCGGTGGACCGTGCCAGCGCGCCCAAGACGAGCATCCCGGGCCACGGCGACCTGCCGGCGGGCCTGGCGCCCGCCAGCGGTCCGCGCGTGTTGCGCAAGCGGCTCGACGAGAGCCCGGTGGCCTCGCTCAAGCTGGCCTCGGGCTGCGACCGGCGGTGCACGTTCTGCGCCATCCCGGCCTTCCGCGGCGCCTACGTCTCGCGAGATCCCGGCGAGCTGCTGGCCGAAGCCGACTGGCTGGCCCACCGGGGCGTGCGCGAGCTCGTCCTGGTCAGCGAAAACTCCACCTCCTACGGCAAGGACCTGGGCGACCTGCGGGCGCTGGAGAAGCTGCTTCCGCAGCTCTCGGCGGTCGAGGGCATCGAGCGGGTGCGGGTCAGCTACCTGCAGCCCGCCGAGCTGCGGCCCGGGCTGATCGAGGTGATCACCGGCACCGAGGGCGTCGCCCCCTACTTCGACCTGTCCTTCCAGCACGCCAGCGGCATGGTCCTGCGCAGGATGCGCCGCTTCGGCGACCCCGAGCGTTTCCTGGGGCTGCTCCAGACCGTGCGTGAGCGCACCCCTGAGGCGGGCGTGCGCTCCAACTTCATCGTGGGCTTCCCCGGCGAGACCGAGGAGGAGTTCGGCGAGCTGGTCGGCTTCCTGGAGGAGGCCAGGCTCGACGTGATCGGCGTGTTCGGCTATTCCGACGAGGACGGCACCGAGGCGGCGCAGCTGCCGGGCAAGCTCGACCAGGACATCATCGACGAGCGTGTGCGGGTGCTCACCGAGCTGGCAGAGGAGCTGACCGCCCAGCGCGCGGAGGAGCGCATAGGCACCGAGGTGGACGTGCTGATCGACGACGACCTGGGCGACGGCGGCTATGAGGGCCGGGCCGCCCACCAGGGCCCCGAGGTCGACGGCTCCGTCACGGTGCAGGGCATCGGGCTGGTCAGAGGGCAGATCGTGCGCGCGGTGGTGGTCGACGCCGAGGGGGTCGATCTGATCGCGCGGATCAAGGCCGGTCCATGATGAGGGACGAGCGCCGCGTGGTAAGCCCGTGGAACATCGCCAACGTCCTCACGGTCCTCCGGTTGGTGCTCGTCCCCTTCTTCGTCGTCTGCCTCTTCCTGCCGGGCGCGGGCTGGCGGGTGGCCGCGCTCGCGGTGTTCGCGGTGGCCTCGATCACCGACCACCTCGACGGTGAGCTGGCCAGGCGCTACGGCCTGATCACCGATTTCGGCAAGATCGCCGATCCGATCGCGGACAAGGCCCTCACGGGTGCGGCGCTGGTGTGCCTGTCGATCCTCGGCGAGTTGCCGTGGTGGGTCACGATCGTGATCCTCGGCAGGGAGCTGGGCATCACGGCCCTCAGGTTCCTGTTGCTGAGGCACGCGGTCATCCCGGCCAGCTACGGCGGCAAGGTAAAAACTGTGTTGCAGATCGCCGCGATCGTGCTCTACCTCCTGCCCTGGGTGCCCGATCCCGTCCGGTGGGTGGTGATGGGGGCGGCGGCGGTCGTCACGGTGGGCACGGGCGCCGACTATGTCATCCGGGCGGTCAGACTGCGTAAAGTGGCCAGGCAGGCGCGCGAGGGGTGATCGATGGCGGATGTGGCCGAGGTTCTGTCGATGCTGGTGAGCCGGGCCGCCACGGTGGCGGTGGCCGAGTCGCTGACCGGTGGGCTGATCGGAGCCGCGATCACGTCGGTCTCGGGCTCGTCCAAGGCGTTCAGGGGCGGGGTGATCTCCTACGCCACCGATCTCAAGCGGGAGCTGCTGGGCGTGCCGGAGGAGCTGCTGCGGCGTGAGGGGGCCGTGCACCCCGAGGTGGCCGCGGCCATGGCAGCCGGGGTGGCGCGGCTGTGCGGGGCCACATACGGCCTGGCGGTGACGGGTGTGGCCGGGCCGGAGCCGCAGGACGGAAGACCCGTCGGCACCGTGCACGCGGCCGTTTCCGGGCCGGGCGGGCAGATTTGGGCCCGCGAATTGAGACTTCGAGGGTCGCGCGAACGTATCAGGGTAAAGACGGTGGACGAGGCAGTCGATCTACTGTCAGGTGTGCTGAAGGCGAACAAAGGGGAACATTCCGGGTGATTACCGTGTTACGTCCCGAGCGAACATGGCATGCGCGGTCTGACGCGGTGTCGGTTGATACGGGTACGGTGGAGCTGTGAGTGAGGTCCGTGAGCCAACTGCAAGCACCGATCGCCCGGCAGGCGGGCCTGATGAGTCGCGCAACGAGCCACGAGCGGCGGTCCAGGGGCGGCGACGCCCAATGATGACGGCGAGGAGCATGTACGAAGGTAAGAAGACCAATGTGCGGCACGATCCGATCGCGCGGGGCGTGGTGAAGACATCCGCGCCGGGGAGGGAGCGACAGATGATTTTGCTGCGTCAGCTGCTCGGTGACGTGCTGAGGCGGTTGCGGGTGCGGCAGGGACGCACGCTACGTGAGGTGTCCACGCTCGCGCGGGTTTCCCTGGGTTACCTGTCCGAGGTAGAGCGCGGCCAGAAGGAGGCATCCTCTGAGCTGCTCGCGTCCATTTGCGGCGCGCTCGGAGTGCCGCTTTCGCAGGTGTTGCGTGAGGTTTCCGACCAGTTCGCGCTGGCGGAGCTCCAGGCGGCTCCTGTGCTTGCCGACGTGCCGGAGCACGAGCGGCTGCCCCTTGCGGAGACGGTTCCCGGGTCGATTTCCGATTCCGTGTTCCCCGAAGTCAAGGACATGGTGGCTGCCTAACGCGGCTGGCAGTCATCACACCACAGGATCAGCCGTTCCTGCGGTTGTGCCCCCATCTCCCCGCGGCTGATGCGGGTGCTGCATCGGCGACAGGGCCTCCCCGCCCTGCCATAGACCCAGGTCTGGTTCGCCGGGCGGCGATCACCCGTGGTCACCGTGCCCGCGTGGCCCTTGTTGGCTTCCATGAGCCGCTGGGCCAATGACACGAGCCCGTTGAGATCCTCGATCTCCCCGACCTTCTTCCACGGCCAGATCCCGCGCAGAAACAGGGTCTCGGCGCGATAGATCGTGCCTATCCCCGCCAGGTTGCGCTGATCGAGCAGCGCTTCCCCGATGGTCCTGCCGGGTGCCGCTCGTAGCCTTCGTACGGCCTCGTCCGGGTCCCAGTCCGCGCCGAGCAGATCCGGCCCCAGGTGGCCGACCAGGCGGTCCTCGCCGGCGGTCCTGACGAGATCGACCATGCCGAGTCGTACCCCCACCGCCTGCCACTGTTCGTTGGCCAGGACCAGCCTGACCCGGTCGCCCGGCGCGGTGCGCCGGCCTGCGGGCATGATCTGCCAGCTCCCGTCCATCCGCAGGTGGCTGTGCACGGTCAGGTCGCCCTCGACGCGGGTGAGCAGGTGCTTGCCCCGGGAGAGCGTGGTGACGACCACGCGCCCGGTGAGGTCCGCGGTGGCGTGCTTGGGGACGCGGAAGTCCGACCTGGTGAGCACGCGCCCGTCCAGCGCGCCTCGCAGGCGGGCGGCCGTGCGGTAGACGGCGTCTCCTTCGGGCATCCCTCCAGTCTAGGAAAGCGAGCGTTCGACCGGGTTGATGACCATAATGATGATCGAGGAGTGAACCTGGCGGAAGGCTGAGCGGGGCATGCTCGAGATCACGGGTTTACGCGGGGACGACCCCGCCGAGGTGGCCGGCTACCGGCTGACGGGCCGGCGGACCTGGAGCCCGAGCCGTTCCTGCGCGTGATCGAGCCCCTGCGGGGCGTCTCGGCCGTCAGACCACGCAGGTCCTGGCGACCGGCGTGCTGGACGAGCTCGCGTGGTCGAGCAGCTCCGCGCGGCGGGCCGGGGTCTGAGGACGCTGGTGGTCCGTGTCGGCGGGCTGGGGTCAGTCCCAGGCGGCGGGGTCGGCGGCGAGCTGGCGGATGCGCTCGGGCAGCGCCCCCGTGGCGACCTGATCCAGCGTGACCTCCTCCAGGATCGACCGCTCGGTGGCCCGCAACGCGATCCACACCTGCTGCAACGACTCGGCGGGCCCCCGGTAGCCGACGTGCTCCGGGCGTTCGCCGCGTACGTTGGCCAGCGGGCCGTCCACGGCCCGGATCACGTCGGCCAGCGTGATGTCGGCAGCGGGCCTGGCCAGCACGTAACCGCCTTCTGGCCCCCGCTGCCCGCGCACGAGCCCGGCGCGGCGCATCTGCAGCAGGATGTTTTCCAGGTATTTAGGCGGCATGTCCTGTTCCTTGGCGAGCTCGCCCACGGTAGTCGGGCCTGCACCGGCGGCGGCCAGTTCGGCGGCGGCACGGAGGGCGTAGTCGACACGAGCGGAAAGGCGCATGTTCTCGATTATCCCTCCTGGTCAACACTGGTTAGGCGCAAGCTCGTCAGAAACGGGCAGGTGACCCAAATACGGCGGGTCGTCCCGGCTACGATGCCGAACGCGAATGGCCATCGGGAATCCTAGTGTTCACCTGCGGCAGCATGCAGGGCCCTGAGCGCTAAACTTCCAACAACCTTTTCGAATAACAGTGGTTCGACTGCGACGGTGGGATTCAGCGTGGAGCGACGTCCTGGTGTGCCCAGACTGCTCAGGGAGATCAATGACCGGGCCGCGCTGGACCTGCTGCTGGCAACCGGTCCCATGACTCGCGGTCAGATCGGCGATCTGACCGGCCTGTCCAAGGTCACGGCCTCGCAGACGCTGGCCAGGCTGGAGGAGCGCGGCCTGGTCGAGGTGGTCGGCGCGCAGGCCGGCGGGCGCGGCCCCAACGCGGCGCTCTACTCCGTGATCCCCTCCAGCGCGTACGTGGCCGGCCTCGAAGTCGGCCCCGAGCTGATCTCCACCGCGATCGCCGACATCCACGGCCACACGATCGCCGAGGTCACCGTCGATCCCGGCGGCCACGACGACCCGGTCTCCGTGGTGCACGGCGCGATCGTCAAGGCCTGCCGCAGCGCCAAGGTCAGCATCGCCAAGCTGCGCGGCGTCGTCATCGGCACCCCCGGCGTGGTCGATCCGCGCAGCGGCGACGTGCGCTTCTCCTTCGACCTGCCCGGCTGGCACGAGGGCATCCACGAAGCCCTGGCCGGCGACCTGCGGCGCGAGGTGACGATCGAGAACGACGTCAACCTCGCCGCCATCGCCGAGCGCGCCGACGGGGCGGCCAAGGGGATCGACGACTTCGTGTTGTTGTGGTCGAGCCGCGGCCTGGGCCTGGCGATCATGCTCGGCGGCAAGCTGCACAGAGGGCGTTCCGGCAGCGCGGGGGAGATCGGCTACCTGCCGGTGCCCGGCGTGCCGCTGCCCGAGGACATCCGCACCGAGCCGGGGCGGCTGCCGTCGCTGGCGGGCGGCCTGCAGTCGCTGGTCAGCGCCGAGGCGGTGGCCGAGCTGGCCCAGGGGTACGGCTTCGCGGCCGGCAGCGCGGGCGAGTGCGTCAAGGTCGCGGTGGCCGCGGGCGCCGCGGGTGAGCCGCTGCTCGACGAGATCGCCCACCGGCTCGCCCTGGGAGTCGCCGCGGTGTGCGTGATCCTCGACCCCGGCCTGGTGGTGCTGGCGGGGGAGGTCGGGCACGCCGGTGGCGCCGCGCTGACGTCCCGGGTGGAGGAGGCCGTGGCCCGGATCTGTCCCGTGCGTCCCCAGGTGGTCACCACGACGGTGACCGACAACAACCCGGTGCTGCGCGGCGCCGTACTGGCCGCGCTGGACCAGGCGCGCGAGGAACTCCTCGCGCCCTGAGAGGACGCGAGGAGCTCTGGAGGCCTAGGCGGTGAGCAGTTCCACGGCGGCCTGGGCGTTGGCCCTGGCGGCCCCGTACGTGGCGATGTAGGCCGCGCTGTCGGGCCGCCAGACGGGCAGTCCCATCTCGATCACCGTCGCGTCGGGGCGGGCCGCCACCAGGGCGGAGAGCAGTTCCTGGCTCGCCGGATGGCGGTGCGCGTCCTTGACCACGATGACCAGGGACCGGTTCGCGGCCTTTGCCAGCAGGCCGAGGGCGTCGGCGGCCGCGGGCTTGACCCGGATGATCTCCGCGTCCGGCAGCCACGGGCCCACACCCCACGGCACGTCGCCCACGGCGATCGTCGGCGGCGTGTCCACCTCGATCACCAGGGGCTCGACCAGGGGCTCCGTCGCTCCGATCAGCCGCACGGCGCGGCGCGCGGCGTGCAGGCCGACCCCGTTCTGCTCGGCTGGTACCTGCTCTGGAGCGCCGAACCAGGCCCGCAACGCCGCCACCCGCTCCGCCGCCTCCTCCAGCCGCTCCAGCGGCAGCCGGCCGTCACGCACCGCGGCGACGATTTCCGCGATGATGGCCTGGACGTCGTCGTAGGTGGGCACCGGGCCCAGGCACAGCAGGTCGGACCCGGCCGCGAGCGTCAGCACGGCGCCGCCGGCCAGGCCCACGCTCTTGGTGATCGCGTGCATGTCCAGCGCGTCGGTGACGACCACGCCGCCGTAACCGAGCTCGCCCCTGAGGAGCCCGGTCAGTGCGGCGCCGGACAGGGTGGCGGGCGTCTCGCCCGTCACCACCGGCACCGCGACGTGCGCGGTCATCACCGACTTGGCCCCCGCGCCGATCGCCGCGCGGAACGGCGCCAGCTCCCGCTCCCGCAGCACGTCCAGGCTCACGTCCACGACGGGGATCGCCAGGTGCGAGTCCACCCGGGTGGCGCCGTGGCCGGGGAAGTGCTTGACGCAGGCGGCCACGTTCACCGCCTGGAGGCCCTGTACGGCGGCCACCGTGTGCCTGGCGACCAGCTCCGGGTCGGTCCCGAACGACCTGGTGCCGATCACCGGGTTGTCGGCCTCGGTGTTGACGTCGGCGCTGGGCGCCATGTCCAGGTTGATGCCGCACGCGGCCAGCTCGGAGGCGATCGCGCGATAGACCCGGCGGGTCAGCTCGACGTCGTCCACCGCCCCGAGCGCGGCGTTCCCCGGGTACGGGCTGCCGACGTGGTACGCCAGCCGCGTCACGTCCCCGCCCTCCTCGTCGAGCGAGATGACGGGCTCACCGGCTCCCCGCAGCGCGGTGGTCAGGTCGCGTACCTGGCCGGGATCGGCCACGTTGAAGCCGAAGAGCGTGACGCCGCCCAGGCCGTGTTCCAGCTCCCGCAGCACCCATTCGGGCGCCGTGGTGCCCGGGAAGGCGACGAGCAGCGTGCCGGCCGCGAGACGGCGCAGCCCCCGATCACTCTGACTCATGGCTCCTCATCAGTTTTCAGGCATGGTCCAGCAGGACTTTCGCGTGTTGCGGGTGGTCAGCCCTTGACCGCGCCGGCGACCAGGCCGGAGACCATGCGGCGTTGTACGAGCAGGAAGAAGATGACGACCGGGATGGTCATCATCGTGGAGCTGGCCATGATGGCGCCCCAGTCGGTGCCCTTCTGCCCGAAGAAGTACTGCAGCGCGACGGGCATGGTGTATTTGGTCGGATCGCTGATCAGGTACAGCGACATGATCAACTCGTTCCACGCGGTGATGAACGAGAAGATGCTGGTCGCGACCAGCCCCGGGGCCACCAGGGGGAAGAGCACCTTCCAGAAGGTGGTGAAGCGGCTCGCCCCGTCGATCCAGGCCGCCTCCTCCAGCGACTTGGGCACCGCGGCGACGAACGTGCGCAACATCCAGATCCCGAACGGCAAGGTCAGAGCCACCTGGGTGACGATCAGACCGAGCAGCTGGTCGTACAGGCCCAGGCGCTTGACGCTCAGGAACAGCGGGATGACCAGCGCCTCGGCGGGGATCATCTGCACGACGAGCAGCAGCGCCAGGACGGGCACCCGGCCCCTGAACCTGAACCGGGCCACCGCCGTGGCGGAGAGCAGCGCGAAGACCGCGCCGATCAGGACCGTGCCGAGCGCGACGATGGCGCTGTTGCGCATGTAGAGCCAGATCGAGTGCCCGGCCACGCCGTCGGTGAGCACGCGCTGGACGTGCTCGAAGGTGAAGTGCGTCGGGAACGGGATGAAGTCGGTCGTGAAGATCTGGTCGTTCGCCTTGAAGGCGGTGGAGGCCATCCAGTACACGGGGAAGGTGGCCACCAGGAAGACCAGCACGCCTGCCGTGTTGAGCGCAGCCTTGCCCAGGCGCTTGCGGGCCAGCGGGTTCATCACACCTCCTCCTGCTTGAACATCTGCCGGATGTAGGCGGCGGTGACGATGAGCAGGATCACGGTCAGCACCACCGCGATGGCCGCGCCCGACCCCATCTTCGGCGGGGCCTTGAACGCTTCGGTCACCGCGTACATCGACAGGTTGTATGCCTCCCGGTTGCTCGTGCCGGCCAGCACGTAGAGCTGGGAGAAGACCTTGAAGTCCCAGATGATCGACAGCACGGTCAGCACCGCGAACACCGGCTTCAGCAGCGGGAAGGTGATCTTCCTGAACGTGCGCCACGGAGTCGACCCGTCCACCTTGGCGGCTTCGTAGAGCTCGGCGGGGATGCCCTTGAGCCCGGCGAGCACCGAGACCGCGACGAACGGGAAGCCTCCCCAGACCACGCAGATGATCAGCACCATGTAGATGGACCAGGCGTCGTTGAGCCAGGGCTCGCCGCTCCAGTCCGCCCGGCCGAACAGGGCGCTGGACAGCCAGTCGGGCAGCAGGTTGAGCGCCCAGTTGATCATGCCCGCCTCGGAGTCGAACAACCAGCGCCAGATCACGCCCTGCGCCACCGGCGGGACTGCCCAGGCGAACATGATGCCGATGATGACGAACAGCGACATCTTCTTGCCGAGCCGGTGCAGCAGGACGCCGACGGCGGTGCCGAGGATGAGCGTGAGCGGCACCGCGATCGCGGCGAACACCACCGAGTTGCGGAGGGAGGACCAGAAAATGTCGTTCTCGAGGACGTTGGTGAAGTTGTCGAGACCGACCCAGGTGGCCGGCCTGCGGCCCGAGATCTGGACGAGCCCCACCTTCTGGAAGGCGATGATCACCATCTGGATCATCGGATACAGCAGCAGGGCCGCGATGACCAGCAGACCGGGGATGAGCAGGACGTAGGGGATCGACCAGGTGGGGAGCCCGCTGGCTTTCTGCGGCGGGCGTGCGCGGCGCCGCCCCGGGGTGGAGGAGCGGCCTTCACCCCGGGGGAGCGTTGACGTGTTCGTCATAGGTCTCAGGATGCGTTGAGGATGTCTTCGAGTTCCTTGTTCGCCGCGGCCAGCGCCTCGTCCGCGGTCGCCTTGCCCTCGATGACCTTGCGGGCCGCGTTCTGCAGCACCGCCTTGGTCTCGTTGGCCTCGGTCCACTGCGGATCGGCGGGGAAGGCCTTGGCCTTGGCGAAGGCGGCCGCGAACGGCGCCTGCGCCGGGTCGCTGGACAGCGCGGCCAGTGCGTCAGGGTAGACGGGGAGCAGGCCGCCGTCGGTGGCGTACTTGACGCCCCACTGCTTGCCGGAGGCCAGCTTCACGAACTCCTTGGCCGCGTCCTTCTCCTTCGCGGTGCCCCAGACGGCGATGTCGTTGCCGCCCAGGAAGGACTGCGCCTCGCCGCCGTCCTTCGACGGGAGCGGGAAGAAGGCCAGCTTGTCACCCTTGAGCTTGCCCTTGCTGTCCTCCTCGATCCCCGGCAGGTCCCACGACGCGGTGAGGTACATGCCCACCTTGTTGTTGGCCATCCTGGTGCGGATCTCGGTGGTGTTCTGGTTGAGCCGCGACTTGCTGGACAGGCCGTCGGTGACCAGGCCGGTGTACTGCGCGAAGCCGGCCTTGAAGCCGGGGTCCGTCAGCTTGCCGACCCACTTGTCGCCCTCCTTGACCGCGTAGTCGCCGCCGGCGGTCCAGGCGAGGGCGCCGAGCAGGTGGTTGGCGTCGGAGCCGCCGTTGAAGGCGAAGCCGTCGACGTCCTTGCCCTTCTCGGTCTGGATCTTCTTGGCGGCGGCCAGGAGCTCGTCCCAGGTCTTGGGGATCTCGATCTTTAGGTCCTTGAACCAGTCGGCGCGGTAGAGCACCGCCCGGCTGCCGCCGCCCCACGGCACGGCGTACGTGTCGCCGTCGATGGTCTCCAGGCCCATCAGGTTCTTGGGGATCTGGGCCTGGTCGCCGCCCGCGACGATGTCGGTGATCGGCTCCAGGGCCTCCTGGCTCTGCCACAGCGGGACCTGGTCGTTGCCGATCTCGGTCACGTCCGGGCCCACGCCGCCCGCTGCCGCGGCCGTGAACTTGTCGTTGACCTGCGGCCACGGGATCCACTCGACGGTCACCTTGGCGCCGGTCTGCTTCTCGAACTCGGCGATCAGTTCGTCGGTGTACTTCTGCGCGGCCGGGTTGCTGTCGCCGAGGCGCCAGAAGGTCAGCGTCTTGCCCGCGTACTTGGGGCCGCTGGCGGAGGCGGCCGCGCTGGGTGAGGACGTGGCGGGTTCTTGACTGGACCCACAGGCGGCCAGGCCCAGGGCCAGTGCGGCCGTGGTGACCGTTGTGGCTGTGATCTTCGCGATCCTCACAGGGTTCTCCCTTCCCGGGTGCTGGCCTACAGTCCGCACCAGGCTGATCGTCAATGCCGAACGATGCTGCTAAACTAACAAGAAACTTTCTTAAAAAAAACGCTTGTTAGCCGATCGTGACGAGAGGGGCGCGCCGATGAGCCGAGACCCGGGAACCCCGCGGTTGCTGCGTCGGCTGAACGATCGTGCGGCACTCGAGCTTCTCCTCGGAGACGGCCCTCTCACCCGTGCGGAGCTCGGCGAGCGGACCGGGCTCTCCAAGGTAACCGCAGGTCAGCTGCTCGCTCGACTGGAGGAGCGAGGGCTGGTGGAGGTCGCGGGAGAGCGCGCGGGCGGCAGGGGGCCGCACGCCGCCTT
The DNA here is from genome assembly GCF_043197025.1 of Nonomuraea marmarensis. NCBI lineage: Bacteria > Bacillati > Actinomycetota > Actinomycetes > Streptosporangiales > Streptosporangiaceae > Nonomuraea > Nonomuraea marmarensis. Next base: position 220,687 of record NZ_JBICRM010000002.1, read on the forward strand.
GTACGCCGTGGTCCCCTCCAGCGCGTACGTCGCCGGCCTCGAGGTCCTGCCCGACAGCCTCAAGGTCGGTGTGGCGGACATCACAGGACGAATCGTCGTCGAGATCACCCTCAACCCTTCCGACGGCCGCGACCCGGTCAAAGCGGTCCACGCGGCCGTGCAGCGCGCTTGCGACTCGGCCAACGTCAGCCTGTCCCGGTTGCGCGCGTTCGTCATCGGCACCAGGGGCGTGGTCGACCCGGCCAGCGGCGACGTGCGCTGGTCGTACGACCTGCCGGCCTGGCACGTCGGCGTGCTGGCCAGCCTGCGCGAGACCCTCGGCACCTCCGTGACCATCGAGAACGACGTCAACCTGGTCGCGCTCGCCGAGCACCGATACGGCGCGGCCGTCGGTTACGACGACTTCGTGGTCATCTGGGCGGGCGTCGGCCAGGGCCTCGGCGTCATGCTGGGCGGCAAGCTGCACCGGGGCATCTCCGGGGGAGCGGGCGAGATCGGCTGGTTGCCGGTCCCGGGCGAGCCGCTGCCCGCGGACGTCTCGCAGCCGCAGTCGGGCTCGTTCCAGCGCCTGGTGGGCCACGACGCGCTGCGCGGCCTGGCCCGGCAGCACGGCGTGCACGGCAGCACGGTGCCCGACCTGGTACGCGGCGGCGACGAAGGCTATCTGGACGCGCTCGCGAGCCGGCTGGCCGTGGGCGCGGCGGCGGTGACCGTGGTGCTCGATCCCGGGCTGATCGTGCTCAGCGGCGACATCGGCCGGGCCGGAGGCGAGCGGCTGGCCGCCAAGGTCCAGGAGGCGGTGGCCCGGGTGTGCCCCAGCCAGCCCACGGTGGTCACGACCAAGGTGGCGGGCAACCCGGTGCTGCGCGGCGCCCTGGTCGCGGCTCTGGAACAGGCCCGGGAACAGGTCTTCTCGGACACTGTGTGAGAATCTCTGCCCATGTGGCACACCCCTGACGATGTCGTGCTCATCTCCGATCCCCGAGTGACCGAGATCCCCGTGCGGGAGTGCGCCGAGCCGCTGGCCGACGTACGCGGGCGGTTGCGCGTGGACAAGCGCCTGGCCGACCCGGAGGGCGCGTACGCACACCTGCGCTCGGGCCTGCTCGACCGCCTGGAGCAAGCCGAACGCCAGCTGCCCGACGGCTACCACCTGCTGATCGTCGAGGGCTACCGCCCGATCACCACGCAACGCCGGATCTTCGACGGGTACCGGGCGCAGCTCCAAGCGACATTCCCCGAAATGTCGCCCGATGAGGCATATATCGCTGCAAGTCGGTACGTGTCCCCCGTCGACGTCGCCCCCCACACCGCCGGCGCCGCCGTGGACCTGACCCTGTGCGCCCCCGACGGCACCGAATACGACATGGGCACCCAGATCAACGACAACCCGGAGCAGAGCGACGGCGCCTGCTACACGGCCGCCCCCGCCATCTCGGCCGACGCCCGCGCCAACCGCAAGCTCCTGGCCGCCGCCCTGGAGCCGGTCGGCCTGGTCAACTACCCGACCGAGTGGTGGCACTGGTCGTACGGCGACCGCTACTGGGCCATGACCACGCAGACCCCGCACGCTCTCTACGGCCCCATGGAATTCGCGGCCTGACACCCGCTTGTCGGGAGAGTTTTCCGCCGGGTGTGGTAAGGGCACAACCTCGTACGGAGACTCTCCCCAGCGAGGTGTGCGCATGGTTCCGTTGATCGGGATCGAAGAGGAATACCTCGTCGTCGATCCCCGCACCCGCCACGTGGCTCCCCGGGCGGCCGAGGTCCTGGCCGCCGCGACGGATGTGCTGGACGTGGTGCAAGAAATCACCAGATTCCAGGTGGAGGCCCGCACGCCGCCCTCCGCCGACCTCAGCGAGCTGGGCTCGCAGCTGCGTACCGCGCGCAAGGAGGTGGCGGGCGCGGCCCGCTCGTGCGGGCTGGCCGTGGTCGCGAGCGGCATCCCCGTGCTGGGGGACGTCGTGTCGCCGCCGCTCACCGACGACGCCCGCTACGAGCAGGGCCGGGTGCTCTACCGCGCGTTGCAGGACGAGATCAGCATCTGCGCCCTGCACGTGCACGTGGACGTGCCCGACGAGGAGCACGCCGTCTACGTCGGCAACCACCTGCGCCCCTGGTTGCCCACGCTGATCGCGCTGGCCGCCAACTCGCCGTTCTTCGTCGGCCGCGACACCGGCTACGCGTCCTGGCGGGTGATCAGCTGGGGCCGCTGGCCGGTCTCGGGCGCGCCCCCGTACTTCCCGTCGTTCGGCGACTACGAGCTGGCGCTGCGCGCGCTGACGGAGTCGGGCGCGCTGCTCGACCCCAAGACCGTCTACTGGGACACCCGCCCGTCGCCCCGGCTGCCCACCGTGGAGATCAGGGTGGCCGACGTGCCGCTCGACGTGAGCGACAGCCTCACCCTGATCGGGCTCATCCGCGCGCTGGTCGTGACCGCGCTGGCCGCCGTCAGGCGCGGCGACCGGGGGTTGCCGGTCCCGTCGGAGGTGCTGCGCGCCGCCTACTGGCGCGCCGCCCGCGACGGGCTGCTGGGCGACAGCCTGGACCTGCGGCACGGCACGCTCGTGCCGGCGCCGGTGATGGCGCGCCGCCTCCTGGAGCACGTACGCCCGGCGCTGGCGGAGGCGGGCGACCTGACGTTCATCCAGGAGGGGCTGGACCGGCTGCTGGACAAGGGTTCGGGAGCCATGCGCCAGCGTCGGGTGCACGCCAGGGGCAACGACCTGGCCGAGGTGGTGGACGACCTCATCGAGGCCACGGTGGCTTGATTTCGGCGCCTAGTGCAACGCGAGCGCGGCGGCCACGCCGAGGCCGAACGCGACGACGACGCCGCGCAGCACCTTCGGCGGCATCAGCCGGGCCAGCCGGGTGCCGAGGAACCCGCCCACCAGGCTGGCCGGCGCGACCACGATCACGGCCTGCCACTGGACGGGGCCGTACAGGGAGAAGGCGACGACCGAGACCGAGCTGATGACCAGCGCGAGCGTGGCCCGCACGGCGTTGACGCGGTGCAGGTCGTCGTGCAGGAACATGCCGAGCACGGTCAGCAGCAGCACGCCCATCCCGCCGTTGAAGTAGGCGCCGTAGCAGCCGCCGAGGAACACCCCGGCGTACACCAACCTGCTCGGCGGACCGTCGGCCGGGCCGCCGAAGCGCTTGCGCAACCACGGTTGGGCCAGCAGCGCCAGGCTGGCGAACGCCACCAGCCACGGCACGATCGACTCGAACACCCGGCCCGGCGTGAGCAGCAACAACGCGCTGCCCGCGACCGCCCCCAGCACGGAGGTGAGCGCTAACATCGTCGCCCGGCGCCGCTGGCCGCGCAGCTCGGCCCGGTAGCCGAGCACGCCGCCCAGGTAGCCGGGCCACAGCGCCACGGCGTTCGTCACGGACGCGGTCAGGCTGGGGTAGCCGAGCGCCAGCAGGGCGGGGAAGGAGATGAGCGTGCCGCCGCCGGCCAGGGCGTTGACCACCCCGGCCAGCAGACCGGCCCCTACCAGGAAGAAGAGGTCGGCGAGGGTCATCGGCCGACCGCGTACCCCTGAGCGCCGCGTGGGTTGGCGGCGGCCTTGAGGAAGGCGCCGTCACGGGCCACCGCGCTGAGCCTGCCGAGCGTCCAGGAGTCCTGGGCCTCGACCTCGTGGCCGCGCCGCCGCAACTCGGCGAGCACGCCCGGGTCCACCCGGTCCTCGACGTGCAGGACGCCGGGGCGGGAGCCGCGCGGGAAGAAGGAGCTGGGGAAGTGCTCGGAGTGGAACATGGGGGCGTCGATGGCCTCCTGCAGGTTCGGCTTGCCGTGGACGACGGACAGGAAGAAGTTCAGGCTCCATTGGTCCTGCTGGTCGCCGCCCGGGGTGCCGAACGCCAGCCACGGCTTGCCGTCCCTGAGCGCGAACGACGGCGACAGCGTGGTGCGCGGGCGCGTCCCCGGCCGCAGCGAGGCGGGCAGGCCCTCCTGCAGCCAGAACATCTGCGCCCGCGTGCCCAGGCAGAAGCCCAGCTCGGGGATGGTGGGGGAGCTCTGCAGCCAGCCGCCGCTGGGGGTGGCGGAGACCATGTTGCCGTGCCGGTCCACCACGTCGACGTGGCAGGTGTCGCCCTTCACGATGCCGTTGCGTTCCACGGTCGGCTCGCCGACGCCCTGCGGGCGGCGGGCGCCCGAGAGGCCGGGGGCGTTGCTGGCCGTGCCGGGGGCGGGGAAGTCGGGCAGCCTGGGCTGGCGACCGCCGGGTGCGCCGGGCCGCAGCTCGAAGCTGGCCTCGGGGCCGACCAGCCGTCGCCGCTCGGCGTTGTACGCCGCGCTGAGCAGGTCGGACATGGGAACGTCGGTGTCGCCGTACCAGGCCTCGCGGTCGGCGAAGGCGAGCTTGGCGGCCTCGGTCACGGTGTGGATGTAGTCGGCGCTGAGGTGCCCCATCGCGTCCAGGTCGAACCCGTCGAGCAGCGCGAGCTGCTGCAGGAACACCGGCCCCTGCCCCCAGGGCCCCGTCTTGGCCACGGTGTGCCCGCGGTAGTCGAAGGTCACCGGCTCCTCGACCGAGGCCGACCAGCCGGCCAGGTCGTCGCCGGTGAGCAGGCCGCCGTGCACCTCGCCCGAGCTGTCCCGCCAGGCCGTCTTGGCGCTGAACTCGGCGATCGCCTCGGCGACGAAGCCCTCGTACCAGGCCTTCCTGGCGGCTTCGAGTTGTCCCTCGCGGGTGCTCGACGCCGCCTCGGCCTCGGCGACGAGCCGCCGGTAGGTGGCGGCGAGCACCGGGTTGGCCAGCTGCGACCCCGGCGCGGGCACGTGCCCGTCCGGCAGCCAGGTCGCCGCCGACGTGGGCCAGTCATTGGTGAACAATCCTTCGACCGACGCGATCGTGGCGGAGATCCGCTCCAGGGCCGGCACTCCGTGCTCGGCGTAGTGGATCGCGGGCGCCAGCACGTCGGCCAGCGACCAGGTGCCCCAGCGCTCCAGCATGAGCATCCAGCCGCCGAACGCCCCCGGCACGGTCGCCGCCAGCAGCCCCGTGCCGGGCACGACGTCCAGGCCCAGCTCGGCGAACCGCTCGATGGTGGCCGCGGCAGGGGCCACGCCCTGCCCGGACACCACGGACACCTGCTGCTCGGCCTCGCTCCACAACAGGATCGGCACCTCCCCGCCGGGGCCGTTCAGGTGCGGCTCGGCGACCTGCAGCACGAACCCGGCGGCCACCGCCGCGTCGAAGGCGTTCCCGCCGCGTTCCAGCACGCCCATGCCGGTGGCCGAGGCCAGCCAGTGCGTGCTGGCGACCATGCCGAAGTCGCCTGTGAGCTCGGGCCTGGTGGTGAACAAACTTGTCTCCTTTATAGATGTACGCCCGCGTCAGGGACGCGGTCCGCTGTGACCAGGTGGCACGCGGCCGGATGGCCGTTGCCACGTGGATCGTGCAAGGGGGGCTCGTCGGTACGGCAGGCGTCGTACGCCAGCGGGCACCGCGTGTGGAACCGGCACCCGGCGGGCGGATCGACCGGACTCGGCACGTCACCGCCGAGCACGATCCTGCGCCGCTCCCGCTGCCTGATCGGATCGGCCACCGGAGCCGCCGACAACAGCGCCTGCGTGTACGGGTGCCGCGGCGCGGCGAAGATCTCGGCCGTCGGACCCGACTCGACGATCTTGCCGAGGTACATGACGGCGACCCGGTCGGCCAGGAACTCCACGACCGACAGGTCATGCGTGATGAACAGGCACGAGAACCCCATGTCCCGCTGCAGGTCGGTGATGAGATTCAGCACCGACGCCTGCACCGACACGTCGAGCGCCGACACCGGCTCGTCGGCCACGACCAGCTTGGGCTCCAGGATCAGCGCCCTGGCCAGCCCCACCCGCTGCCGCTGCCCGCCGGACAACTCGTGCGGGAATCTGGATCGCATCTCCTGGCGTAGCCCCACCTTCTCCAGCATGGCGGACACCCGGTTCGAGGTCTCGCGCCGGTCCGTCACCCGGTGCCTGAGCAGCGGCTCGCCGACGATCTGGCCGATCGTGAAGCGCGGGTTGAGCGAGGAGTAGGGGTCCTGGAAGACCATGTGGACGTCCCTGCGCAGCGGCCGCATGGCCCGCCGCGACAGGTGGGTGATGTCGCGGCCGTCCAGCTCGATGCCGCCCGCGGTGGGCTCGGTCAGGCGCAACACGCACTTGCCGACCGTGGACTTGCCGCTGCCGGACTCGCCGACCAGGCCGAGCACCTCGCCCTGGCCGATCTCCAGCGACAGGCCGTCCACGGCGCGTACCGGGCCGTAGTGCTTGACCAGGTTGTCGATGCGCAGGATCACGACTTCCCTCCCGGGTGGAAACAGGCCGCCAGATGGCCTTCCGCGTGCCGTTCCAGCTGGGGTCTGGACAGGAGGCAGTCCGCCTGGGCGCGCGGGCAGCGGGCCTGGAACGCGCACTCGTCCGGGTCCGACAGCGGCGAGGGCACCATGCCGGGGATCTCGGCCAGGCGGCCGTTCACGGCGGCGGAGGGGAGGGCGTTCATCAGGCCCAGCGTGTACGGGTGGCGCGGGTTCTTGAACAACTCGGTCACCGTGGCCTGCTCGACGGCGCGGCCCGCGTACATGACCACGGCCCGGTCGGCGATGTCGGCCACCACGCCCAGGTCGTGCGTGATCAGGATGATCGCCGTGCCCAGCCGGTCGCGCAGGTCGCGGAACACGTCCAGCACGCCCGCCTGGATCGTCACGTCGAGCGCCGTGGTGGGCTCGTCGGCGATCAGCACCCGGGGCGAGCACGCCACCGCGATCGCGATCATCACGCGTTGCCGCATGCCGCCGGAGAGCTGGTGCGGGTACTCCTTCATCCGGCGTAGCGGTGCCGGGATGCCGACCAGCTCCAGCAGCTCGACGGCCCGCTTCCCGGCGGCCTGGCGGGAGAGGCGCTCGTGCCGGCGCAGCACCTCGGCGATCTGGTATCCGACGGTGAACGACGGGTTGAGCGAGGTCATCGGCTCCTGGAAGACGACCGAGACGTCCTTGCCGCGTACGTGCCGCATGGCCGGCTCCGGCAGCGTGGTCAGCTCGCGGCCGTCCAGTTTCACCGAGCCCGACAACCGGGTCGTGTCGGGCGGCAGCAGCCTGGGCACCGACATCGCGGTGACCGACTTGCCGCAGCCCGACTCGCCGCACAGCGCCAGGATCTCGCCCTCCTCCAGCGTGAGCGAGATGTCCCTGACCGCCTGCACCAGCCCGTCCTCGGTGTCGAAGTCGACGGTCAGGTCGGTGATCTCCAGCAGGCTCATCGGCCGCTCCTCGGGTCCAGAACGTCACGCAGCCCGTCGCCGAGCAGGTTGAAGCCGAGCGTGGCCAGCGCGATCATCAGCCCAGGCCAGATGGCCAGCCAGGGCGCGTCGCTCAGGTACTGCTGCGCGGTCGTCAGCATCACGCCCCACGACGGCGTCGGCGGCTGCACGCCCAGCCCGAGGAACGACAGCGTGGACTCGCCGATGATGGCCGCGGGGATCGCGACCGTCGCCTGGACGATGAGGGGGCTGGCGGCGTTCGGGAGCACGTACCTGAAGATGATGTGCCCGTCGCCCGCGCCGTCGGCGACGGCCGCGGCCACGTAGTCCATCTCCCTGATCGCCAGCACCTCGCCGCGGGTGATCCTGATGACGGCGGGGAGCTGGGAGAAGCCCAGCGCCAGCACCACGCCCTTGAGCGAGGGGCCGATGATCGCCGCCAGGCCCACCGCGAACACCAGGAACGGGAACGCCAGCGTCACGTCCACCAGCCGCATCACGACCGGGTCGAGCCAGCGCCGGTAGAACCCGGCGACCAGCCCGATCGGGATGCCCACGACCATCGCCAGCAGCGTGGACAACACCCCGGCCTGCAGCGAGACCTGCGCGCCGTGCGCGATCCTGGCGAACGCGTCCCTGCCCAGGTCGTCGGTGCCCATCGGATGCGCGCCCGACGGCGGCGCGAGCGTGGCGAGGTAGTCCTGCGCGGCGGGGTCGCCGGTCACCAGCGGCCCGATCAGCGCCAGCAGCAGGAACCCGGCCACCAGCACCAGCCCGGCCATCGGCATCGGCCGCCGCCGGAAGCGCCGCCACAACCTGCCGCGCCGCACGGGTACAGTCACGGGCGCCGCGAGCGTGTCAGTCATGGTGGGCTCCCGACAGCCGGATCCGTGGATTGAGCAGCGCGTAGGCGATGTCGACCAGCAGGTTGACCAGTACGTAGCCGATGACCGTGATCAGCACGACGGCCTGGATGACGGGGTAGTTCCTGGTCAGCACCGCGTCCACGGTCAGCTTGCCGAACCCGGGGATGACGAAGATCTGCTCGGTCACCACGGCGCCGCTGATCAGGGCGCCGAGCTGGAGGCCGAGCACGGTGACCACGGTGGTCAGGCTGTTGCGCAGCGCGTGCGCGCCCACGACCTTGACCTCGGACAGGCCCTTGGACCTGGCGGTCCTGACGTAGTCGGCCGACAGCGCGCCCAGCATGGCCGAGCGGGTCTGCCGCATCAGGATGGCCGCGAAGCCGGTGCCGAGCACGAGGGCGGGCAGGATCATGCGCTGCAGGTTCTGGCCGGGGTCCTGGGTGAAGGGGACGTACCCGGAGGCGGGCAGGACGCGCCAGGTGACCGCGAACAGCAGGATGCCGACCAGGCCCAGCCAGAAGTGCGGCACCGACAGCCCGGCCAGGCCGAACCCGGTGGCCACGTAGTCGGCGGGCTTGCCGCGCCTGGTGGCCGCCACGATGCCGGCGCCCACGCCGACCACGATCGCCACCAGCATGGCCAGCGCCGACAACTCCAGCGTCACCGGCAGTCGCTCGACGATGATGCCGATCACCGGGAGCTGGTCCTGCGTCGAGCGGCCGAGGTTGCCGGTGAGGGTCTGGCCGAGGTAGTCCACGTACTGGGCGGGCAGCGGCTTGTTCAGGCCGAACTCGTTCCGGATCGCCTCGACCACGGCGGGCGAGGCCTCCTCGCCCGCCATGACCACGGCCGGGTCGCCGGGCAGCGCCCTGATCCCCAGGAAGATCAGGACGCTGCCCAGGAACATCACGATCACCGCGGACCCGCAGCGCCGGAGGATGAACCACAGCATTACGCGGCGAACCCAGCGGTGACGAAGCGCGGCAGGCCGTCCTTGAAGTACTGGACGCCGGCCACGGTCTTGTTCATGCCCAGGTAGTACTTGTTGTGGTACAGGTACAGGACGCCGCGCACCTCGGCGGCCTTCTTCATCGCGCTCGCGTAGAGCTCGGCCCGCTTGGCCTGGTCGGACTCGGCGGCGGCCTGCTTGATCGGGTCGTCGATGCCCGGGTCGGACATGCCGCTGTAGTTGTTGCTGCCGCGACTGGTGATCAGGTTCGTCAGGTTGCCGTCCAGGTCCACGCGGCCCGACCAGCCGTTCAGCAGGACGTCGAACTTGCCGGACTTGCCCTGGTCAAGCGTGCTGACGAACTCGGCCGTCTGCACGCTCACGTTGAAGCCCGCCTCCTTGGTCATCTGCTGGATGACCTGCGCCAGGCGGATGTTGGTGGCGTCGTTGGGGGTGGTGAGCGTGACCGGGATCGGCGTCTGCACCCCGGACGCCTGCACGAGCTGCTTGGCCTTGGCCACGTCGCGCTTGGGGCATTGCAGGCCCGCGGCGCGGAACGGGCTGTCCATCGGCGCGGGGAAGCAGTCCGGCTCGTACAGGCCGTTGTAGACGGTCTTGTTGATCACGTCGCGGTCGAGGGCCAGCTCGAACGCCTCGCGCAGCTCCGGGCTCTTGGCCAGCGCCGTGTTGACCGTGCCGGGCTTCTCGATGGAGCCGTTGGCGTTGCCGGTGTTGATCGTGATGCCGTAGTAGCCCAGCCCGCCGCCGGACACGACGGTCAGGTTGGGGTCGGACTGCACGCCCTTGACCGTGGTCGTGGCGAGCTGGTCGCCCACCTGCACGTCGCCGGACTTCAGGTTCGCGGCGCGTACGTTGGGGTCGACGATGATTTTGTATACGAGGTGGTCCAGCTTGACCTTGGCCGCGTCGTAGTAGTCCGTGGACTTGTCCAGCGCGATCTGGCTGCCGGAGGTGCGGCTGGCGAACTTGAACGGCCCGACGCACACCGGGCTCGCACCGAAGTTGTCGTTACTCGCGTCCAGCGCCTTGGGCGACATGATCATCCCGGCGCGGTCGGCGAGCTGCGCGGTCAGCGGCGTGAACGCCTGCGACAGCGTGAGCTTCACCGTCGCGGGGTCGACCACGGCGACCTTGGACACCGCCGCCAGGTCGGCCTGGCGCGCGGACTTCTCCCAGGTACGGTGCCGGTCCAGCGACTTCTTGACCGCCTCGGCGTCGAAGGCGGTGCCGTCGTTGAACTTCACGCCCTCGCGCAGCTTGATCGTCACCTCCTTGCCGTCGCCGGAGACCTCGGGCAGGGCGCTGGCCAGCTGCGGGACCAGCGTGGACGTGGCGTCGATGTCGTAGAGCTTCTCGCACAGGTTCGCGAACACCTCGCGGCCCACCAGCGTGGTCGAGATACTCGGATCAAGCGCGTCGGGGTCGGCGTTGAGCGCCACGTTGAGCGTGCCGCCGCTCTTGACCGGCCGGTTGTCGGCCGAGGCGTCGGCGATGGAGGGAGGGGCCGCGGGCGTGCTACTCGAGCCGCCTCCGCCGCAAGCCGCCAGGGCCACGGGGAGAACGGTGAGCGCCGCGAGGAGCCTGGGGGACGGTCTCATGGGGCCTCCGTTGAATGGTTTAGGAGACTGTATACAAGACCTGACATTTCACTTGTGTTTCCTGGCACTGTGTTGTTATCTGAGCGTTTTCTAATCGTTCGGGTGTTTCGCTGTGCGGCCAATCGCCGCGAGAAACGATCGCCTGGCGGCGGCCACGTGCGCGACCGCCCGCGCCTCCGCCTCCGCCTCGTCGCCCGCCGCGATGGCCTCGCACAGGCTCAGATGCTCCGTCCAGGAATGCGGCCCGCGGGCGGCGGCCGTCTGGCTGAAGACCCACTGCGCCCGCTGGAGCATCGGCTTCATCATCAGGCTGAGGTAGGAGTTGCCCGCCGCATCGCCGACGGCCAGGTGGAAGGCGGTGTTCAGGTCGGCCACCTCCTCCAGCCGGCCGTTGTCCACGGCCTCCTTCGCCTGTTCGAGCACCCGCCGCAGTCGCTCGGCCGCGGCGGGGGAACGCTTGCGCGCCGCCAGCCGGGCCGCCAGCCCCTCGATCGCCATCCGCACGTCGAAGAGCTCCTCGCCCTCCGCGGCGGACAGGCTCGCGACCGTGGCGCCGAGCCGGGGAACGACCTGGACGAATCCCTCAGCGGCCAGCACCCTGATGGACTCGCGCACGGGGTTGCGCGACACGCCGAGCGCCGCGGCCAGCCGGTCCTCGACCAGGCGGGCACCCTGGGCGAGCTCGCCGGACAGTATGCGCCGCCGCAGCTCCTTGGTGACCTCGTCGCGTAAGGTCCGGTGGGCCGCGCCCAGCGTCAGATCAGTCATATCGGACTAATCGTATACAGGTGTATCTTCGCCCGGTATGTGGTCCAGGTAGCGGTGCCGTACAGACCATCAGGGCATCTAGTCCGAGTCAGGCGCGCAGCCGGAGCCCGCGCGGCGTCGGATGGAACCCGGCCGCCTCCAGGGCCGCCGCCAGCGGCGACTCCACGATCGACGCGCCGTCGGCCCGCTCCACGGTCAGCTTCCCGAGCGCCCCGTCCCGTACGGCCAGGGCCAGCGCGTCCACGGCCGGTTGCAGCCGCTCGTCGTCGGCGAACGACAGCAGCGTCTTGCCGCCACGCTCGACATAGAGCACCAGGTGGCCGTCGACGAGCACGACCAGCGAACCGGCCTTCCTGCCCGGCTTGTGCCCGACGTCGCCGGGATGTTGCGGCCAGGCGAGCGCGGCGCCGTACGGGCTGGCCGGATCGGCCGCCGCCAGCACCACCGCCCGCCGCCCGGCAACCCTCGCCCGCTCACTCGTGCCGAAGGGCCCACCCCCGGGCTCAGGGGCGAGGCCGGGTGCCATGGCGCGCATCCGGTCCACCGCGCCCGGCAGGGCGAACTGCGCACCCCCGAGGCCCTCGACGAAGTAACCCCGGCGGCAGCGCCCGCTCTCCTCGTAGGCCCGCAGGACCTGATAAATGGGCGTAAATCCTCCGGGCAACCGCTCCGAGGTCACCGCCCCGCGCGTCACCACCCCGTGCCGTTCCAGCAGGACCTCGGCCTGAGCATGGGCCCGCTGGGTCGAGTCGGCGGCGGGCGCGGGCAACAACCACCATCGCCCGCCCACGGTCGGCGGCCCGCTCCTGCTCGGCAACACGGCCCGCCGCCGCCGCGTCGTCGCCGGCCGATGCGCGGGGCGCCCGGTGCCCAGCGTCGCCCGCAATGGCGCGAGCGTGTCACCGGAAACCCGCCCGGACCACACCAGGTCCCACAGCGCGGCGACCAGCGCCGCGTCGTCCAGCGACCCGAACTGGTCGGAGATCCCGCGGAAGAACAGCGCCCCACCTCCACTGAGCAGCTCCAGCACGCGTTCGTGCACGGGCGTCATCGTGATCTCCGCAGGCTCGGGCAACAGCAGCGGCGCCGTGTCGGCGAAGTAGAGCGAAACCCAGCCATCACCACCGGGCAACGATCCCTGCCCCACCCACATCACCTCGCCCGCCGAGGTCAGCTCGTCGAGCAGCGCCGGATGGTAGCCGGGCACCCGCGCCGGCAACACCAGCGTCTCCAGCGCCGACGCGGGCACGGCGGCCCCCTGGAGCTGCTCGATCGAACGAACCAGCGAGTCCATGGCCCGAGCGGCCCCGACGTTGCTCGCACTCGATCCGGTGATCCCGTGCCAGGCAGGCAGGAACAAGGCCAGAGTCTCCGGGGCGACCGGCTCGACCTCCTTGCGCAACCTGGCGAGGGACCTGCGGCGCAACATCCGCAACACCCCGGCGTCACACCACTCCTCGCCCCGCCCCCCAGGCCGGAACTCCCCGTTCACGACCCGCCCGGACGCGGCCAGCCGCCGCAACGCATCCGTCACCACGGCCACGCCGAGCCCGAACCGGGCGGCCGCCGTACCGGCGTGGAAGGGCCCGCGCGTGCGGGCGTGCCGCGCCACCAGGTCGGCCAGCGGATCGGCCACAGGCTCCAGGAACGCGTGCGGCACCCCGACGGGCGGCGGCGTGCCCAGCGCGTCGCGCATCCGCGCCGCGTCCTCGATCGCGGCCCACTGCTCCTCGCCCGCGATGCGTATCCTGATCGCCCGCCGGGTGCGTTCGAGCTCCTCCAGCCAGGCCGGGTCGCCGCCGCGCACGGTCACGTCGGGCGCCGGCAGCGGCCCGTGCGAGCGCAGCAGGTCGGCGAGGTCCTCCAGATCGCGCAGCGGCCGGTCGAGCCGGGCCAGCTCGCGTTCGGTGTCGGAGATCACGTCGGGATCGAGCAGCTCGCGCAGGTCGGCCTGACCCAGCAGCTCGGCCAGCAGCGAGGTGTCCAGCGCCAGCGCCTGCGCCCGCCGCTCGGCCAGCGGGGCGTCGCCTTCGTACATGAACGCGCCCACGTAGTGGAACAGCAGCGACGCCGCGAACGGCGAGGCCTGCGACGTCTCCACCTCCACCAGCCGCACCCTGCGCGCGGCGATGTCCCGCATGAGCCGCACGAGCCCCGGCACGTCGAACACGTCCTGCAGGCACTCGCGCATCGTCTCCAGCACGATCGGGAACGAGGCGTACTGCGAGGCCACCCCCAGCAGGTGGGCCGCCCGCTGCCGCTGCTGCCACAGCGGGCTGCGCCGCCCCGGCGTGCGGCGCGGCAGCAACAGCGCCCGCCCCGCGCACTCCCTGAACCGGGAGGAGAACATGGCGGAGCCGCCCAGCTCCTCGGTGACGATCTGCTCGATCTCCTCGGCGTCGAACGCCGCCACGTCGGTCGGGGGCTCGGCCAGCGTGTCGGGGATGCGCAACACGATGCCGTCGTCGGAGTGCACAGCCTGTACGTCGATGCCGTAGCGCTCGCGCAGCCGCCGGTTGATCGCCAGCGCCCAGGGGGCGTGCACCCGCGCGCCGTAGGGGGAGTGGATGACGACGCGCCAGTCGCCGAGCTCGTCGTGGAAGCGCTCGACGAGGAGGGTGCGGTCGTCGGGCACGTAGCCGGTGGCCTGGCGCTGCTCGTCGAGGTAGGCCAGCAGGTTGCCCGCGGCGAACTCGTCGAGCCCCGCCGCCCGCATCCGGTCCGTCGAACCCTGCTTGGCCTGCTCCCGCAGGAACTGCCCGATCGCCCTGCCCAGCTCGGCGGGCCGCCCCGGCGCGTCGCCGTGCCAGAACGGCAGCTTGCCCGGCTGACCGGGCGCGGGGGACACCAGCACCCGATCGGCCGTGATGTCCTCGATCCGCCAGGACGTCGCCCCCAGCACGAACACGTCGCCCACGCGCGACTCGTAGACCATCTCCTCGTCCAGCTCGCCCACCCTGGACGCCCGCTCGCCCACCAGGAACACGCCGAACAGCCCGCGATCGGGGATGGTGCCGCCGTTGGTTACCGCCAGCCGCTGCGCGCCCGGACGCCCCTGGAGCGTGCCGGTCACCCGGTCCCACACGATGCGCGGCCGCAACTCGGCGAACTCCTCGCTGGGATAGCGCCCGGCCAGCATGTCGAGCGTCGCCTCCAGCGCACTCCGCGGCAGCGTGGCGTAGGGGGCCGCCCGCTTGACCACGGACTCCAGCTCGTCGACCGTCCACTCCTCCAGCGCGGTCATCGCCACGATCTGCTGGGCCAGCACGTCGAGCGGATTACGCGGATAGCGCAGCTCCTCGATCTGGCCGCTCTTCATCCGCTCGGCCACCACCGCCGTCTGCACCAGGTCGCCGCGGTATTTCGGGAAGATCACGCCCTTGGACACCGCCCCGACCTGGTGGCCCGCCCGGCCGATGCGCTGCAGCCCGCTGGCCACGCTCGGCGGCGCCTCCACGCACGCGACCAGGTCCACCGCGCCCATGTCGATGCCCAGCTCCAGGCTGGAGGTGGCGACCACGGCGGGCAGGCGGCCCGACTTGAGCGCCTCCTCGATCTGCGCCCGCTCCTCCTTGGAGACCGAGCCGTGGTGAGCGCGCACGATCTCGGTGACGACGCCCTTGCCGGCCCCGGCCTGCGCCATCATCTCGGCCGGCATCCGCTTGGGCGGCTCCGCGTCCGGCTGAGGCGTCTCCCAGATCGACAGATCCACGGCCTCCGTCCCCTGCTCCCGCCCATAGGCCAGCTCGTTGAGCCGCGTGCACAGCCGCTCGGCCAGCCTGCGGGAATTGGCGAAGACGATCGTCGAGCTGTGCGCCTCGATCAGGTCGAACAGCCGTTCCTCGACATGGGGCCAGATGGACCTGTTGGCCGGCTCCGCACCCTCGTCGAGCCGCCCGCCCTCCATCTCCGTCATGTCCTCCACGGGCACGACGACCTCGACCTCGATCCGCTTCTCGGACGGCGGCTGCACCACGGTGGCCGGCCGCATCCCGCCCAGGAACGCCGCCACCTCGCTCACCGGCCGCACGGTCGCCGACAACCCGATCCGCTGGGCGGGCCGGTCGAGCAGCGCGTCGAGCCGCTCCAGGCTGAGCGCCAGATGGGCGCCGCGCTTGGTCGCAGCGACCGCGTGCACCTCGTCCACGATCACCGTCTCCACACCCCGCAACGCGTCCCGCGCCTGGCTGGTGAGCAGCAGGAACAGCGACTCGGGCGTGGTGATCAGGATGTCGGACGGCTTGGCCGCGAACCGCCGGCGATCCTCGGCGGGCGTGTCACCCGAACGGATCGCCACCGAGATCTCCGGCACCGGCTCCCCGAGCCTGCGCGCCGTCTGCTTGAGCCCGGCCAGCGGCGCCCGCAGGTTACGCTCGACGTCGACGGCCAGGGCCTTGAGCGGCGACACGTAGAGCACCCGCGTCCCCTTGCGACCGGCAGGCTCCGAGGCCAGCTTGTCCAGGGACCAAAGGAAGGCCGCCAGCGTCTTGCCCGACCCGGTGGGCGCGACGACCAGGGTGTTGTCGCCGCGCGCGATCGACTCCCACGCCCCCTCCTGGGCGGCCGTGGGCGCTTGGAAGGCTCCGGTGAACCATTGCCTGGTCACCTGGCTGAAGTGGTCGAGGGAGCTCACCAGCACATACTGCCTCGCCGCACCGACAGAAAACGCATTGTCCCGGCGGCAGGTGATTGAGCGGTGGCCGGGGCGGACATACAGCGACCGTGAGCATTGACTATGCGGCCATTGAGGCTCGCCGTGCCGACATCAGGCAGCGTTACGTGTTACCGCACCGGCCATCGAGCAGCGCACGCGGCCTGCACCACATGGCCCTGCTCTCATCGGACGTGGAGCGTACCATCCGGTTCTACCAGGACCTCCTGGAGTTCCCGTTGACGGAGATCATCGAGAACCGCGACTACAAGGGCTCGAATCACTTCTTCTTCGACATCGGCAACGGAAACCTGCTGGCGTTCTTCGACTTCCCGGGGCTCGACCTGGGACCGTACCAGGAAGTGCTGGGCGGGCTGCACCACGTGGCGATCTCCGTCGACCCCGCCACCTGGGAACGGTTGCGCGGGAAGCTGGAGATGGCCGGCGTGCCGCACCAGATAGAGAGCGGCGCCTCCATTTACTTCAAGGACCCCGACGGCGCCCGCCTGGAGCTGCTCGCCGACCATCTCGGTGAGATGTACGGCTCGCGGGTGCTGTGACGTGCTCTAACGTCGCGACGCCCGGCGCGTGCGCGGCTTGCCCGCACGCGGCGCCTGCCTGATGCCCGCGTGCCGCTCCGATCGCTCCCCCTTCTCCTTCTGTACGGCGAGGCGCAGCGCGAGCAGTAACTGGCGGCGCCTGGCCCGGTTGGCCTTGGTCCTGGCTGTCTTCGGGGGTGAAGACTTGGGGGTCTTTGGCATGCGTGTGTCTTACCCACACCCCGGGCGATTCCATACTTGAGTTCATGCGCCTGACCGAGTTCTGGAGACGGATGAACGCTCATTTCGGCGAGACGTACGCCGAGTCGTGGGCCCGCGACTACGTGATCGCCCCGCTGGGCGGGCGCACGGTCATGCAGGCGCTGGCCGACGGGGAGAGCGCCAAGACCGTCTGGCGCGCCGTCTGCCAGGTCGAGGACGTCTCACCCAGGCTGCGCTAGGTCTGCGCCGTGTCCAGGGTCTGCCGGAGCGCGGCGGCCGTACGTTCCAGGTCGTCCGCGCGGCCCTGACCCCCGGGCGACCACAGGAAGAGCCATCCGCGGGCCGACGGGGTGGCGAAGACGATCGTCTGGCGGCCGGTGCGCGGGTGCCACACCCACAACACCGGATCGTCGCCGCCGATCATGCGGCTCACCAGGCCCTGGCTGGGCAGCAACTCGGCGAGTGCCTCCAGATGGGCAAGCCGTTCCCCGGTGTAGCCACTCGCCACGTGCCCCTCCAACTCTCGCCCCTGCAGAGAGTCTCCCCAGCTCACCCGCCTCGCAACACGCTGATGGGGACCCTTGTGAACATCACTTGACGAGATCGCGGGATCACGCTCGGGTCCATGAGGATGCCAGGACGTGCCGATCGCGCCTTGGATGGCCCTGCCGTCAGGCGCGGTGAGCCGGATCGTGCCCGCGTTGGTGCGGCCCTCCGCCTGCTCGCCGCCCCCGAGACGGCTAATTGCGGCCACCTGCGTGTTCCTGCTGAGATCGAACAGCCGTTCGGCTACGATGGACCACGTCTTCCTCGACTGTCGATGAAAATGTCGGTGGCAGGCCGTAGCTTTCACTCGACTGATCGGACCACGACTCTCCAGGGGGAGTTCCCATGGCTATCAACGACCGCGAGAAGGCCCTCGAGACCGCCCTCGCTCAGATCGAGCGGCAATTCGGCAAGGGCTCCGTCATGCGACTGGGCGATGACGCCCGAGCCCCCATCGAGGTGATCCCCACGGGATCGATCTCCCTTGACGTGGCCCTCGGCATCGGCGGGCTGCCGCGCGGGCGCATCGTCGAGGTCTACGGCCCGGAGTCCTCGGGCAAGACCACGATCGCCCTGCACGCGGTGGCCAATGCCCAGCGGGCCGGCGGCATCGCGGCGTTCATCGACGCCGAGCACGCCCTCGACCCCGAATACGCCAAGAAGCTGGGAGTCGACACCGACGCCCTGCTGGTCTCCCAGCCCGACACGGGCGAGCAGGCGCTCGAGATCGCCGACATGCTGATCAGGTCGGGCGCCGTCGACATCATCGTCATCGACTCGGTGGCCGCGCTGGTGCCCAAGGCCGAGATCGAGGGCGAGATGGGCGACAGCCACGTCGGCCTCCAGGCCCGCCTCATGTCCCAGGCCCTGCGCAAGATCGCCGGTGCCCTCAGCAACACCGGCACCACCGCCATCTTCATCAACCAGCTCCGCGAGAAGATCGGGGTGATGTTCGGATCACCTGAGACCACAACGGGCGGAAAGGCCCTAAAGTTCTACGCTTCGGTCAGATTGGACATTCGCCGCATCGAGACGCTCAAGGACGGCACGGAGGCGGTCGGCAACCGCACCAGGGTCAAGGTCGTCAAGAACAAGATGGCCCCGCCGTTCCGGGTGGCCGACTTCGACATCCTCTACGGGGTGGGCATCTCCCGTGAGGGCGGCCTCATCGACATGGGCGTGGAGCACGGCTTCGTCCGGAAGTCCGGCGCGTGGTACACGTACGAGGGTGACCAGCTCGGCCAGGGCAAGGAAAACGCGCGCAACTTCCTGAAGAGCCACCCCGACATGGCCAACGAGATCGAAAAGAAGATCAAGGACAAGCTGGGCGTGGGTCCCCGCCTCGACACTCCCTCCGAGCCCGCCCCCACCCCGGCCCCGGCCGCCGCCCCCTCCGGGCGGGCCTCGAAGCCCACCCCGAAGCCGGGTGACGTCTGATCGGTAGTCCTATGAGTGACACGGACCGGCCACAGGCGCCCCACCCTCAAGCCGGGGGCGCCTGGCCCGCCCACTCCGCAACGGACGACAACTCGTCACAGGACCGTGACGCCACTTCGCCAGGCCTTCGTGACGACGGCACCTCGTCACGCAGGCGTGACGTGGCTCGGTCGGCTGCGGGTGGCTGGCCATCGGTCGACGAGTGGAGCGAACAACGCACCCGCCTCCGCTCCTCAGAACCGTCATCCGCGGAGGCCCACGAAGGCCAACCCAGCGCTGCCGAAGCCGGGCTAAGTGGCCAGGTCATCGTTGATCGGGCCGTCGGCGATCAGGAGGACGCCGGCCGGCGTTCGGGCGGACAGGCTCTTACCGGCGGTCAGGAAGGTGTCGGCCGGCGTTCGGGTGCGGATGCTGCATCCGGTGACCAGCGGGGCGACGGGTGGCATTCCGAGGTATTGGCTGGGAATAGCTGGTTCTCGGACGAGCAGGCGGACGTCGGTAAGAAACGATCGGGCAGAGGGCGCCGATCGGGCCGGTCCAACGGACGGGCTGGGAAGGATGCGCGGGGCCGGCTGCCCGGAGGGCCTGATGTAGAGAGCCCTGCCGGTGCTGGACCCGAGGCCGATCCGGAGTCGGTGGCCCGGGCCATTTGCCTTCGCCTCCTCACCATGGCCCCTAAGACGAGAGCCCAGCTCGCCGAAGCCCTTCGCAAACGGGACGTGCCGGAGGAAGCCGCCGAGGCGGTCCTCGGTCGCTTCTCCGAGCTCGGCCTGATCAACGACGAGGCATTCGCGGCGGCCTGGGTCGATTCCCGGCACCATGGTCGCGGCCTGGCCAAGCGTGCCCTGGCGGCCGAGCTGCGCCATCGGGGCGTGGACACCGACACGGTGAACGAAGCCGTGGAGCGCCTCGATTCCGACCAGGAGGCGGAGACGGCCCGGCGGCTGGTGGAACGCAAACTCGCCGCCACCCGATCCCTCGACCCGCAGACTCGTACCCGGCGCTTGGCGGGCATGCTCGCGCGCAAGGGCTACTCCTCGGGGCTGGCGTTCCGCGTCATCCGGGAGGCGCTCGAACAGGAGGGCATCGAACTGGAGGAGGACTTTCCATAACCTGCCGTCCTCACGACTGCGCCCACGCTCGCGGCTGCGCTTCGTGCCCGCGCCCCGGCCGCGTGCTCGCGCCGGGTCCGTCTCCGTACCTGGGGTTGCCTCCATGCGCGTCCGAAGTCGGCGTGACTCGGTTTGCCCCTGTGATGGTGCGCACCCGTAACCCGGCCAGGCTCGGCCGACCCCTGCCTCAGCGGCAATTCGGGCGGTAAGGGGTGATATGGGGCTAAGTGTGGAGATGCGAGCCTGTAAGACACGCTTGATGACGCGTTTGCTTGCTCGTGACTTGTTCGACGCATAACCTCGACGGCAGTGAGGAGTTACTCCGCGCAGCGCGGATTGCCATACCGGTGAACGACGGACGAACGAGCTCGGGCGATCGAGGCAGGCGAGGTGTCGGCTTTACCAGTCGACGCCCGGTCAGTCTTGGGGTGATATCGATCCTGGTGGCCGGGCTTGACGTGGCGCGCTTGTGACCCCTCCCGATTTGAGGCCGCGTTATGAGGTGTTGACGACGCGAGGAGGGCGGGGCACACATGGGGCCGCTTGTCGTGGTGCTGATGGTGGCGGTGCTCGTGCTCGCGTTCGGGATGATCGTCGCACTCCTCGTCGTCATACGACGCACCTCAGGCAGCAGCCTGCCCCGCGCGGCCAAGCCCAGTCCTGAGCAGGTGCAGGCCGTACACGAAGAGCTCGAACAGGCGCGTGAGCAGGCGCGGGAGATCCGTGACAAGGCGGAGACCGACGCCGAGGAGATCCTGCGCAGGTCCGAGACCGCCGCGCAGAGCGCCGCGCAGATGCGGCGGGAGGTCGAAGAGGAGAGCCGGATGCTGAAGTCCGAGCTCAAGGAGCTGCGCTCCGACCTCGAACGCAGGGAGGCCAGGCTGGCCGAGCGGGAGCAGCGGCTGGACGAGGAGGCCAGGCGGCAGTCCGAGCGGGACAGGAAGCTGGCCGAGACCGAGGTCGAGCTGGCCGACCGCCGCGAGGAGCTGCTCCAGGTCGAGCAGGAGCGGCGGGTCATCCTCGAACGGGTTTCCGGCCTGACCGGTGACCAGGCCAAGGCCGAGCTGGTCAAGGAGATCGAGAACCAGGCCAAGCGCGAGGCCGCGCTGATCGTCAGGGAGATCGAGGGCGACGCCCGCAAGGAGGGCGAGAAGCGGGCCACCAAGATCGTGACATTGGCGGTTCAGCGGGTGGCGGCGGAGCAGACGGCGGAGTCGGTCGTCAGCGTGTTGCATCTGCCCGGCGACGAGATGAAGGGGCGGATCATCGGGCGCGAGGGCCGGAACATCAGGGCGTTCGAGTCCACGACGGGTGTGAACCTGATCATCGATGACACGCCCGAGGCGGTGCTGTTGTCGTGCTTCGATCCGGTGCGGAGGGAGACGGCCCGGCTGACGCTGGAGAAGCTGGTCCTGGACGGCCGGATCCATCCGCAGCGCATTGAGGAGGCGCACGACCGCAGCCGCCAGGAGGTGCAGGACCTGTGCGCGCGGGCCGGTGAGGACACCCTCGTGGAGCTGGGGATCACCGACATGCATCCCGAGCTCACGTTGTTGCTCGGGCAGCTGCGCTACCGCACCTCCTACGGACAGAACGTGCTCAAGCACCTCATCGAGTCCGCCCACATCGCCGGGATCATGGCGGCCGAGCTGAAGCTGGACCAGCCGTTGTTGAAGCGCTGCGCCCTGCTCCACGACATCGGCAAGGCGCTCACGCACGAGGTCGAGGGCAGTCACGCGCTGATCGGGGCGGAGATCGCCCGCAGGTACGGCGAGCAGGAGGACGTGGTGCACGCCATCGAGGCGCACCACAACGAGGTCGAGGTACGCACCGTCGAGGCGGTTCTCACCCAGGCCGCCGACGCGATCAGCGGCAGCCGTCCGGGGGCCCGGCGCGAGTCCCTGGAGGCGTACGTCAAGCGGCTGGAACGGCTGGAGGAGATCGCGCAGTCGTACGAGGGCGTGGAGAAGGTCTTCGCCATGCAGGCCGGGCGGGAGATCCGGGTCATGGTCAAGCCGGACGCGATCGACGACATCCAGGCCCAGGTGATCGCCCGCGATGTGGCCAAGCAGGTGGAGGAGGAGCTGACCTATCCCGGGCAGATCCGCATCACCGTGGTGCGGGAGTCCCGCGCCACCGAGTTCGCCCGTTAACCGAAGAGCTGCTGGTAGAAGGCCAGTTCGGCGGCCAGGGCCGCAGTGCGCGTCTCAGTACGGCGGAAGCCGTGCGCCTCGCCCTCGAACGCCAGATAGGTGCAGGCGACACCGCGTTCCAGCAACGCGTCGGCGAAGGCCGTGGACTGCTCGGGCGGCACCACGGGATCGTCGAGCCCCTGCAGGAGCAGCATGGGGCACGACACCCCGTTCACGAGGGCGAGCGGCTCCCGGTCGGCGTACACCTCAGGATCGGCCCCCACCAGCCACTCCACGTATCGTGACTCGAAGTCGTGCGTGTGCGCGACGAGCGGCGCGAGCGCGCTGACCCCGAAGTACGACACCCCGCCCGCGAACACCTCCGACCGGCAACACGCGGCCATCACGGTCCACCCACCCGCGCTGCGCCCGCGCACCGCGATCCGGGCCGGATCGGCGATCCCCTCCGCGGCCAGCCACTCGGCGGCGGCGACCGTGTCGGCCACGTCAACCAGCCCCCACTGCCCCTTCAACCGCTCCCGGTACGCCCTGCCGTAGCCGGTCGAGCCGCCGTAGTTGACGTCGAGCACGCCGATGCCCCGCGAGGTCAGGAACGCCTTCTCCAGGTCGAGCACGGTCCCGGCGTGCGCGGTCGGCCCTCCGTGCACGAAGATCACGTAAGGGGGCGCGCCCGCGGTCGCCGGGCCGTGCGGCGGGTAGAGGAAGGCAGGGACCGGCGCCTCCACCGCTTGAGGAATGGGCAGGTAGGAGGGGTCGGGCAAGCGCACGAGGTCACGGCGGAGCGATCGGTGCCCGCCCGTCGCCGCGTCCACGCCGACGACCGATGAGGGGGTCGTGGCGGTGTACCCGATCCCGACCACGGACGTGCCCTCGGCGGCCAGCGCGGCGTCCCACCCCGCGTAGGGGACGTCGAGGTCCGCGAGCGTGCCCGACACCGGGTCCAGCAGGCCCAGCCGCAGGTCGCCGCGCCCGTGCAGGACCGCGAGCCGCCCGTCGCCGAGCACGGTGTACGGTCGCCCGCCCAGCCGCCACGGCGGCGACACGAACTCCTCCTCGGCCGGACACAGCGCCCGCAGGCCGTCGCCGTGGCGGCCGATCTCGTAGAGGTTCCACCAGCCGGAGCAGTCGGAGACCAGGTAGAGGCGGGAATCGTCCTTCCACGACGGCGCCAGCACGGACTCCGTGGCGCCGCCCCGCACCGTCCACGAGCCGCCGCCCGACAGGCGGGTGACGCGGAGCTCGGTGCCGTCCCAGGGCATGCGCGGGTGGTTCCAGCAGACATAGGCCAGATGCCGCCCGTCGGGGGAAATGGCGGGAGAGGCGTAGAAGTCGCAGCCGGTGGCCCATTCGCGCGACTCGCCGCCGTCCAGCGGGATCGACACGATGGCCCGGGTGACCTTGCCGTCTTCGGCGTGGCGCTCGCGTACGCACCACACCTGGTCGTCGTGCACCAGCAGGTCAGCGTAGCGGCAACCCTCGGGAGTGAGGGGTTTCGGCTCGCCGTTTTCTCCCAGAATGTACAGGCGCTGGTCTTTCAGGTTGGCGAAGACCACCTCGCCGGCGGGGGTCACGGCGTAGGGGCTGCCGCCGTACTCGTGGACTCGCGTGCGCGCGCTCCACGGGGCCCGCAGCAGCTCACGATGGGTGCCGTCGGCGGCGCGGCAGACGATCGTGGTGCGCCCGCCCTCGTCGGGACGGTCCTCGGTCCACCACACCCGGCCGTCCTGGGCCGTGGGCCAGCCGGGGCGCACGCCAGAACCGGCCACGTCTCTGGTCGAAATGGGGGAGGGCCAGAAAGGCATACCCGCATCCTGCCGGAAGATCGGCAACGGTGCGGACCAGTCCCCCCAGATCAGGGATCAGGGGCAGCCTTCGGGGCGGGGCAGGGACGATGGCAGCTTGAGCCCCGTCCTGCCGAACCACTTGTGCAGCAGCCGCGTCGCCGTCCCGTCCCGCCACATATCGCCGATCGCCCGGTTGACCGCCTCGCAGGTGGCCGTCTCGCCCTTCTTGAGCCCGACGCCCCACTTCTCGTCGATGATCGAGTCGTTCAGCAACCTGAACCTGCCGGGCTCCTGCTCGGCGAACGCGGCCAGCACCAGGCTCTCGGCGCTGATCGCGTCCAGCTGGCCGTTGGCGAGCTTGCGCACGCAGTCGGAGTAGCTGGTCGCGGGCACCAGCACGGCGGGGATGTGCAGCTTGCCGTCCGGGGGCGGGTCTACGATCCGCCGGTACGCGTTCGAGCCCTCGGCCAGGCAGATCCGTTTGCCACGCAGATCGGTGACCTTCTTGATGCTGGTCTCGCCGGCGCGGACCAGCGTGTCCTGGGGGACGATCAGGTACGGACCGGCGAACGTCACCAAGGGCCTGCGTGCCTCGGTGATGGTGTAGGAGGCGACGATCATGTCCACGGTGCCGTTCTGGAGCAGCGCCTCGCGGGTGGACGAGGGCGACTCCCGCCACGTGATCCGCACGTCGCCGCCGTCCGCGAGCCTGTTGACGAGGTATTTCGCGACGTCCACGTCGAAGCCCTGGGGATCGTGGTCGCCCGTCCTCAGCCCCAGGCTCGGCTGGTCCCACTTGGTGCCGACGACGACCTCACCGGCATGCCTGATCTTGTCCACGACGGTGGTGTACGAGCCCCCGCCGCCGCACGCGGCCAGGCCCACCGCCGTGGCCGCCGCCGCGAGCGTCGCCACACGCATGGTCACCCCGATCTCCCCTACGCACTATGGGTAACCCACGCAGGACAGTTTTAGGGCGGCACTTACTAAGATATGGGACTTCTTTGGAGGTCTGTGGGTGTTACGGGCGGCGGGCACGGCACCCGCCGCCCGCTCACTCCACGCCGCGGTCGGGCGCCATGCCCGCGCCCTCGGTGCCCTCACCGGCCCCCAGGCTGACGGCGACCGCGCCGGGCGCCGCGATCGGGCCCTTGACGGCCGTCTTGCGGCTGCGCCTGCTGCGCCGCTCCAGCCAGGTGGCCAGGTAGCTCAGCGCCATGTTGAGCGCCACGTAGATGATGCCGATGACGATCGCCGCCGGGATCAGCGAGCCGAAGAAGCGGGCCGGCAGGATCTTGAACCCGGTGTTGAGCAGGTCGACGTAGGCGATGATGTAGCCGAGCGCGGTGTCCTTCAGCAGCACCACGAGCTGGCTGACGATGGCCGGCATCATCGCGGTGACGGCCTGTGGCAGCAGCACCAGCCGCATCACCTGGTTCTTGCGCATGCCCACCGCGTACGCGGCCTCCGACTGGCCCTTGGGCACGGCGTGCACGCCGGCCCTGACGACCTCGGCGAGCACCGACCCGTTGTAGAAGGTCAGGCCCAGGACCACTGCCATGAACGTGTAGTCGCCGCCGCCCGCCACGGCCGGTGCGAGGTAGAAGATGAAGAAGATCAGCAGCAGCAGCGGGATGGCCCTGAACACCTCGACCACCACGCCGGCCGAGACCCGGATCCAGGTGTGGTCGGAGAGCCTGGCCAGGCCGAAGACCGCGCCGAAGAGCAGCGCGAGCACCGCGGCCACCGCGGCGGCCTGCAGCGTGCCGAGCAGGCCGGGGATGATGTAGAAATCCCACGTCTCCCACTGCAGGAACGGCTGCCAGATCTTGGCTTCCCACTGGCCCTTGGCGTCGAAGCCGGAGTAGACGCCGTACAGGACGGCGGCGACCGCCACGATGCTGATGACCGTGAGGAGGCCGTTGCGCACCCGGGCGCGCGGCCCCGGCGCGTCGAACAGGACGGCGCTGCTCATCGGACCACCGCCAGGCGCCGGGCCAGCCAGCCGGTGAAGTAGCCGATGGGCAGGGTCACGGCCATGAAGGCCACGACGATTCCGAGGAAGATCGGGATCGAGGCACCCACCTGGTCGAAGGCCCCCTTCATGTTGGCGGCCGCGTCGGCGGCGAACCCGCCGGCCACCGCGACGGTGCTGTTCTTGATCATGGCGATCATCACGCTGCCGAGCGGCGCGATGACCGCGCGGAACGCCTGGGGCAGGATGATCATGCGCAGCGACTGCATGAACGTCAGCCCGATCGCCCTGGCCGCCTCCGCCTGGCCGAGGGGCACCGTGTTGATGCCCGCGCGCAGCCCCTCGCAGACGAAGGCCGCGGTGTAGACCGACAGGCCCATCGCGACGATCCAGAAGGAGTTGGTCCGCGGCACCCCGGAGAAGACCAGGCCGAGCTGGTCGCTCAGGCCCAGCGCGGAGAACGCCAGCACCAGCGTCAGGGGGGTGTTGCGCACCACGTTGACGTAGATCGTGCCGGCCGCGCGCAGGACCGGTGTGGGGGAAACTCTCATCGCCACCAGGATGGTGCCGAGAATCAGCGACGCGATCGCGCCCACGATGGAGAGCTTGACGTTCTCCAGGAACCCCTGTGCGAGGTCGGGCGCGTACCTAATCAGATCTTCCATCGTGCTCCACCGCATAGGGCGGCGGCGGCCGGGTCGCCGGCCGCCGCCTCTGGCATGATCAGGCGCAGCCCTCGGCCGGCGGTGCGGCCTCCGACACCTTCAGTCCCTCGATTCCGGCGAACCACTTGGACAGCAGCTGCTTCATCGTGCCGTTGTCCCACAGCTTCTTCACCGCTGTGTTGACGGCCTCGCAGGTCTTGGTGTCGCCCTTCTTCAGGCCGATGCCGTATTTCTCGTCCGTGAAGCCCTGGCCCAGCACCTTGAAGTTGCCGCCGGCCTGCTTGGCGAAGCCCGCCAGGATCAGGTCGTCGGTGGTCACGGCGTCGAGGTTGCTGCCGGTCAGCTTCTGCACGCACTCGGAGTAGTTGGCCGCGTCGACGGTGGTGGCGTCGAGGTCGAGCTCGCCGTCCGGGGGCGGGTCGGTGATCCGCTTGTACGAGTTGGAGCCCGCGGCCTTGCAGATCTTCTTGCCTGTGAGGTCCTGCGGCTTGGTGATCGAGGTGTCGTCCTTGCGGACCATCACGTCCTGGTGGGCGACGACGTAGGGGCCACCGAAGGTGACCTTGCCCTTGCGCTCCTCGGTGATGGAGTAGGTGGCGAAGACGATGTCGACCGTGCCGTTCTGGAGGAACGGCTCGCGGTTGGAGGAGGCCGACTCCTTCCACTCGATCTGCACGTCCTTGCCGCCGGCGAGCTCCTTCACGACCGCCTTGGCCACGTCGACGTCGAAACCCTCAGGCTCGTTGCCCATCTTCAGGCCCAGGCTCGGCTGGTCCCACTTGGTGCCGACGACGATCTTGCTGGCGCCCTGAACCTTGTCGATCACGCTGGCGTAGGTCTGGTCCCCGCCGCCACAAGCGGCCAGACCGGCGGCGAGAGCCGCTACCGAGAGCACCGCTGCTCCCGTTCGACGCATGTGCATGTGTACCTGCCTCAATAATCAGTGCGTGAGGATCTTCGAAAGGAAGTCACGCGCCCGGTCGGTCTGCGCGTTGGTGAAGAACTCGTCGGGGGTGTTCTCCTCCACGATCTGCCCGTCGGCCATGAATACGACCCGGTTGGCGGCCCTGCGGGCGAACCCCATCTCGTGCGTGACGACCATCATGGTCATCCCGTCACGCGCCAGCCCGATCATGACATCGAGCACTTCCTGCACCATCTCGGGGTCCAGTGCGGAGGTCGGCTCATCGAACAGGATCATCTTCGGGTCCATGGCCAGCGCCCTGGCGATGGCGACTCGCTGCTGCTGACCGCCGGAGAGCTGGGCCGGATATTTGTCGGCCTGCGCCGCGATGCCCACGCGCTCGAGCAACTCCATCGCCCGCTTGCTCGCCGCGTCCTTGGCGGTGCGGCGCACCTTGACCGGGCCGAGCGTGACGTTCTCGCGGATGGTCTTGTGCGCGAACAAGTTGAACGACTGGAAGACCATGCCTACTTCAGAACGTAGTCTAGCCAGCGCTTTTCCCTCCTCGGGCAGCACCTGGCCGTCAAATATGATCTTCCCGTCGTCGATCGTCTCCAGACGGTTGATCGCGCGGCAGAGCGTGGACTTCCCGCCGCCCGAAGGACCGATGACGACCAGAACCTCGCCACGAGAGACGGTCAAGTTGATGTTCTTCAGGACATGCAACGCCCCGAAGTGCTTGTTGACGTTCTCCAACTGAACCAGTGGAGTGGCGTCGCCGTTCTCCGTCATGGACCAAAACGGTAGAGGGCATTAGAGCGCTGGTCACTAACTGAGCGGTACCGATCCGATCACATCATGCCATCAAGCTGGTCTTTTAGATCGGTACGGGCCACCGCAAGCCGGACAACGACTACCCTTGAACGTGCCATGACTGTGACCCAGGAGGGCGCCCGCACATACGAAGTGCGCACATACGGGTGCCAAATGAATGTTCATGACTCCGAGCGGCTGTCAGGCCTGCTGGAGGACGCCGGCTACGTGCCCGCCCCGGACGGTGAGACGGCCGACGTGGTCGTGTTCAACACGTGCGCCGTGCGGGAAAACGCCGACAACCGCCTCTACGGCAACCTCGGCCACCTCAGGCCCGCCAAGGTGAGCAATCCGCGCATGCAGATCGCCGTGGGCGGCTGCCTGGCGCAGAAGGACCAGGGTGAGATCGTCCGCAAGGCCCCGTGGGTCGACGTGGTGTTCGGCACCCACAACATCGGCTCGCTGCCGGTGCTGCTGGAGCGGGCGCGCATCGAGGGCGAGGCGCAGGTCGAGCTGAAGGAGTCGCTCGAGGTCTTCCCCTCGACGTTGCCCACCAAGCGCGAGTCGGCCTACGCCGCGTGGGTGTCCATTTCGGTCGGCTGTAACAACACGTGCACGTTCTGCATCGTGCCGTCGTTGCGCGGCAAGGAGAAGGACCGGCGGCCGGGCGACGTCCTTTCCGAAGTCCGGACACTGGTGGACCAGGGCGTCCTGGAAGTGACGTTGCTGGGCCAGAACGTCAACACGTACGGCGTCGAGTTCGGCGACCGGCTGGCCTTCGGCAAGTTGCTGCGCTCGTGCGGCACCATCGACGGCCTGGAGCGGGTCCGCTTCACCTCGCCGCATCCGGCCGCGTTCACCGACGACGTGATCGCCGCCATGGCGGAGACGCCCAACGTCATGCACCAGCTCCACATGCCGCTGCAGTCCGGCTCGTCGCGGGTGCTGCGCGCGATGCGCCGCTCCTACCGGGCCGAGCGTTACCTGGGCATCATCGAACGCGTCCGCGCCGCGATGCCGGACGCCGCCATCTCGACCGACATCATCGTCGGCTTCCCGGGGGAGACGGAGGAGGACTTCCAGGGCACGCTCGACGTGGTCCGGCAGAGCCGCTTCGCCAACGCCTTCACCTTCCAGTACTCCATCCGCCCGGGGACTCCTGCGGCCACCATGCCCGACCAGGTGCCCAAGGAGGTCGTGCAGGAGCGCTACGAGCGGCTGGTGGCGCTGCAGGAGGAGATCTCCTGGGAGGAGAACAAGAAGCAGGTGGGCAGGACGCTCGACGTGCTGGTGGCCGAGGGTGAGGGCCGCAAGGACGAGGCCACCCGTCGCCTGTCGGGCCGGGCCGCCGACAACAGGCTGGTGCACTTCGCGGTCGGGGCCGAGACGCCCCGGCCCGGGGACATGGTGACGGTCGAGGTGACGTACGCCGCGCCGCACCACCTGGTGGCGGACGGTGCCGTGCGGGAGGTCAGGCGCACGAGGGCGGGCGACGCCTGGGAGTCCCGCCAGTCGGGTCCGGCGGCGGGCTCGGGCGTGCTGCTGGGCATGCCCACCATCGGACGCCCGGCGTCCGCTCCCGAGGCTTCCTGCTCGGCTGTCTGAGGTGCCTTTTCGCCCACCGGCGCACGGCCGGTGGGCGGTCAGCGGGTGAGGCGGTCCAGGAAGCTGTAGCACGGTTCGCGGCGGAAGTCGTGGAACGTGGCGCATGGGTCGATGCCTCGCGAAGACGGCGGTGCGACCCTGCGTCGGTCCGGTTCCGGGGTGGGTGGCGCCTGAGGGGAGGGGGATCCCGCTGGCCGGGTGGGTTTGGAACGTTCCAGATGAGATGGAGATGCGAGCGGCGGTGCCGCCGTGGTGGGGGACGGGATGGAGGAGCCGGCGGCCAGCGACGGGACCGCCTGGATCCAGGGCAGTGGCAGGACTCCCGATGTGGCCGGAACCTCTGTGGCGGAAGGCGACGGACTTGGGGAATTCGATCTTGGGGAAAGCGGGGATTTCCGATCGAATTCCGGAGACGGCTCCGGCGAGTTTGTGAATGCCAGGAAAATTCCCAGGGTGGCGGTGACGAGTACCCCGGTGACTCCGGCCACGGATGCCAGGCGGGCGCGACGACCTGGGCAAATGGATCTATGGGGGGACAAGTCGTGATTCCTTTGTGATTGGTGTGCGAGCATTCAGTCGTTGCGGCTAGTGTGGTCTATCACCCGCGGAAGCCGGTGAGCTTTCCCCGAGTACGACCGCAGGGAGCTGTCACAACCATGCGTGATCCGATCGAGCCGGATGGTCACGAGGTCCTGTCCGGACCAGGCGACACCCGGCTGGCATCGAGGAATGCGAACTCGAGCACCCAAGCCCCGAAGAACAAGAAGAAGACCGCCATCATCGCCGCCTCGGTGCTCGTCGCCGTGCTCGCGGCAGGCGGCGCCGGCTACCTGCTGGCCGGAAACCCCCTCGGCGCCACCCAACAGGGCAGCGGCCGGCCCGTGACCTCCCAGAGCGCCGGCGGCGACGAGGAGCTCCAGGACGACGACGCCACCATGGGCGACGTCAAGACCGACGCCCCCGACGGCGGCGTGTCGACCGACGCGCCGGACGACGGCAGCGTGGGCGACGTCAACACCGATCCGGGCAGCGGCGGCGACCCCGCGGCCGACACCGGTTCGAAGGGCACGGACTCCACTGGCGGCACGCCTCAGACCGGCGGCGGCAAGAAGCCCTCGACCACGTCCCCCACCAAACCGCCGCAGTCACCCGCGGGCGACAACCCGGCCGACGGCCCGGCCGGGGAGCTCTCCGGACAGTGCGCCTCAAGCGGTTGCTGACGCCGTACCGGTGAAGTGGCTTGGCGTTTATGGGTGGTATTGGACCTATGGCGGGAGCCACTCCGGTTCGTAGGGTCGTGGGATGACGATTGACCACGCGGCCGCCCTGCGGTCGTTGCACGTTCCTGGGACCCCGTTGGTGCTGCCCAACGTGTGGGACGCCGCCTCCGCGCGCGCCGTTCAGGAAGCCGGGTTTCCCGCGGTCGCCACCGGCAGCGCGGCCGTGGCCCGCGTGCTGGGGTACGCGGACGGCGAGGGCACGCCGGTCGGCGAGATGATGGCGGCCGTGGCCCGGGTGGTCAGGGCCGTCGACGTGCCCGTCACCGCCGACGTCGAGCGCGGCTACCGGCTCAAGCCCGCCGAACTGGCCGAACGCCTGCTGGCGACCGGAGCCGTGGGCTGCAACCTGGAGGACTCCATTCCGGGTACGGGCGAGCTGGCCGACGCCGGCGCCCAGGCGGACTTCCTGGCGGGGGTGCGGGACGCCGCGGGGCCGGGGTTGGTGATCAACGCGCGGATCGACACGTACATTCGCGGGCGGACGTCGCGCGAGGAGGCCGTCGAGCGCGGGCGGCGGTATCTGGCGGCGGGGGCCGACTGCGTGTACCCGATCGGGCTGGGCGATGAGGACGAGATCCGGGCGCTGGTCGGGGAACTGGGAGCGCCGGTGAACGTGCTGTTCAGGCCGGGGGTTCCGGCGCTCGCGCGGCTGGGTGAGCTGGGGGTGGCCAGGATCAGCTTCGGCGGCGGGCTGCACCAGGCGGCGCACGTCTACGCCCAGGGGCTGTTCGCGAAGGTGCGGGAAGGTCAGAGTCCCTACTGATCCGGGCTGTGGACCTGACGGCGCGGTACGGGGATCGTCATCAGGTCGCGGGCGAGCACGACCTCCCCGTCGAAGCTGCGCCGCACCTCCGCGGCGAAGGACGGCTCGTCGGCGAACCCGTACCGCTCGGAGAAGTGTGTGAGCACCAGCCTGCGCACCCCCGCGTCCGCCGCCACCAGCCCCGCCTCGAACGCCGTCAGATGCCCGTATTCCTTGGCCAGCCCGCTCTCCGAGGACAGGAACGTGGACTCGATCACCAGCAGGTCCGCCCCCGAGGCCAGCTCGAAGACGGCGTCGCAGAGCCGGGTGTCCATGACGAACGCCGCGCTCTGCCCCGGTTTGGGCACGCTGCACTGGTCCAGCGTGACCCCGCGCACGGAGCCGGTGCGCTGGAGCTCGCCGACCTCAGGGCCGCGGATGCCGTGCGCGGCCAGCTTGCCGGGCACCATGCGGCGCCCGGCGGGCTCCTGGACGCGGTAGCCGTACGACTCGATGGGGTGGGACAGGCGGCGCGCGGTCAGCGGGCCGACGCCGGCCAGGTCGCCGGAGACGGGATGCTCGGAGATGACGGAGGTGTCGGCGAACGCGGCGGCGTGGCGGAGCCTGCGCCAGTAGGACTCGCCGGAGGCGGGGAAGACCGCGCGCACCGGATGCCTGACCCGGTCGCGGGCGATGCGCTGGACGATCCCGGGCACGCCCAGGCAGTGGTCGCCGTGGAAGTGCGTGAGGCACAGCCAGTGCACGTCGTGCGCGCTCAGCCCGGCGTGCACCATCTGCCGCTGCGTGCCCTCGCCGGGGTCGAAAAGGAAGCCTTGACCGTCCCAGCGCAGAAGGTACCCGTTGTGGTTACGGTGTCGGGTAGGAACCGCGCTGGAAGTGCCCAGCACCACGAGCTCACGTGAGGACATGATGACCACAGTCGCCTTGGCCGAGGTGCCGACGCCGGTGGGCCCGTTCGTGCTGGCCGTCACCGAGGTCGGTCTCATGGCGTCGGGCTGGGGGTCCCGTGCGGGGCTGGCCGACCGTCTCGGGCTGGCTGAAGTCCATGATGCGGATCGTACGGCCTTCGCGGTCGCCGAACTCAACGCTTATTTCGCCGGCGACCTGCGGGCCTTCGAGACGCCCATCGACTGGCGGCTCATGTCCGGCTCGCGGCTGCGGGTCCTGCAGGCGCTCCACCAGGTCCCGTACGGCACCGCCGTCACGTACGGCGAACTCGCCCGGCGCAGCGGTTCCAGCGTGCCCGCCCGGGGGATCGGCTCGATCATGGGCTCCAACCCGATCCCGATCGTCGTGCCCTGCCACCGCGTGATCGCGGGCAACGGCCTGGGCGGCTTCAGCGGCGGCGAGGGCGTGGAGACCAAGCGCTGGCTGCTGACCCACGAGGGCTACCTGCAGCCGACACTGCTGGATCTCTAGCACACTTGTCGCTGTGCGCCAGCAGCCAGTCATCGCCGTCGTGGGCCCCACCGCGGCCGGAAAGTCCGACCTCGCCGTGGACCTCGCGCTCCGGCTGGGCGGCGAATGCGTCAACGCCGACTCCATGCAGCTCTACCGGGGGATGGACATCGGCACGGCCAAGCTCACCCCGGCCGAGCGGCGCGGGGTCCCGCACCACCTGCTGGACATCTGGGACGTCACCGTCACGGCCAGCGTGGCCGAATACCAGCGGCTGGCCAGGGCGGTCTTCGAGTCCGTCGAGACGCCCGTGCTGGTCGGCGGCAGCGGCCTCTACGTCCGGGCGGCCATCGACGACCTGGAGTTCCCCGGCACCGACCCGGAGATCAGGGCCAGGCTGGAGTCCGAACTGGCCGAACGCGGCCCGGATCCCCTCTACGAGCGGCTCAAAGAGCTCGACCCGGCCGCCGCGGCGGCGATCCTGCCGAGCAACGGCCGCCGCATCGTGCGCGCCCTGGAGGTGATCGAGCACTCAGGGCGTCCCTTCTCGGCCACCATGCCCTCCTACGACGCCGTCTACCCCAGCGTGCAGCTCGGCCTGGAGGTGCCCAGGCCGGAGCTGGACGAGCGGATCGCGGTCAGGGTCGAGCGCATGTGGCGGGCGGGCCTGGTCGAGGAGGTACGGGCGCTGCTCGGGCAGGGCCTGGCCGAGGGCCGCACGGCGGGCCGCGCACTCGGATACGCCCAGGTCATCCGCTTCCTGGACGGCGAGTGGAGCGAGGAGCAGGCGATCGAGGAGACCGTCAGGGCCACCAGGCGCTTCGCCCGCCGCCAGGAGTCCTGGTTCCGCCGCGACCCCCGGGTGTGCTGGTTGCCCTACGACGCTCCCGACCTCCTGGAGAGATCCCTCGCGCGGATCGCAGGACACCCGTGCGCATAAACTCCTAGAATGCGCTTTCTCAAGGGGCACGGCACCGAGAACGATTTCGTCATCCTGCCTGATCCCGACGGCGGGGTGGACGTGTCCGCCGCGCTCGTCGCCAGGATCTGCGACAGGAGGGCCGGCATCGGGGCCGACGGAGTGCTCAGGGT
This sequence comes from Nonomuraea marmarensis, assembly GCF_043197025.1. NCBI lineage: Bacteria > Bacillati > Actinomycetota > Actinomycetes > Streptosporangiales > Streptosporangiaceae > Nonomuraea > Nonomuraea marmarensis. Next base: position 255,087 of record NZ_JBICRM010000002.1, read on the forward strand.
GGCGCGCACCAAGCAGAGCCACGAGGTGACCGAGCAGGCGTCCGCGGCCGAGTGGTTCATGGACTACCGCAACGCCGACGGCAGCATGGCGGAGATGTGCGGCAACGGCGTACGCGTGTTCGCCCGCTACCTGGTCGACGCCGGGCTGGTGGAGCCGCCGGAGTTCGCGGTGGCCACCAGGGGCGGCGTGCGCAGGATCCGGGTCGAGCCCAGCGGCGACATCACCGTCGACATGGGCAAGCCCGTCGTGTACGGCGAGAGCGTGGCCAGCGTCGGCGGCCAGGAATACACCGGGCTCCACGTCGACATGGGCAACCCCCATCTGGCCTGCGCCATCGGCGACCCGGTCGTCCAGCTCGACCTCACCCACCAGCCGGGCTTCGACCCCGGCGTCTTCCCCGGCGGCGTCAACATCGAGCTGTTCAACCCGGTCGGGGTCAGCCGCGTGGTCATGCGCGTCTACGAGCGCGGCTCCGGCGAGACCCGCTCCTGCGGCACCGGCGCGGTGGCCACGGCCATCGCCGCGGCGCACCTGTCGGGCGACACCACCGGCACGTGGACGGTCGAGGTGCCGGGCGGCACGCTGACCGTCACCCTCGACGAGGACACCAGCTACCTTACGGGCGCCGCGATCATCGTGGCCGAGGGCGAACTGATGCTTGCAGAATGATGTTCTCCTGAGGGATGCTGAGTCCGCTTCCCGAACCGAGGTGGTGGACATGGCTGATCCACGCACGACCGCGGCCCTGGCCAAGGCGCCCATCGGCCAGTTCGGCGGCGGGTTCATGGTCTCCAGAGAGGCCAAGGCCGTCTGCGAGGAACACGGGCTCGGCGCCCGCGAGCTCTACTTCAGAGGCCGCTGCGGCGTGCTCGGCGAGTGCGACGCCGACGTGGTCAACTCGGTCGTCGTCTTCTTCCCGCCGGAACACGTCGAAGAGAGCTGGAACGGCGGCCGCAAGCTCCCCGTCGAGCGCGCCGTCGAACTCTACACCGAGGTGTGCAGGGCCTGGGGCAGGCGCAAGCTGGGCGGCTACGACGGCTGCGGCAGGATCGCCGAGCTGCTCCAGCCGGTCGTCGAGCGGGCCTCGCCGGTCGGCGTCCCGTTATTCGCCGGGTGGCGGACCGTGCCGCTGGCCGACGACCCGCCCGCTCGCGCCGTCCAGCTCATGCACGTCGTACGCGAGCTGCGCGGCGGCCTGCACGCCAACGCCGTGATCGCGGCGGGCCTGCACCCGCTGGAGGCGACGCTCGCGACCAGGCACGACGCGACCCCGTTCGGGACGGCGGCGGGCGAGATGATCGCCAGGTTCTTCAACTGGCCAGAGCCCTACGCCACGCCCGGGCCTGACGTCGTGGCGCGGCGGGCGGCGGTGGAGGAGAAGACCGACGACCTGATGGCGCCGGTATTTTCGGCCCTCGACGACGGTGAATCGGACGAGCTCATCGAGCTTCTGCGTTTTGGGCACGCCCGTTGACCTGGCAGACTGACTGCCCATGGACGTGGACATCTGGGCCTGGGTCGGCGAAACCCAGCAGCAGCTTTCCGAGGCGGGCAACGTTGGCCTCGCCATGGCGCTGGGAGACCTCCCCGCACAGGCCTATGAGGGCCGATATCCGCAGCTCGACGTCATGGCCCCGGCCATCGCGCAGCAGGCCGAGACCCTGGAGCTGCCCTGGCTCGAGTTCTACGCCCGCTACTGGCACCTGATCGGCCGCATCGGCGACCGGGCGCAGGGCGCGGTCGCGATCGACGATGCGCAGCAGCTTCTCGCGTTCGCTCAGCGCGAAGACGTCCGTGAGTGCCCGGCCGCCCCGGCCGCGGTGGAGGCGCTGGCGATCGCGTGGGCCAACGCCGACGGCCCCGGCTACGCGGGTGACCGCCTGGAGACGCTGGGGTCGTTCATCGACGGCGTGAGCCCCGAGCGGCCGGCCTTCACCGGGCTCGTGACGCAATACGTCGCCGCGCTCATCGACGCGGGCAAGCCCGGCGAGGCCGTCACCTACGCCGAGTCCGCCGTCGAGCGGCTGCGCACGGCCGGGCGCGAGGCGAGCTGGGAGCTCGGCGCCGAGAGCGCCCGCGCGCTGCTCGCCGCGGGCCGTGCCGCGGACGCGCTCGACGCGCTGCAGACCGCGGCCGGGTTCCAGCCGGACGACCCGGTGGCCAAGGAGCACCGCGACGGCGTGCGACGCTCGCTCATCCTCGCCACGCTCGGCCGCACCGCCGAGGCCGTGGACGCGCTGCCCGACCTCGACGTGGTCGGCGAGCACCCGCGCGTGTTCGTGGAGTGGTCACAGGCGGTCAGCAAGCTGGCCGGCTCCTCGCAGATCACCAACACCTGGCAGCTCGGCCGCGTGTTGCGCCAGTGGATGGACTACTTCGGCATGATGGGCGGCTACCGCGCCCGCGTCGAGCTCGCGCTGATCGCGGGCGACCTGGCCGTCGCCAGGCAGGGCGTGTGGCAGGCCAGGCTGCTCGCCGACCTGGCCGAGTCGGGCGCCGCCGAGCTGCGCGAGACCGGCGGGCTGGCCGAGCGCATCGCCGCGCTGCGGACCGTCGCCGGCGCCGCCACCGAGCCCGAGGCTCCGGGCCCGCTGGAGGAGAGGGTCGGCCTCTTCGACGCCGCCGACGGCTTCAACGCCGACCCGGAGAGGTGGGTCGGCTGGCTGGCGCCGCTGTCCGGCCAGGACCTGGAGGCCACCCGCCGCCACACCACCACGCTCGGTTTCCTCGGCTACCCCGCCACCGGCGCCGACATCTACTGGAAGCTGCTGGTCGACAGCGGTGACATCGCCGGCGCCGACCCCGACGACGTGGCCTACCTGACCACGCTGCTCATCGAGGCCCGCCAGGACGAGCGGCTGGAGCAGCTGGCCGCGCTGCTCCCGCACGACGCCCAGCACGTCGCCCTGGCCAGGCTGCACACCGCGCGTGAGCGCTGGCAGGAGGCGCTCGACGCCGCCGAGCACGCCGTCGCGGCCGGGGCCGGGGTCGAGGCCCGCCGCCTGCTGTCCGGTGCCGCCCAGCAGCTCGACCACAACGCCAGGGCCGCCGAGGTGCTGCTCGAGGTGCTCGACGAGCTCGCCGAGGAGGACGTCTGGCGCATGATCGTCATGGCCACCTCGGCGGAGGACTGGGAGACCGTGCGCAAGGGCGCGGCCAAGATCGGCATGCCGATCAAGTCCAAGGAGGGTCCGATCGAGGAGGAGATGGGCCTCATCAGGGTCATCCTCCCCGCGCCCGACGGCGGCCAGCGCCAGGTGCTCTCGATCCGCACCGGGCCCGCCACCGCCAGGCTGGCCCTGCCGCAGCCACGCGGCATGGACTACAACGCCGGCGACCTGGTCGTGTTCGACCCGCAGCTCCTGGAGCCCGTCCCGGACGACCCCCAGGAGCAGCAGAACTTCGTGCCGCCCTTCGCGGCGGTACGCATCCTGCGGCCCGGCGGCTACACCAGCTACTTCTTCGACGGAGCCGCGCCGAGCGAGTCTGACTGGGCGGATTTCACCGAGGTCATGGCCGAGCGCGGCTGGCCGATGTGGGTCTACAGCGACGAAAACTACTCCGTCACCCACCCGACCAGCGGCGAGTCGCTGCCGGGCGTGTTCGGGTGGGTCGCGGTGCCGCCGGACGTGTCGGCCTCCGAGGTCGACGCGCTGCTCGACGACGCCACCGAGCGTTGGGTGCATCCGCTGGCCTGGCTCGACCTGGCCCGCGAGATCGACGTCGAGGTCGAGCGGCACGAGCGGATCGTCAAGGAATACGGGCTCTGACGTGCTGGGGCGGTTCAGCCTCGACGGCAAGGTGGCCATCGTCACCGGTGCCTCCTCGGGGCTGGGCGTCGCCTTCGCCCGCGGCCTGGCCGAGGCGGGCGCCGACGTCGTGATCGGCGCCAGGCGCGAGGACCGGCTGGTGGAGACGCGGCGGCTGGTCGAGGAGACCGGCCGCCGGTGCCTGGCCGTGCGGACCGACGTGTCACAGCCGGAGGACTGCGACGCGCTCGTCACCGCGGCCGTCGAGGCCATGGGCCAGGTGGACGTGCTGATCAACAACGCCGGGATCGGCAGTGCCGTGCCCGCCGTGCGCGAGACCCCCGAGGAGTTCCGGCAGGTCTTCGACGTCAACCTGTACGGGACTTACTGGATGGCGCAGGCGTGCGCGCGGGTGATGGGTCCCGGCTCGTCGATCGTGAACATCGGCAGCGTGCTGGGCGAGACCACGGTGGGGCTGCCGCAGGCCGCCTACAGCGCGTCGAAGGCGGCGCTGATCGGGCTCACCCGGGATCTCGCGCAGCAGTGGACCGGGCGGCGCGGCATCAGGGTCAACTGCCTGGAGCCGGGGTTCTTCCGCTCGGAGATGACCGAGCAGTTCAAACCCGGTTTCGTCGAGCAGATCGTGGAGTCCAGGACGGTGATGAAGCGGCCCGGCGATCCGGCGGAGCTGGTGGCCGCGGCCGTTTTCCTGGCGAGCGACGCGGCCTCGTACATCACCGGGGTGACGCTGCCGGTGGACGGCGGGGTCCTGCTCACCTAGCTCTCGGGCGCGACCAGCAGGTCGTGCTGGGCGGCGAGGAAACCGGCGTGGAAGCGGGTCCTGGCGCCCAGGCGCTCGCACAGCACCTGTACGCGGCGCTGCACCGTACGCGGGCTCAGCCCCAGCTGCCTGGCGATGGCGTCGTCCTTCATGCCGGCCGCCAGCAACGCCAGCACCTCCGTGTCCGGGGGCTGCGGCCACACCTCGGGCTCCAGGGTGTCCTCGGCGGTCAGGTGCAGCGGCACGGCCGCGCGCCACAACGTCTCGAACAGTCCCACCAGGGCGTCGAGCAGCGCCGACGGGTGCACCACGAGGGCGCTCTCCACGGCCCTGTCCTCGTCGGAGACCAGCGGCAGGATGGCCGTGCCCGCGTCGGCGATGGCCAGCTTGACCGGCACCTGGCCGAGCCTGGCCCGCTCGCCGTCGGCGATGGCCTCTCGCGTGTGGGCCAGCATGCCCGGATGCTCGAACGCCAGCGGGCTGTAGATCCCGCGGGTGGGCGCCCGCTGGCGGGCCGCCCGCTGCCGGTTCTCCTGGTCGTCGCTGATGTCCACCGCGTACGGCGGATGCACCAGCACCAGCATCTCCTGGGTGGCGTTGCGCTCGAGCTGGAGATAGCGGCGGGCCACGGCGTCGCGTCCGGTCACCACCTCCAGCACCTCCTCCGGGTGCGGCCCGGTGCGCTCGGCGACCTCGGTGGCCAGCAGCGCGGCGGCCGCCCTGCTGTGGGTGATCTCCTCCTGGCGGCGGGCGACGAGGATGTCGATGGCGATGTTCGGGGGAGTGGCGATCAGTCGCAGCGGCCGGCCCGCGACCCGGGAGATCAGCCCGAGGTCCTCCAGCCTGGGCAACATGCGCCGGATGGCGGCGGCGGACGAGCCGGTCTCGGTGGCCAGCTGGCTCAGGGTGGCGGGGCCGTGCCTGAGCAGCGCGCGGTAGGCCGTCTCCTCGGCGACGGTGACACCGAGCCCCTCGAGTAAGCGCCGCTGCGCCATGTCACTCTCTTCCTGACGTGCCATGATCCCGATTCAGATTACGTCAGGCTTGTTCGGCAGTGCCTGGGGCTCTATGGTCGTTGCGTAGTCCGGTACGTGTTGCGCATTAAGGAACAACCGGAGGCGTCATGAGTCGGCCCCGATTGGTGATCGTGGGGGCGGGGATCGTGGGATGTGCCCTCGCTGACGAGCTCACCGAGCGGGGGTGGACCGATGTCACCGTCGTCGACCAGGGGCCGCTCTTCGCCGCTGGGGGATCCAGCTCGCACGCCCCCGGCCTGGTCTTCCAGACGAACCCGTCGAAGACGATGACCGAGTTCGCCGCGTACACGGTGCGCAAGTACACCGCCCTCGGCGAGCGGTGCTTCCGTCAGGTCGGCGGGCTGGAGGTGGCCACCACCCCGGAACGCTGGACCGACCTGCACCGCAAGCACGGCTGGGCCGAGTCGTGGGGAGTCGAGGGGCACCTGGTCGACACCGGCAGGTGCGCCGAGTTGTGGCCGCTGCTCGACCGGGACAAGGTGCTCGGCGGGTTCCACGTACCCAGTGACGGGCTGGCGGCGGCGGTCGCGTGCGGCGAGGCGCAGGCGGCGCGGGCCACGGAACGCGGGGCCAGGTTCCTGCCGGGGCACACGGTGGTGGGCATCGAGCAGCAGGGCGGCCGGGTCACCGGCGTCTCGGTGGTGACCTCGGGCGAATACCGGACGATCCCCGCCGACGTGGTGGTGTGCGCAGCGGGGTTCTGGGGGCCCTCGATCGGGAAGATGGCCGGGCTCAACGTGCCGCTGCTGCCGCTGGCCCACCAGTACGCCAAGTCCGGTCCCCTGGCACCCCAGCCGGAGGGCCCCATCCTCCGGCACCAGGACCGCGACCTGTACTTCCGCCAGCACGGCGACCGCATCGGCGTCGGCTCCTACTCGCACCGGCCCATGCCGGTCACCCAGGAGGAGATCGGTCCCAAGGGCACCACCATGCCGTCGGTGCAGGCGTTCACCGAGGAGGACTTCGACCCCGCCTGGCGGGACGCGGTCGAGCTGTTGCCCGCGCTGGCCGAGTCCAAGTACGAGGACGGCATCAACGGGATCTTCTCCTTCACGCCCGACGGGTTCCCGCTGATCGGCGAGGCGCCGCATCTGGACGGGTTCTGGCTGGCCGAGGCCGTCTGGGTGACGCACTCGGCCGGGGTCGCCAAGGCCGTCGCCGAGCTGCTGGTGACCGGGACGTCCGGGTTCGACCTGCACGAGTGCGAGCTGAGCAGGTTCGAGCAGGCGCAGCTGGCGCCCGCGTTCGTCGAGGAGCGGGGCAAGCAGAACTTCGTCGAGGTCTACGACATCATCCACCCGCTCCAGCCGATGGAGTCACCGCGCCCGCTGCGTACCAGCCCGTTCTACCCGCGCCAGCGGGAGCTGGGGGCGAGCTTCCTGGAGGCGGCCGGGTGGGAGCGGCCCCACTGGTTCGAGTCCAACGCGCCGCTCCTTGAGGACCTCGTGAAGCTCAGATCCTCCCATCTCCCCTTCCCCGCGAAGGTGCAGCTGGGCGCCGCGCAGCGGGACGAGTGGGCCGGCCGCTACTGGTCGCCGATCGCGGCCGGCGAGTCGCACGCCACCAGGGAAGAGGCCGCGCTCTACGACATGACGCCGCTCAAGCGGATCGAGGTCGGCGGCCCTGGCGCGGTGGGGTTCCTGCAGCGCATGACCACGAACAACGTCGACAGGAAGCCCGGCTCGGTCACCTATACGCTGCTGCTCGACGCCAGGGGCGGCATCAGGTCCGACCTCACGGTGGCGCGGCTGGCGGAGGACCGCTTCCAGATCGGCGCGAACGGCAACCTCGACCTCGACTGGCTGACCCGGCACGCGCCCGGCGGCGTGCAGGTACGCGACATCACGCCCGGCACCTGCTGTGTCGGCGTGTGGGGACCGCGGGCCAGGGAGCTGGTGCAGGGGCTGACCGACATGGACCTGTCCCACGAGGGCTTCCGCTACTTCACCTGCAAGTCCGGATATATCGGGCATGTTCCGGTGCTGGCGCTACGCGTCTCCTATGTGGGCGAGCTGGGCTGGGAGCTCTACACCAGCGCCGACATGGGCCTCAAGCTGTGGGACACGCTCTGGGCCCCCGGGCTGGCCGTCGCGGGTGGGCGGGCGGCCTTCAACAGCCTGCGGCTGGAGAAGGGCTACCGGCTGTGGGGGGTCGACATGACGACCGAGCACAACCCGTACGAGGCGGGGCTGGCCTTCGCCGTCAAGACCGACAAGGACTTCATCGGCCGCGACGCCCTCTCCACGGAGATCACCCGCAAGCTGGTGCCGCTGCTCAGCACCGAAGTGGTTATGGGCAAGGAGCCAGTAAGGCATGAGGGGCGCACGGTCGGGTACGTCACCAGCGCGGCCTACGGCCACACCATCCAGAGTCCCATCGCGTACGCCTGGTTGCCGATCGAGCTCGCCGTGCCCGGGACAATTGTGGATATTTCCTACTTCGGCCGCCGCGTCCCTGCGGAAGTCGCCGCCGAGCCGCTGTTCGACCCCGGGATGGAGAAGATCAAACGTTGATCCTCTGGCGTAACCCCGACCCCAAGCCGGCGTACGACGTGGTGATCGTGGGCGGCGGCGGGCACGGCCTGGCCACCGCGTACTACCTGGCCAGGAACCACGGCCTGACGAACGTCGCCGTCCTGGAACGAGGCTGGCTGGCCGGCGGGAACATGGCCCGCAACACCACCATCATCCGCTCCAACTACCTGTGGGACGAGAGCGCCGCGATCTACGAGCACTCGCTGAAGTTGTGGGAGGGGCTGAGCGCGGAGCTGGACTACGACCTGCAGTTCAGCCAGCGCGGGGTGCTCAACCTGGCGCACAGCCTGGGCGACGTGCGCGAGGGCCGGCGGCGGGTCAACGCGAACCGGCTCAACGGCGTGGACGCCGAATGGCTGGACGCGGACGAGGTGAAGAAGTTCTGCCCGATCATCAACGTGTCCGACCGGGCCCGCTACCCGGTCATGGGCGCGACCTTGCAGCGGCGCGGCGGGATCGCCAAGCATGATCACGTGGCCTGGGCGCTGGCTCGCAAGGCGGACGCGTACGGGATCGATCTCATCCAGGGGTGCGAGGTCACGGGGTTCGAGATCACGAAAAATCGGGTGATGGCCGTACAGACCTCGCGTGGGCGGATCGCGGCCGGGAAGGTCGCGCTCGCGGCGGCCGGGCACACGTCGGTGCTGGCCGCGCAGGCCGGGATCCGGCTGCCACTGCAGTCGCACCCGCTCCAGGCGCTGGTGTCAGAGTTGCTGGAGCCGGTGCTCGACTGCGTGGTCATGTCGAACGCCGTCCACGTGTACGTCAGCCAGGCACACAAGGGTGAGCTGGTCATGGGGGCGGGGATCGACGCGTACAACTCCTATGGGCAGCGCGGCGGCGTGCACGTCATCGAGGCGCAGATGGCGGCGGCGCTGGAGCTGTTCCCGATCTTCAGCCGGGTTCGGGTGCTGCGCACCTGGGCGGGCATCGTGGACGTCTCCCCGGACGCGTCGCCCATCGTCGGTCCGACCCCCGTGGACGGCCTCTACATCAACGCGGGCTGGGGCACCGGCGGCTTCAAGGCCACTCCCGGCGCCGGCTGGGTGTACGCCGACACGCTCGCTCACGAGAGGCCGCATCCGCTGGCGGAGCCGTTCGCGCTGGACAGGTTCAGCACGGGGGCGCTCATCGACGAGCACGGCGCGGCGGCGGTGGCGCACTGATGTTGCTGATCGCCTGCCCCCACTGCGGCCCCAGAGACGAGAACGAGTTCCGGTACGGCGGCCAGGCCGGCATCGCCTACCCCGCCGGCGAGACGTCGGATCAGGAGTGGGCCGAGTACGTGTTCCTGCGTGACAACCCCAAGGGCTGGTTCCGCGAGCGCTGGTTCCACGGGCACGGCTGCCGGACCTGGTTCGACGTCGAGCGGCACACGGTCACCCACGAGATCAGGAAGGCCCCATGAGGTTCACGTTCGACGGCCGGTCGCTGGTGGCTGAGCCGGGTGACACGCTGGCGGCGGCGCTGCTGCGCAACGGGGTGCGGGTGGTGGGCCGCAGCGTGGAGCTGGGGCGGCCGCGCGGGATCTTCACCGCCGGGCCCGAGGAGCCGAACGCGCTGGTCCGGGTGGGCGCCGATCCGATGCTGGCGGCCACCACCGTGGAGCTGTACGACGGGCTGGAGGCGTGGAGCCTGCGCGGCAAGGGGCGGGTGGACCTGGACGCCGCGGACGATCGGCGTTGCGACAAGGGTTACCTGCACTGCGACGTCCTGGTGATCGGCGGTGGCCCCGCCGGGCTGGCCGCCACCGTCGCGGCCGGGCAGTCGGGGGCGCGGGTGATCCTCGTGGACGACCAGCCCCTTTTGGGCGGTGACCTGCTGAACAGCCAGGTTGTTCTGGACGGCGCTCCCGCTCTGGAGTGGGTGGCTGGACTCTCGTTGCCTGCCCGGGTGCTCACCAGGACGACCGCTGTCGGTTACTACGACCACAACTATGTGGTGGCCGTGGAGCGTAGGGCTCAGGGTGAGCGGCTGTGGCACATCAGGGCGCGGAGGGTGGTGCTGGCGACGGGGGCGCACGAGCGCTCGGTCGCCTTCCCCGGGAACGACCGGCCGGGGGTGATGCTGGCCTCGGCCGCGCGGGCCTACGCGAACCGCTACGGCGTTCGTGCCGGGCGGCGGGCGGTGGTGTTCGCGTGCGCGGATTCGGGCTATGAGGCGGCGCGCGACCTCGTGGCTTGCGGAATGGACGTGACGGTCGTTGATCCGCGCCCCGAGGGGCTTGCGCACGACGTCGAGGTGCTGGCCGGTCAGGTGGTGACCGGGACGACGGGTGACGCGGAGGGCGTGCTCACGGGCGTCCAGGTCGGTGATCGGCACTTCCCGGCCGACCTGCTGGCGGTCGCGGGCGGCTGGAACCCGGCCGTGCACCTGTTCAGCCAGTCGCAGGGACGGGTTCGCTTCGACGAGGCCTTGCAGGCTTTCGTCCCGGGCACCTCGGCCCAGGCGGAGCGTTCGGCCGGAGCATGCAGGGGCGTCTACGGCACCCGAGAGGCCATTGCCGACGGGTACGCCGCCGGCGCGGAGGCCGCCGAGCCGGCGCTTGACGGCAGACGCCCCGAGGCGGCCGAGTTGCGGGTGCCGGAGTGCGACGAGCGGCCTCAACGGCCACCAGCCGCCCTCTGGACGGTCGACGCACCTTCGGACGAGCCCGCGTTCGTGGACCTGCACCGGGACGTGACCGTCGCCGACCTGGCCAGGGCGACGGCGACCGGGATGCGGTCGGTCGAGCACGTCAAGCGCTACACCACCGCGGGCACCGGCGCCGACCAGGGCAAGACCTCGGGAGCGGTCGTCGTGGGCGTCATGTCGGCCCTCCTCGGAGCCGCGCCCGGCCAGGTGGGCACCACCACGTTCCGGCCCCCGTACGCGCCGGTGTCCTTCGCCACCCTGGCAGGACGTGATCGCGGCGCGTTGTCCGACCCCGTCAGGACCACCGCCATGCACGACGCGCACGTGGCCAGGGGAGCGGTGTTCGAGGACGTCGGCCAGTGGAAGCGCCCGTGGTACTTCCCCCAGGACGGCGAGCCGATGGAGGCCGCCGTGCGGCGCGAATGCCGCGCGGCCCGCACCTCCGTCGCCGCCATGGACGCCTCCACCCTCGGCAAGATCGACATCCGGGGCGGCGGCGCGGGGGAGTTCCTCGACCGGATCTACACGAACATGTACTCCACCTTGGCCGTCGGCGCCTGCCGCTACGGGCTGATGTGCACGGCGGACGGCATGGTGTTCGACGACGGCACCACGACCAGGCTCGCCGAGGACCACTTCCTGATGACCACGACCACGGGCAACGCCGCCGCGGTGCTCGACTGGCTGGAGGAGTGGCATCAGACGGAGTGGCCGGACCTGGACGTGTCGTTCACGTCGGTCACGGACCACTGGGCGACGGTCGCCGTCGTCGGACCACGCGCCCGGGAGATCATCGCGGCCGTCGCGCCCGGAGCGGTCGAACTGGCATTCATGCGGTACGCGAGCACCTCCGTGCTCGGCGTCGAAGGCCGGGTGTTCAGGATCAGCTTCTCGGGCGAGCTGGCCTACGAGGTCAACGTGCCCTGGCGGTACGGCAGGGCGCTGTGGGAGGCGGTGCTGGACCTGGGCGCGGTGCCGTACGGGACCGAGACCATGCACGTGCTGCGCGCCGAGAAGGGGTTCGCGATCGTCGGCCAGGAGACCGACGGCACCGTCACCCCGCAGGACCTCGGCATGTCGTGGATCGTCTCCAAGCGCAAGCCGGACTTCGTCGGCAAGCGCTCCCACGCCCGGCCGGACACCGCCAGGAACGACCGCAAGCGTCTGATCGGCCTGCTGACCGACGACCCGGCGACGCTCGTGGAGGAAGGCGCCCAGCTGCTCGCCCGGCCCGCGGACGCTGGGGCGCCGTCCGGCGGGATCTTGGACGGCGCCGCACCGATGATCGGCCATGTGACCTCCAGTTATGCCAGCGCCGCGCTCGGCCGCACGTTCAGCCTCGCCATGGCCAGGAACGTCGCGCAAGGCGACCGGATCACGGCGGTGTCCGGGGGAGCGGCGCACGGCGTGACCGTCGTGGAGCCCGTCTTCTACGACCCGGAGAACGCCCGCCGCGACGGCGACCCGCTGGAGGGCTCGCTTCCCTCGTACGTGGGCGAATGCCGCGTGGAGAGCCCCGCCGCCGCCTTCGCCGCCCGCTTCGAGGCCGTGAGCACCCCGTCCGTACGCCTGCGCGAAGCCCCTTTCGAGCCCACGTGGGAGGTGCGTGGAACGGACCCGGGCGTGGGCCTCCGGCTGGGCCCGTCGTGGTGGCTCATATCCGGAAATTTCCAACCACAGCCGGAATGGGTGGACGTATCGGACCAACGCACGATCCTGGAGCTCTCAGGCCCCCAGGCCGAGGACGTGCTGATCACCGGCTGCCCCATCGACCTGCACCCATCAGCGTTCCCCGGCCACGCTCAGACCCTGCTGGCTCAGACCGCGGTGCTACTGGAACGGAGATCCCCCGGCACGTACCGCATCTACGTCAGATCATCCTTCACCAGATACCTGGCAGAGTGGCTGATCGACGCCCTCGCGGCGTTATAAGACCATTTATGGGCACTTGATTACCTAGACTTTACGGAAAAATCGGAGTCTGGGGGTACGGGTGCGAGTTCGGACGTTCATGGCCGGTTTGGCGACGATGGCGGTATTGACCGGCTGTGGCGGTTTGGAGGCGCAGTCCACGAGCCCCGAGACCGCCAAGCCCGACTCGGCCTCGGTGACGGAGGCCCGCCAGAAGCTGGCCAAGTTAGCGGTCAAGGGCCGCGCCCCCAAGACCGGCTTCGACCGCGACGAGTTCGGCCCAGCCTGGTCCGACGTGGACCACAACGGCTGCGACACCCGTAACGACATACTCAAGCGCGACCTGGAGAACGAGAAGTTCAAGGCGGGCACCCACGACTGCATCGTGCTGAGCGGCACGCTCGACGACCCGTACAGCGGCAAGACGATCAGCTTCAAGCGCGGCCAGGACACCAGCACGGAGGTCCAGATCGACCACCTGATACCGCTGTCGGACGCCTGGCAGAAGGGCGCGCAGCAGTGGTCGGCGACCAAGCGCAAGGAGTTCGCCAACGACCCGCTGAACCTCATGGCGGTGGACGGCCCCCTGAACGGCCAGAAGAGCGACTCCGACGCCGCCACCTGGCTCCCGCCCCGCAAGCAGTACCGCTGCGCCTACATCGCCAGGCAGATCGACGTGAAGGCGAAGTACGAGGTCTGGCTCACCTCGGCGGAGAAGGACGCCATGGAGACCATCCTGGACGGCTGCTGACGGCTATACGCGCGGTCAGCCGCGAGGCTCAGGCGAACAAGATCCTCAACTACTTCGGCTCCAGATCCCAGCTGATCCTCACCGGCGACTTCAACGCCCTGCCCACCGACGCGCTGTCGAAGCGGTTCGTGAGCGCGGGCTGGGCGGACACCGGCGCCAGGTACGCCAACCAGCCGACCCTCGGCGACGCCCGCATCGACTACGTGTACACGAGAGGAGTCACCACCACGAGCGGCTCCGTACTCTCAAGCACCCTCTCCGACCACAGACCGATCGTCATGAGAATGACCCGCTGATCGCCACCCATCTCGGCGACGAGGTCACCGGATCGTCGCGGCCCAACATCGCGTTTCCCGTGGATGGCCAGACGTTCGAGGTCGCATAGGAACGCCGGCCCGCCGTCGTGATCGGCGGGCCGGCACAGGGGGATCAGTCGTCGTCGTGGTCGTCGTGGTCGTCGTGCCCGTGGTCGTCGTCCCGGTCCGCCCGCTTCGTCTCCTGCTTGGTGACCTTGCCCGAGGACGCGTCCACGTCCACCTCGTGCCGCTGCGAGCCCTTGACCAGCTCGATCTCCCACACGTCCGGCCGCGTGCCCCGGCGGTCGTAGTCGACCTCGCTGACCCAGGCCCCCGGCACCGCCTTGTGCGCGATCTCCATGGCCCCCTCCGCCGTGACCTTCGGCGCGGCGGCGGAGGTGGTGGCGGCGAAGGCGGCGCCCCCGCCCGCGACCAGCGCGACGACCCCGGCACCTGCAACGATGAACTTCTTCGTGATCCGCATGTCTCCACGAAATCGCGATCATCGATAACCGCGCGCTAAGCCATGGTTAATGGCTCCCGCCGCCACCAAGCGTGAACGACCGATCACGCATGGGTCGCGTCGTCAAGAGCACCTCTACGCACGCGCCGCCCCCAGAAGGCGTGGAGACGGTCAGGTGGCCGCCGCATGATTCGGCGGTGCGGCGGGCGATGTCGAGGCCGAGCCCCGTCGAGCCGCCGCCGCTGTTGCCCCGTTCCAGCAGCGCCGGATCGAACCCGGGTCCCGAGTCCTCGACCGCCAGCAGGGCGCCCGAAGGATGGGGCGCCAACCGTACGGACATGGCGGACCCTTCGGGGGTGTGCGCGAAGACGTTGCCGAGCAGTGCGTCCACGCAGGCCGCCAGCTCCTCGGCGCCCACCGCGACCGGCAGCGGGGCGGCGGGCAGGGAGATCGTCAACTCGCGCCCCTGGTCCTCGGCCAGCACCGACCAGAACCGCACCCGCTCCCGCACCACCACCGCCGCGTCGCAGGAGTCGCGCCCGGCCGAGCGGCGCCGCGCCTCCGTGATGACCGCGCTCACCGCCCGCTCCAGCGCGTCCACCCTGGCCTGCACCCGCGCCGCCTCCTCCGGGTCGCGCAGCGACTCCGCGTCCAGCCTGAGGCCCGTCAACGGGGTACGCAGCCGGTGCGACAGGTCCGCCACCGACTCCCGCTCCGCCACCAGCAGTTCGTCGATCCGCCCCGCGAGCTGGTTGAGCGCCAGCGCCACGGAACGCACCTCGGGAGGCCCGCCGAGCTCCGCCCGAGCCGTCAGATCGCCGCCAGCGAGCCGGTGCGAGACCCGGGCGAGCCCGTCCACCGGCCGCGTCACGGCCAGCGCCAGCCGGTCGGCCAGCACGATCCCCAGCACCACGAGCGCGAGGCCGAGCAGGAGCAGCGCCAGCCACGCCTCCCGCACGCCCCTCATCAGCTCGGTGTCCGGCACGAACACCCTGATCACGGCCGTGCCCCCGGGCGACTGCGCCGAGACGAGCACCTCCCTGCCCCCGGTGGCGGAGGCGGTCACGCTGCGTCCCGTCGCGGCCAGGCGTACGGCGTCGGTACGGGTGGCGGCCGCGCCCACCGTACGGCCGTCGGGCAGGAACACCGTCACAGGACGCGACACCTGCTCCACGGCCAGCGCGAGGTCGGGCGTGCCCACCGCGAGCGCGACGGACTCGGCGGCGGCCGTGGCCCGGCTCATGGCGCCGTTCTCGGCCACGGCGCGGATCAGCAGCGCCATCGGCACCAGCAACGCGATCAGCACGAGCGACGTCGTCGCCGCCACCAGCAGCGCCAACCACCGCCTCACGACGGCTCGACCAGCTTGACGCCGACGCCGCGCACCGTGTGCAGGTAGCGGGGCTCCGACGCCGTCTCGCCCAGCTTCCTGCGCAGCCACGACAGGTGCACGTCCACGGTCTTGTCCGCCCCGCCGTACGGCAACTGCCACACCTCCGTCAGCAGCTCCCGCTTGGTGACCACCTCACCGGGCCGCGCGGCGAGATAGTGCAGCACGTCGAACTCCCGCGGCGTCAGATCCAGCGCCGTCCCGTCGAGCGTGGCGGTGCGCGCCCGCGGGTCCACCCGCAGCGAACCCACCGCCAGCGGCTCAGGCGCCGACCCGCCCGCCCGCCGCAACACCGCCCTGACCCGCGCGTCGAGCTGCGCCGCGCTGTACGGCTTGACCACGTAGTCGTCGGCCCCCGCGTCCAGCACCGGCACCATCTCGGCGTCTCCGTCGCGGGCGGTCGCCACGATCACCGGCACCCGGCTGACCGCCCGCAACATCCGCAGCAGCTCCACCCCGTCGAGGTCGGGCAACCCCAGATCGAGCACGATCAGATCAGGACGATCCTGTACGGCCAGCCGCAGCCCGTCCAGCGCCGTCGGCGAGGAGGAGACGGCGTGCCCCAGCTCCCGCAGCCCACGGCTGAGCGCCGTGCGAATCGCCACGTCGTCCTCGATGAGCAGGATGTCGGCCATGTACAAGAACGTAGACGCTCGATGAGCGTGCCTTGGGCAGCCTTAGCGTCGCCTTAACCTGGCCTTAGCCGTACCTGGGGAAAGGTGAAGGCGATGAAGAGACTCGTCCTGGCCTGGGCCGTCACCGCCGTCGCCGCCACCGGCGCGGCGGTGGCGGTGCTCGGGCTGCTCGGCACCGGCCTCACCGGCAGCTCCAGCCATGTGCTCAGCCCTGCGGAGGTCCGCGCCGCCCTCACCACGGCCACCCCGCGCACCGTCGCCGCGCCGACCGGCACTCCCGCACAGGCGTCCCAGGGCAAGCTGATCCGCAGCGCGGGCGGCACCGTGATCGCCTCCTGCGACGGTGACCAGGTCACGCTGCGCTCGTGGAGCCCCGCCCAGGGCTATTCCGTGGACGGCGTCGAGGCGGGGCCGGCCCGCGAGGCCAAGGTCGAGTTCGAGCCGGACGAGGGCGAAGAGGTCGAACTCAAGATCATCTGCTCGGGCGGCCAGCCGGTCACGCTTCGGCACTGAGCGCGGCCTTCGTCAGCTCGGCCTGCCGTCGGATCTGTCCCATGACGACGGCGTTCACGCCCTTGGACTCGAACGTGGCGACCATCTCGTCCATGACCGCGTTCGCCCGCCCCAGATCGCCCTGCCGCGCTTCGGCCCTGGCCAGGCGGCGCATCACCAGGTTGAGCGTGATGTTGTCGATGCTGGCCGCGCGGGCGACCCGGGTGAGGTGCTCGATGCCCTGTTTGGGGTCCGGCGGCCGGACTCGCAGCCGTTTGCCCGCCGTCAGCGCCTTGAACTCCCGCTCGGCGTTCAACCCCTTGACCATCCGGGCGTAGACGGACAGCGGGTGGTCGCCGTACCTGTCGATCACCTCGTCCAGCGCCAGGTTGCCCGAGCGCAGCGCCGGCGAGTCGGAGCCCAGCAGCGAGAACAGTTTGCCCTGCTCCTCGCCCAGCATCAGCTCGGCCACCTGGTGGTCGTCGCGGGTGACCGGGAACCGCACCCTGACCAGGCAGGCGGGGGAGACGATGCGGGAGCCGTCGGCGGCGACGTACTGGGCGCGCACATGGTATTCGCCGGGCTGCTGGAAGTAGTGGCCGTCGCGGCCGTGCCCGATGTACGCGCTGCGGTACATCGCCGGGTTGCCCGCGTCCAGCCGGATCTCCGGCGAGGTGTCCACGCAGTGCCGCATCATCGGCCGGTAGAGCACGGTTCTGCCGCCCGGCTGCGTGATCGACACCTGGGTGAACTCCGTGTCGGGATGCAGGTGGCCGTGCGTGGCGCGGGGCTCGCCCGCGTAGGACAGCTTGAGCTCGACCACGACGGGCTCACCGAGCTCGAACGACTCCTTGGCGCGCAACTCCAGCCGCAGCCCCGAGCGGTCCTCGACCGGCTGCTCGAAGGGGGCTATTTCGGCGGCTCCGATGCCGAACGCGTTCGCCCCCATGGCCACGTCCCGGTAGAAGCCGTGGCGCAGGTGCACCAGCTCGGGATCGGTGAACTCGAAGGGGAACGCGGCCCAGTAGCCGGGCTCGCCGTTGGGGCGGTAGTTCTGCACATAATTCATCCACGACAGATCACCGAAGCCCCCGTCAGGGCCCAGCGGTTGAGGTGGAGTGGCGAGGTTCTTCTGCCACGAATGCAGGAGGTTGAAGGCGTGCCCTAACTCATGGACATAAGTCCGTAATTGCGCCCGTTGCGCCTGCGGCGTCGCCCCCTTGATCGCGTCGTAGAACACCGCGGACCCCTGCCGCTGGTGCGCGTCGTTGTAGTCGAACATGATCCCCCGGTAGCCGCCCACGTGCTTGCTGGCCACCAGCAGCCACACCCGCCACGCGGGCGCGTCGCCGAACGCGCTGAACTGCTGCGTCATCGCGTGGTGCAACTCGGCGTCGTCCCACGCCAGGTCCGCGCCCGACCCGTCGACCGGGATCACGCCCGGCTGCGCCAGGGTCAGCTCGATGCCCGCCTCCGCGTAGGCCGCGCTCACGCTCAGCTCCCTCGCCGGCGAGCCGCTCGGCCCGGGCAGCGTACCGGTCTGGTACGACACGAACGGCACGGTCCCCGTCACGGAGTCCTGCTCCAGCAGCACGCTGCGGAAGTACGGCGAGGCGAAGGCCACCTGATAAGTACGCCCGGCCACCGCGGCGGTCCCCGACCCGTCGATGATCGTGACGCTCACGTCCTTCACCGCGGTGTCGAACGTGAAGACCCCCCGCCCCTGGATCCGCTCGGCCCGCACGGATGGGGCGTTCACCACGAACGAGCCGACGTAGGACGTCGTCGCGCCCGCCACGGTGAACAGGTCGCCGCTCACCCGCCCGGTGGGCCTGGCCCCGTCGACGTCGACCCGGAGCGCCAGCCGCGAGTCGCCGTCCTGTCCCTGGTACAGCCCGCTGATCATGGGAGCTCCCTCGCTTGGGCTTCTACGAGGGAACACTTCTCCCGCCGCGAGTGGCTGTCAACGAGCTCCGCGAACTTGGAGCGCCCCCAGCAACTCCTCCGATGCCTTCGCGATCGTCTCGACCGCCCGATCGAACGCCTCAGCGTTGTGCGCGGCCGGGGCGCGGAAGCCGGAGATCTTCCTGACGTACTGCAACGCGGCCGCTCGCACGTCCTCGTCGGTCACATTCTCGGTGAACGGGGGCCGCAGGGTCTTGATGCTTCGACACATGCCCTAACGGTAATAGCCGATTCGCTGGCTTATCTCCCGGGCGCCCTCGACGAGCAGCTCGCCCACCTCCGGCAGCCGGTCCGGCGTCAGCCGGTAGGACGGCCCCGAGGCGCTGACCGCGGCCACCACCGAGCCGTCGCTGCCCCTGATCGGCGCCGCCACCGCGTTCAGGCCCACCTCCAGCTCCTCCACGGTGGCGGCCCAGCCGCGCTCCCTGATCTCGCCGAGCTCCAGCCCGGCCTCCGAGGTGATCGTCCGCGGCGTGTAACGCTCCAGCCCGGCGGGCAGCCGCAGGGCGCCGAAGGCCAGCAGCACCTTCCCGCTGGACGTGGCGTGGGAGGGGGTGCGCTGCCCGACCCAGTTGTGGCCGCTGATCGCCGCGGGGCCGCGTACCTGGCTGATGTTGACCGTGTCGCCGTCCTGCGGCACCGCGATGTTGACGGTCTCGCCGACCGCCTGCGCCAGACGCAGGCACACCGGCCGGCTCTCCCGCGACAGGTCCAGCTGGGCCGTGGCGGCGCCCGCCAGCCGTACGACGCCGAATCCGAGCCGGTAGCGCCCCCGGTCGCCGCTCTGCTCCACCAGCCCGCCCTGCTCCAGTGCCGCCAGCAGCCGGAACGCCGTGGACTTGTGCACGTCGAGCTCCACCGCGAGGTCGGTGACGCGGGTGGCGCCCTCGCGGGCGAGGATCTCCAGGATCGCGATGGCCCGATCGACCGACTGAACCGTCGTAGTGTTGCTCATAGCGCAACAGAATACTTTGTCGGAGCCGTGTGGCAGGCTCGCGGCATGGTACAGAAAACCAGTTACGCCGACGGCGCGCCCTGCTGGGCGCAGCTCCTCACCAGAGACGCCGTCGCCGCGGAGCGCTTCTACGCCGAGCTGCTGGGCTGGGAGTGCCGTGACCAGGGCGGGTGGACGATCTGCCACGTCGGCGGCCGTCCCGTGGCCGCCATCACGCCCGACCCGCAGGCCGACGACCCGGCCGCGTGGACGGTCTACCTGTCGACCTCCGACCTGTCGGCGACCATCGCCAGGCTCGACGCGGCGGGCGGCAAGCTGATCGAGGGGCCGGTGGCGAGCTACGCGCTGGCGAGGGATCCGTTCGGGGCGAAGTTCGCGATCTACCAGCCGACGCCCGAGTTCATCGGGGCGGGCGTGCAGGCCGAGCCGGGGGCGATGAGCTGGGCCGAGGTCAACACCCCCGACGGCAAGGGGGCGGACGCGTTCTACGGCGCGGTGTTCCCGTACGAAACGGAGCCGGTGCTTGGCGGCATCGACTACACCGTCTACAACGCGGGCGGCGAGCCCGTCTGCGGGCGGCTGCAGATGGACGAGCACTGGGAAGGCGTGCCGCCGCACTGGATGGTCTACTTCGACGTGGCCGACCTCGACGCCGCCGCCGCGAAGGTGGCCGAGCTGGGCGGCGAGGTGCCGGTGCCGCCGTTCGAGTCGCCCTACGGCCGCATCGCGGTCGTCAACCACCCGGGAGGCGGCGGATTCTTCAGCTTGCGTCAGCCACGGGGTTGAGCTCGTTGCCGAAGTCGAGTGCGATCTTACGCATGCCCTCCGCCAGGTCGTCGCGGTCCAGCGCGGCGATCCGCTCGGCGGGCCCCGACACTGACATCGCGGCCACCACCCGGTCGCCGTCCCACACGGGCACGGCCAGGCAGTGCACGCCGAGCTCCTCCTCGCCCAGGTCCATGGCATAGCCGCGGGTCTTGACCAGGTCGAGCTCGGCGAGCATGGCGGTCAGGTCGATGATCGTGTTCGGGGTGCGCCTCGGCATGCCCGTCCGCTCGAACACCGCGACCGCGTTCGCGGCGGCCCGCCCGGCTAGCAGCACCTTGCCCACGGCCGTGCTGTGCGGCAACACCCGCCGGCCGACCTCGGCGAACATGCGCAGCCTGCGCGGCGACGGCACCTGCGCCACGTAGACGATGAAGTCGCCTTCGAGCACGGCCAGGTTCGCGGTCTCGCCGGACAGCTCGACCATCTTGGTGAGGTACGGCTGCGCCCACACGCCCACCATGCTCTCGGCGATGCCGCCCAGGCGCACGAGCCCGCCGCCCAGGGCATAGCGGCGGTCGGATTCCTGGCGCACGTAGCCGCGGGCGAGCAGGGTCTGCAGCAGCCGGTGGATGGTCCCGTACGGGAGGCCGGTCCTGGCGGCGATCTCCGACAGGCCCGCCTCGCCCCCGTGCTCGGCCAGGGCCTCCAGCACGTCGAGCGCCCGCTCGACCGACTGCACACTCATAGGGAGACCCCGCGCAGCGAGGCGTCGAGGACCTCGGCCGTGTGCGCCACCCTGATCTCCGCTCCCGCGCGCCGCATGGCCGAGGCGATCTGCATGGTGCACCCGGGGTTGGCGGAGACCAGCAGCTCGGCGCCGGTCGTGCCGACCGCCGCGGCCTTCCTGTCGCCGAGGTCGCGGGCGGCCTCGGGCTGCAGGATGTTGTACGTGCCCGCCGAGCCGCAACAGATCGCCGACTCGGGGATCTCGCGCAGCTCCAGCTCGGGGATGCCGCTCAGCAGCTCGCGCGGCTGGGAGCGGATCCCTTGGGCGTGGGCCAGGTGGCAGGCGTCGTGGTAGGCGACGGTGAGCGGCAGCGGGTGCCGCTTGGCCACGGGCCCCAGCTCGGCCAGATATTCCGACAGGTCGACGACCCTGAACCCGGGCTCGCTGCCGAGCAGCTCGCCGTACTCCTTCATGGTCGAGCCGCAACCGGCCGCGTTCACCACGACGGTGTCCACTCCGGCCCGCTCGAACGCCCGGACCGTCCGGCGCGCCAGCCGCCTGGCCTGGTCCTGGAGCCCGGAGTGCACGCTGAGCGCCCCGCAGCAGCCCTGGCCGCGCGCGATCACCACGTCGCAGCCCTCCAGCGCGAGCACCCGCGCGGTGGCCGCGTTGACCTGCGGGAAGAACTCTCCCTGCACGCACCCGGTGAGCATCCCCACCACGGCCCTGCGCTCCCCTCTGGCCCTGACCACGCGCGGCATCCGCTGCCGGTGCTGCACCCGCGGCGCGAGCGCGGCCATGGCGCCGAGGCTCGGATTGACCCGGGTGAGGAACGGCGCCATCCGCGCGGACAACCACATCGTCGGCCGCAGCAGCCGCAGCCTGCGCGGGTAGGGGAACAGGCTGAACACGATCCCGCGCACGGCCCGCTCCCGCGGCTCGCGTACGTGCTCCCGCTCGACCACCACCCTGGTCTGCTCGATCAGCCGGTCGTACTGCACCCCCGACGGACAAGCCGTGACACACGCCATGCAACCAAGACAGGCATCGAAATGTCCCGCCATTTCCGGGGTGATCGGCGTGCCCTCGACGTGCTGCTTCATGAGGTGGATCCGCCCGCGCGGCGAGTCCATTTCCTCGCCCCACAACGCATAAGTCGGACATGTCGGCAGGCAGAACCCGCAGTGCACGCAGTCGTTGATCAGCTTCGGGTCCATGCCAGGCCCCTCCCTGGAAACCCCATCCGTAGATGACACGTCAGATCCCTCCCACGAACCGTCCGGGAGACATCCTGCGCCCGGGATCGAACCGTTCCTTGACCCGCCGCATCAACGGCAGCCCGCTCACCTGCCCCCACCGGTCGACGCTCTCGTACGGCGTGGACAGCACGCTCACCCGCCCACCGGCCGCCTCCACTTTCTCCCGCAACCCGGACACCGCGGCGGCCAGCTCGCGTTCGCCGATCGGATGCCACGACTCCAGCAGCACCCGCCCGGACACCGCCGAGCCGCGCAGGGAAAGCCCCGTCTCGGCCGCCGCGTCGAGCACGGCCCGCAGCGCCGCCGCCGGGAACCGCACCTCCACCAGCACCTCGTCCCGCTGGATCAGCCCCCACCAGGGCGGCCGCTGCTCGGTCACGGAGCCCTTGCCGACCAGTTCGAGCAGCGCCAGGGCCCGTGTCTCGGCCGCCGTGCCCTCCACCAGCGCGGCCAGGCCAATCGGTCCGCCGGGATCCGGCCAGTCCACCTCGACCGCGCTCGGCTCGGCCTGCGAGGCGGCCAGCGCCGCGGCGACCGGCGGCAGCTCGGCACGATCGAGCTCGGCCGTGACCCAGCGGCGGTCGGCGGGCAGCGGGTGCAGGCGGAAGGTCGCCTCCGCGATGACGCCGAGCGTGCCCTGGGAGCCGGTGAAGAGCTTGCCGAGGTCGTAGCCCGCGACGTTCTTCACCACTTTGCCGCCGGATTTCGCAATCGTGCCGTCGGGGAGCACGACGGTGATGCCGATGAGCAGGTCGCGCGCGGTGCCGTACCGGAACGAGCGCGGGCCCGCCGTCGCGGTGGCGAGCGTGCCGCCGACCGTCGTCAGCTCCGTGAACGGCGGGTCGAGCGCCAGCTCCTGGCCCTTCTCCGCGAGAGCGGCGGCCAGGGCGTCCATGGTCAGCCCGGCCTGCGTGCGCACCACGAGGTCGCCGGCGGCGTGTTCCAGCAGGGAATTCATGCAGCACATGTCGAGCAGCACGTCGCACCGCTCGGGCGGGCTGCCCCAGTGCAGCTTCGTGCCGCCGCCCGCGGGCACCACCGCCAGGTCCCGTTCGTCGCAGGCGCGCAGCACGGCCGAGACCTCCTCGACCGTCTCGGGCAGGGCCACCCAGCGGGGGCGCACGCCGTTGACGGCGTCATCCGCGTCCGCCTGCCTGATGGTCACGCCGCTGTCGGCCAGCATCAGAACTGCTCCGCCTTCCCGGACTCCACCAGTGGATGCACGCCCTTGCGCATCCCGGGCACCTCGCCGCACAGCCGCGGCGTGGGGAACACCTTGCCCGGGTTCGACAGCCCTTGGGGGTCGAACGCGCACCGTACGAGCTGCATGGTGTCCAGGTCGTCCTCGCTGAACATCCTCGGCATATAGCGTGATTTGTCCACCCCGACCCCGTGCTCACCGGTGATCGAGCCGCCGTGTTCGATGCACAGGTCCAGGATCGCCCCGGAGACCACCTCGGCCCGCTCGCCCGCCCCCGGCTCCGCGTCGTCGAACAACACCAGCGGATGCAGGTTGCCGTCACCGGCGTGGAAGACGTTCGCGACCTTGATCCCGTGCTCCTGCGAGAGCCGGTCGATGGCGGCCAGCACCCCGGGCAGCGCCGTACGCGGGACCACGCCGTCCTGCACGATGTAGGCCGGGCTGATGCGCCCGACGGCCGCGAACGCCGACTTGCGCCCCTTCCAGATCGCCGCCCGCTCGGCCGCGTCGGCCGCCACCCGCAGCTCGAACGCCCCCGAGCAGATCTCCCTGAGCTGCGCGAACTGCCACTCCACCTCGGCGGCCGGCCCGTCCAGCTCCACGATCAGCACGGCTCCGGCGCCCTCGGGGTAGGCACAGGCCACCGCGGCCTCCGCCGCCTCGATGGCCAGCGCGTCCATCATCTCGATCGCGGCCGGCACGATGCCCGCCCCGATGATCGCCGAGACGGCCTGCCCGCCCTGCTCGATGCTCTCGAACGCGGCCAGCACCGTGGTCACGGACTCGGGCGTGCGGCAGAGGCGTACCGTGATCTTGGTGGCGATGCCCAGCGTGCCCTCCGAGCCGATGAAGGCCCCCAGGAGGTCGTAGCCCGGGTCCATGCGGTCGAGCGTGACCAGGTCGCCGTCCGGGGTGACGATCTCGCAGGCTTCGACGTGGTTGACGGTGAATCCGTATTTGAGGCAGTGGGCGCCGCCGGAGTTCTCCGCGACGTTGCCGCCGATGGAGCAGACCTGCTGGCTGGAGGGGTCGGGGGCGTAGTAGTAGCCGCGGTCGCGCACGGCCTCGGTGATGGCCAGGTTCGTGACGCCGGGCTCGACGACGGCTCTGCGGTTGCCGAGGTCGATCTCCAGGATCCGGCGCATCTTGGAGGTGACGATGAGCACGCCGTCCTCGCGGGGGAGCGCGCCGCCCGACAGGCCGGTGCCCGCGCCCCTGGCGACGAAGGGCACGCCGAAGTCGTTGCAGAGGCGGACCACGCGGGCGACCTGCTCGGCCGTGTCCGGCAGCACGACCACGCCGGGGGTCGCCCGGTGGTAGGTGAGGCCGTCGCACTCGTACGTGCGCAGGCGTACCGGATCGGTGATCACCGAGTCGTGGGGCAGCAGCGAGCGCAGGCCCGCCGTCAGCGTTTCCAGCACCGATCCCCCTTTACCTACTTGTCCTACGGCATTCGAGCATATGCGGGAAGTGTCAAGAACTCGGCGAAGTCGTCGTCCAGCGCCACTTCCTTGAACAGCGCGGTGGCCTGGACGAACAGCTTCTCGTCGTAACCCGGCTCCGCCGCGATCTTGTCGAGCTCCTCCGAGATGATCCGTTCGACGAGCTCCTTCGTCACCTGCGCGCCGGTGTCGGCGAGCGTGATGTCGTTGTGGATCCACTGCCAGATCTGCGAGCGCGAGATCTCGGCCGTGGCGGCGTCCTCCATGAGGTTGTGGATGGCCACCGCCCCGAGCCCGCCCATCCAGGCGGCCAGGTAGCGCAGCGCCACGTCCACGTTGTTACGCAGCCCGGTCTCGGTGATCTCGCCGGGCGTCTCGGACACGGCCAGCAGCTCGGCCGCGGTCACGCTGACGTCCGGGCGCAGCCGGTCGAGCTGGTTGGGCCGCGAGCCCAGCACGCCGTCGAACACCTCGCGGCAGATCGGCACCAGGTCGGGGTGCGCCACCCACGACCCGTCGAACCCGTCGCCCGACTCGCGCGTCTTGTCCGCCCGCACCTTCTCCAGCGCCACGGCGTTCACCTCGGGGTCGCGCCGCGAGGGGATGAACGCCGCCATCCCGCCGATGGCGTGCGCGCCGCGCTTGTGACACGTGCGCACCAGCAACTCGGTGTACGCGCGCATGAACGGGGCCGTCATCGTCACCGCGTTCCGCTCGGGCAGCAGGAACTCGCGGCCCCTGGTCCGGAACTTCTTGATCACGCTGAACAGGTAGTCCCAGCGGCCCGCGTTGAGCCCGGCCGAGTGGTCGCGCAGCTCGTACAGGATCTCCTCCATCTCGAACGCCGCCGGGTACGTCTCGATGAGCACGGTCGCCCTGATCGTGCCGTGCGGGACGCCGAGCAGCTCCTGCGCCCTGGTGAACACGTCGTTCCAAAGCCGCGCCTCCAGGTGGGACTCGATCTTGGGCAGGTAGAAGTAGGGGCCCTTGCCCTTGTCGATCTGCCGCTGGGCGCAGTGGAAGAAGTAGAGCCCGAAGTCGAACAGCGAGCCAGACACCGGCTGCCCGTCCACCTCGGCGTGCTTCTCGTCCAGGTGCCAGCCGCGCGGCCGCACCACGACCGTGGCCAGCTCGGCGTCGGGCTTGAGCGCGTACGCCTTCCCACCGCTCTCGAAGTCGATCGTACGGTCGAGCGCGTCGCGCAGGTTGACGTGCCCGCTCACGCAGTTTTCCCAGAGCGGCGAGTTGGCGTCCTCGAAGTCGGCCAGCCACACCTTGGCGCCGGAGTTGAGCGCGTTGATGGTCATCTTCTTGTCGACGGGGCCGGTGATCTCGACCCGCCGGTCCTCCAGGCCCGGCGCCGGGGGCGCGACCTGCCAGTCGGCCTCCCTGATCTGCTTGGTCTCCGGCAGGAAGTCGAGCGTGCCGCCCGCCGACAGCTCCACCTGCCGCGCCTGGCGGGCCGCCAGCAGCTCCAGCCGCCTGGCGCCGAACTCCCGCTGGAGAGCCGCCACGAATGCGAGCGCCTCCGGCGTGAGGATCTCGTCGAACCGGTCGAGCATCGGGCCGGTGATCTCCATGGAACCTCTTCCGCAATGTGGAAAACCGCTTCTGGATTGTGGAACTGAAATTACTCCGTAGGGGTCCCCGGGTCAAAGCTGGGGTTCCCCTGGGGCGTGTCCCCGGGGCATCCCCGATGCGGCGGAGGCCACGCCGGGAAAGGATTCACCACATGAAGACGATGGCGATCACGGGCGGGCTGCTGGCCTCCGCACTACTGCTGACGGGATGCGGGCTCGCGAGCATCGGCGGCCCCACGAACCAGGACACGGCCTCGTACCAGGTGACGGACAAGGTCGCCAAGCTGCAGCTCAAGAGCGGCTCCGGCGACACCGTGGTCACGGAGACCGACGGGAGCGCCGTACGCGTCGTCGAGACCCTCCGCTGGCGCGGCGACGAGAAGCCCGCGGCGGAGCACAAGGTGGATGGCGACGTGCTGTTCGTCACCTACGACTGCCCGTCGAGCTGGGGCAGCTGCAGCGTCGACTACAAGATCGAGGTCCCCAAGGGGCTGCCCGTCGACCTCGACAGCGGCTCCGGCAACATCACGCTCAGGGCCCTGACCGGGCAGGTCGACGTGCACGTCGGCTCCGGCGACGTGGACGCCACGGGCCTGGCGGGCAAGAAGGTGTTCGCCGAGGCGGGGTCGGGGAACGTCGAGCTGAAGTACACGGCCGCGCCCGACAGCGCCGAGCTGAAGGCCGGTTCCGGGGACGTCGTGCTCAACGTTCCCGACGGGGCCTATGACGTGAAGACCGACGTGGGGTCCGGCGACGCGACGATCTCCGTCAAGAACGAGGGTTCCTCCCCGCACAAGATCTCGATGACCTCGGGGTCCGGCGACGTCAGCGTGTTGCCTGGATAACCAGGTGATGACGCCGAGGGTGTCGTGCCACCATCATGGGAAGACACCGAGGTGTCCAGACGTTCCCTAATAGAGATGACACGAATGCACGAATACACCGCGCTCGACGAGTTCGAGACCGGCGACATGGACCTCGAGGAGCGCCAGGCGCTGCGCCGCGTGGCGGGCCTCTCGACCGAACTCCAGGACGTCTCCGAGGTCGAATACCGGCAGCTGCGGCTCGAGCGGGTCGTCCTCGTCGGCGTCTGGACCTCCGGCAACGCCGACGAGGCGGAAAATTCCCTGCTCGAGCTCAAGCTCCTGGCCGAGACGGCCGGGTCCCAGGTGCTCGACGGGCTGATCCAGCGCAGGCAGAAGCCCGACCCGGCGACTTACATCGGCTCCGGCAAGGCTCTGGAGCTGCGTGACGTGGTCGAGTCCACCGGCGCCGACACCGTGATCTGCGACGGCGAGCTGACCCCCGGTCAGCTCCGCCAGCTCGAGGAGACGGTCAAGGTCAAGGTCATCGACCGCACCGCGCTGATCCTCGACATCTTCGCCCAGCACGCCAAGAGCCGCGAGGGCAAGGCCCAGGTCGAGCTGGCCCAGCTCTCCTACCTGCTGCCCCGCCTGCGCGGCTGGGGCGGCAACCTGTCCAGGCAGGTCGGCGGTCGCGCCGCGGGCGGCGTCGGCATCGGCGGCCGCGGCCCCGGTGAGACCAAGATCGAGCTGGACCGCCGGCGCATCCGCGAGCGCATGTCCAAGCTGCGCCGCCAGATCCACGGCATGTCCACCTCGCGCGACACGATGCGCTACCAGCGCCAGCGGCGCGAGGTCCCGGCCGTGGCCATCGCCGGCTACACCAACGCGGGCAAGTCCTCGCTGCTCAACCGCATCACCGGCGCGGGGGTGCTGGTGGAGGACGCGCTGTTCGCCACCCTCGACCCGACCGTACGCCGTGCGCGAACGCCGGAGGGCAGGCTGTTCACGATCGCCGACACCGTCGGCTTCGTCCGCCACCTGCCGCACCAGCTCGTCGAGGCGTTCCGCTCCACGCTGGAGGAGGTCGCCGACGCCGACCTGATCCTGCACGTGGTCGACGGCGCGCACCCCGACCCCGAGGGTCAGCTCGCGGCGGTACGCGAGGTGCTCGCCGACATCGACGGCGCCTCCGACATCCGCGAGATCGTGGTGATCAACAAGGCCGACGCCGCCGACCAGGAGGTGCTCGACCGGATCGCCAGGCGTGAGCGCGACAGCATCGTCGTGTCCGCGCGGACGGGCAAGGGCATTCCCGAGCTGATGGCGCTCATCGAGCGCGAGCTGCCCAGGCTGGATCACGAGGTCCACCTGCTGGTGGCGTACGAACGGGGTGACCTGATCTCGCGGGCCCACAAGGAGGGCGAGGTGCTCTCGGTGGACCACGTCGAGGAGGGCACGATCCTGCACGCGCGCGTGCTGCCCAGCCTGTTCCAGGAGCTGGAGCGGGTGGGCAAGCCGATCGAACGCGTCTCCTAGCCGGGTTGGGCAGCGCTCGCCGAATCGCGCAGAGCTGCCCAAAAGCGGCAGTGGTCGCCGAACCCTGGGATTGCTAGGATGGCCAGACCTAACGTTGCTCTGGTTTTTGGGTTCGGGTTTTGGGGTCGGGTTCTAGGTTTCGGATGATGACTGCTGGTGTCGAAGTCGTCAGCGGGGGCCAATGGGGACAAGTTGGGCTGGGTGACCGGTGGGATCAATGGTCTTTCTTCCGAATAAGCCTGTACAGCAGCCCGACATGTGAAATAACGTAACTGAACTGAAATCGCCGGATCATGCCTCCGGCGATACGGTCACCGCACAGCATGACGCGGATGAGAGCAGGAGACCCCCCATGTCGTCCGGACCCGGAGCGGACTCAGTGGGCGCGGCAGAGGCCGTGCGCTGTGCGCTGCACCCGTGTGGGGAATCATGCGGGGTGGTGATGCGGTGACCGTTCGACTCCTGACCAACATCGGCCGCCTCTGGACCGGCAACGAGGTCCTCAGCAACGCCGCCATCCTCGTGCACAACGACCGCATCGCGTGGGTCGGGCGGGCGCCCGACCTGCCGCAGAGCGTGCCAGGAGTCGTCGACGACATCGTCGACGTCGACCACGTCGAAAACCTGGGCGGCGCGCTCGTCACGCCCGGCCTCATCGACGCCCACACGCACCCGGTCTACGCCGGCAACCGCTACGCCGAGCTGGCCATCCGCACCGGCGGTTCCACCTCCGCCTCGATCACCGCGGCGGGCGGCGGCGTGGGCTCGACCGTCACCGTGACCCGTGGCACCGACCCGTGGACCCTCTGCAACGGCGTGCGCGAGCGGCTGCGCGGCTGGCTGCTCAGCGGCACCACCACGGTCGAGGCCAAGACCGGCTACCACCTCACCCGCGACGGCGAGCTGGCCGACGTGCGGCTCCTGCGCGAGCTGGAGAAGGAGCCGATGATGCCGCGGGTGCACGTCACCTTCCTCGCGGCGCAGGTGGTGCCACCCGAATACTTCGGCCGCCAGCGCGAATACGTCGAGGCCGTGGGCGCCTGGTGCGCCGACGCGGCCGCGGCGGGCGCCGACAGCGTCGACGTCTACTGCGACGAGGGCCACTTCACCACCGAGGAGTCCCGCTGGGTCCTCGCCTCCGGCCGCAACGTCGGCCTGCTGCCGCGCATCCACGCCGGCCTCTACAGCCGCCGCGGCGCCGTCCAGCTGGCCGCCGAGCTCGGCTGCGCCTCCGCCGACGGGCTGCACCACATGTCGGACGAGGACATCGCGATCATGTCGCGGTACGGCGTGCCGGCCGTCGTCTGCCCGGCCACGGCCCTCCAGCGCGGCCACCTGCCGCCGGTCCGCCAGATGATCAAGCACGGCGTTCAGATCGCGCTCGGCAGCGACCACAACCCCGGCTACTGCGGCATCACCTCGATGTCCCTGGTGATCGCCATGGCGGTGTCGGCGTTCGGGATGAGCGTCAACGACGCGCTCCGCGCGGCCACCCTGGGCGGCGCCACCGTCCTGGGCGCGCCCGACCGCGGCGTGCTGGCCCCGGGGCGGCTGGCCGACATCGTGCAGTGGGACGCCGACCACGAGGGCGCCTTCGCCTGGTCCTTCGGCCTCAAGCCGCGGCGGGTGTGGCGGGGCGGGACGCCGGTTCAGTAGTTAGTCTCGGGTCATGCCGCCCTTGGTCGCCGTGGTCACGGATTCAACCGCGTATTTACCGGCCGTTCCGGGGGCCACGGTGGTGCCCGTACAGGTGATCGTCAGTGGCACCTCGTACGACGAGGGTTCCTTCACGGGCGACCTGGCCACCGCCACCACCTCCCGCCCGGCACCGGCCCGTTTCGCCTCCTGCTACTCCTCCCTGGCCGCCGAGGGGGCCACGGGGATCGTCTCGATCCACGTGTCGCGCGAGTTGTCGGGCACCGCGGAGTCCGCCCTGGTGGCCGCCCGTGACGCGCCCGTACCGGTGGAGGTGATCGACAGCCGTTCGATTGCCATGGGACTCGGGTATCCGGTCCTGGCAGCCGTACGGGCCGCCGCCGGCGGGGCCTCTCTGGAGGCGGTCACGTCGGCGGTCCGCCGCCGCATAGCGGCCACCCGTACGTTCTTCTACGTCGACACCCTCGACTACCTGCGACGCAGCGGCCGCATCGGCGCCGCGACCTCCCTCGTCGGCTCGGCCCTCATGATCAAGCCGCTGCTACACCTCGTGGACGGGCGCATCTCGCTGCTCGAGAAGGTACGCACGTCGTCGCGCGCGATCGCCCGGCTGGAGGACCTGGCGGTGCGGGCGGTGGGGGACGGGCCGGTGGAGGTGGCGGTCCAGCACCTGGGGGCGCGGGAGCGGGCCGAGGCACTGGCGGAACGGCTCTTGAAACGGGTGTCCGGGGTGGTGGAGCTGAAGGTGGTGGAGGTCGGGGCGGTGATCGGGGTGCATGTGGGCCCGGGCATGCTCGGCCTGACGGTCACCTCCGGCGACGTCTAGTCGTGCTTCGCTTGTCGCAGGGGCCTCCAGAGCTCCGTTGTCCACAGCCCCTTCACCCGCGGCCCGCTCTGTCCACAGAATGCGGCTCTGGGCCCTTACAGCGGCGGGCAGGGGCCTACATTCTCGGGCGTGCGAACCCCCGACCCGACGGCGGAGCGGACCATAGCCGAGTCCCGGCTACGGTCGATCACCGCCCCTGCCCGCCGCCCTCTCGCTCGGCGGGCCTGGCCGTGGTCGAGCAACGGGCTGGATGGGGCTGTTACAGCGGGTCGCCGGGCAGACGTGGCGGATTCCATCGGCCTTCGGGCCGACCTGGATGACGCTCCACGCGAATGCGACGACGGAACCAAGGACAACGCCTCGACACGACCTCAACGAAGAGCCGGACCCGTCCCTATACCTCCCTCCTTCCAGGCATTCCGCACTGCCCTGGCCACCCAGACGCCTGCCCTCGACCCAGGTAGGCCGGGCCTTCGTGTGCTGCTCGCCGTCGGCGCTCTTGCCATAGTCGTCGCGGCCTTCTTCGCGTGGCGATCCCAGCCCTCACCCGAGCCATTGCCACCTCCGATTCCGATCTCCCCCTCGTCTCCTTCACCTTCCGCCACCACCAAAGTGACCGTCCACGTCGCTGGCAAGATCCGCAAACCGGGCGTCTATCTACTTCCCTCAGGTGCCCGCGTCACGGATGCGGTGACAGCAGCGGGAGGGGTTTCACGCGGCGCCTCCACAGGCTCGCTCAACCTCGCCAGACGCCTGATCGACGGCGAACAGATCGTCGTCGGGGCCACCATGGGCGCGGCAGCCCCCGGCGTTCCCGTCACGGACCCCGCCACTGCCGTGCTGGACCTGAACTCCGCCACGACCGACCAACTCGAACAACTTCCAGGCGTGGGCGAGGTCCTCGCGGCCCGCATCGCCGAATTCCGAGACAGCCACGGCGGCTTCACCACCGTGGACCAGCTACGCGAGGTGAGCGGCATCGGTCCACGAAAGTACGACGAGATCAAGACGAAGGTGCGCGTCTGATATGTCGTACTCGCGTAGCGGAGAGGCTCGCCCAGCGCGTACCGACGCCGACTCACCGAGTACGGGCCCCGCGCGTACCGGCTCGGACGCCGAGGGGCGCGAGCACGCCTGGCCTCTCATTCTCCCCGCCATAGCCGCCTGGGCCAGCGCGCTGACCCTGCTCAGTTGTTCCGCCTCCACCGGCATGATCGTCGCCATCATCACAACCCTCGGCGCCTCAGCCGTCGCGTGGCGCACCCGCTCCCTGGCCAGGCCATCCGCCTGGCGTAACGTCGCCCTGGCCACACTCGTCTGCGCAGCAGCGTCATCGGCGTCCGTGGCCTTCCGAATCCAGGCTCTGACCACAGGCCCAACACCTGAACTGGCCGCGCACAACACCACCATCACCGCCCAGATCGCCCTTACGGACGACCCCGAACGCCGACCCAGCAAAGGCGGGCACTTCACCCAGGACAGCTACGTGACACCGGCCATCCTGAAGACCATCCAAACCTCCGGGACCAGGCAAGCCGTCAACGTCCCCATCACCGTTTTCGCCACCGGAAATGCCTGGCAGGACTTCCTCCCCAGCCAGCACCTCGAAGTCACCGGCCGCCTGGCGGAGCGGACCCCCGGCGACCTGGTGGCGGGCATCCTCCTGGTCCGAGGCCCACCACGAGTCCTGACACCGCCATCCGGGCTCCAGACGGTAGCAGGCACCCTCAGATCCGGCCTGCGATCCGCCGCCGACACCCTCCCTCCTGACCAACGAGGTCTCCTCCCCGGCCTGGTGGTCGGCGACGTCTCACGCATGGACCCGCAAGTGGCCTCCGACCTCAGGGAAGCCGGCCTGAGCCATTTGAATGCAGTAAGCGGGGCAAACCTGGCGATCGTCGCGGGCGCGGCCCTGGCACTCTCCCGCCTGATCGGCCTCTCCCTGTCCGTAAGGGCGATCTTCGCCGCCGTGGCGATGCTCGCCTTCACCGTGGTCGCCCGCCCGTCCCCAAGCGTGCTCCGCGCCCTCCTCATGGGCCTGGTAGCCGCCGTCGCCCTGGGCACGGGCCGGGCGCGAGACGGTCTCGCCGCCCTCTCGGCCACGGTCCTGCTGCTGGTGCTGTTCGCCCCCGAGCTGGCCCGCTCCTACGGCTTCGCCCTCTCGGTCACGGCCACCGCCGGCATCCTCATCCTCGCCCCACGCTGGCGCGACCGCCTGTCAGCCCAGAACGACCAGAACGACCCGGGCCACGAAGGTGACCAGCCCCGGCGCAAGGACCGTGGACAACGCTCAGCCCCAGCCGCCGGTGGCCAGAGCAAAGATCGGTCAGGGGCCGGTGCCGCCAGGACGCCGTACCGGTTGCCCCGCTGGATGGCCGAGGCGGTGGCCGTTCCGGCGGCGGCGCAGGTGGCCGTGACGCCCGTTCTGGTGTTGATGTCGGGACAGCTCACACCTGTCGCGGTGGTCGCCAATCTGCTCGTGGCTCCAGCGGTGGCCCCCGCGACCCTGCTCGGTTTCGGGGCCGCTCTCGTGGCGCCCATATGGCCCGGTGGCGCCCGGCTGCTGGTCGTCCCGGCCGGCTTCGCGGTCGGGTGGATCATCATGGTCGCTCGTTGGGCGGTGAATCTCCCGTTCGCCACCTTGCCCTGGCCCGCCGGGCTTCCGGGACTCGGGCTGCTCGCGATCACGGTGGCCGTCGCGATCCCGATCCTGCGGCGCCGCGCCTGGCGGGCGATGGCACTGACCATGGCCGGAGCCGCCTTGGTAGCGGTGCTGGTGGTCAGACCCATCGCGGGCCCATGGCCACCCAGGGGATGGTTGATGGTGATGTGCGACGTGGGCCAGGGAGACGGCCTCATCATCGCGTCCGGACCGGGTCGAGGCGTCGTGGTCGACACAGGTCCCGACCCGGTCGCCATGGACCGCTGCCTGCGTAGGGTCGGCGTCGAAGACGTGCCGTTGCTCGTCCTCACCCATCCGCATGCCGACCACGTGGACGGCCTGCCGGGAGTCCTCAGGAACCGGCGAGTAGGAGCCGTGGTCGTCAGCCCCCAGCGGACCGGCGCGCGAGCGAGTGCACATATCTCAACCACACTGGCGCACCGCCGAATACCCGAATGGACGGCCTCGCCGGGCACCCGCTGGCGATTCGGCCCGTCAGAGTTGACCGTCCTCGCTCCCGACCCCACCCTGGGCGAAACGAACGGCCAGGGCGAGGGCAGCGCGATCAACAACTCCAGCGTGGTCCTCCACGTACGCTGGCGGCCGGGCTCGGCCCTGCTCGGCGGTGACCTGGAGACCGAGGCGCAGGAACAACTCCTGCACCGGCTGGCCGTAAGGGCCGACATCCTCAAGACCCCGCACCACGGATCGAACAGGCAGTCCCCGGCGTTCCTGTCGTCGCTCGGCGTGCGAGCCGCGTTGATCAGCGTGGGCGCCGACAACGACTACGGCCATCCGGCCCCGTCCACCCTCGCCCTCCTGCGTCGCCTCGGAGCCACCGTCTACCGGACCGACCAGTCAGGCGACGTCGCCGTGGTGGAGCGAGACGGGGAGATCGCAGTGGTTCCACGCGGCCCGTAGCCCCCGTTGAGTACCAGCTTGTCGGTGGGGCATGGCATGCTGCCTGGCATGGCGGGAACCGATCCAGCACCTGTGACCCTGGTCGTCGGCGATGAGGAGCTGCTGGCCGAGCGGGCGGTGAGTGGTGTCGTCGCGGCGGCGCGGGCCGGTGGTTCCGGGGCCGACGTGCATGACCTGGTGGGGGGGAAGGTCGCGGTCGGTGAGTTGCTGCAGCTGACCTCGCCGTCGCTCTTCGGCGATCGGTCCGTGGTGGTGATCCGGTCGGCGCAGGACCTGGCGAAGGACGTCATCACCGAGGTCGTGACCTATGCCAAGCGGCCCTCCGACGACACCGTGCTCGTGCTGGCGCACCCGGGTGGGGTGAAGGGGAAGGCGCTGGTCGATGGGGTGAAGAAGGCCGGGGCCAAAGTGGTCACGGTGGACAAGGTCACCAAGGCCGGGGAGCGGCTGGAGTTCGTCAAGGGGGAGTTCAAGCGGGCGGGGCGGGGGATTGCCGGTGACGCGGCTCAGGCGTTGCTCGACGCGGTGGGGAACGATCTGCGGGAGTTGGCGGCGGCTTGTAGTCAGCTGATGTTCGACACAGAGGACAAGACGGTCGGTGCGGCGGCCGTGGCTCGCTATCACAAGGGGCGGGCCGAGGTCACCGGATTCAACGTGGCGGACTCCGCGGTCGAGGGGCGGCTGGCCGATGCTCTGGAGCAGTTGCGGTGGGCGCTCGGCACCGGGGTCGCTCCCGTGCTGCTGGTGAGCGCGCTGGCTGGAGGGTTGCGGTCGCTGGCCAAGGTCGGCAGCGCGCCGCGCAACCTTCGGGGCGGGCAACTGGCGAGCCATGTCGGCATGCCGCCGTGGAAGGCCGACCGGGTGAAACGGCAGCTCAACGGGTGGGGGCCGGAAGGGTTGTCGAGGGCGATCCAGGCTGTGGCCAGTGCCGATGAGCAGGTCAAGGGTGGGGGAGCGGACCCGGCTTACGCGTTGGAGCACACGGTGCAGGTCATCGTGGCCAGCCGCACAGGGCGGTAGCGGCTGGAGTTCATCGTGGAGGTCGGCTGTCGGGATCGTTCCGTAGGGGGCGGAGGAATGTTGTCAGTTCGTTCCAGATCAGGTCCGGCTCCTCCAGGGCCAGGAAATGGCCGCCGCGACCTGGTTCGGTCCAGTGCCGGAGATCCGTGCAGGCTCGTTCGGCGATCGAGCGGGGGACTCCGGCCATGGACGGCTCGTGGCTGAGCGTGACGGCTGTGGGGACTGTGATGGGTTGGCGCGGGATGTTGTGCTTCCAGTCGTAGTACTGCCTGAACGACCTGCCGATCGAGCCGGTCGCCCAATACAGCGTCAGGATGGTGAGCAGGGTGTCGTGGTCGAAGCGGGATTCCACGTCCCCGTGGCAGTCGCTCCAGTCGCGATATTTGTCGATGATCCAGGCGGCCAGTCCGACGGGTGAGTCGATCAGGGCGGCGGCGATGGTGTCGGGCCGGGTCCCCATGATGGCGCTGTAGCCGCCGTCGCTCTCGTCGTATGCGGCTTCGGCGTCCACGAACGCCTGCTCCTCGCCCGACATCGGCGGTTCGTCGAACGAGGCGGGAAACGGGGGATGGATCAGGTGGATCCCGGCCACCTCCTGCGGATACAGCGTGCTCAGCCACTGGATGGCCGTTCCGCCGATGTCGCCCCCGAAGGCGGCGTATCGCTCGTAGCCCAGTTCGTCGGTCATCAGTGCGTGCAGCATCCGCGCCATCGCCGCCCGCGTGAGCGGCTCCTTGGGCAGGTCGGAGTAGAGGAAACCCGGCATGGAAGGGATCACGACGTCGAAGGCGTCGGCCGGGTCACCGCCATGGCCGGCCGGGTCGGACAGGCGGGCCGCCAGGGGCAGCATCTCCAGGAAGCTGCTCGGCCACCCATGGCAGAGCAGGATCGGCATCGGCGCTGGCCCGACTCCGGCAATCCGTACGAAATGTAGGCCCTGCCCTCGGTAATGCGCCAGGTTGTTGAGCTCGCTCTCGCGTGCGCGGTAGTCGAACCCGTCCGCCCAGTACGCCACCAGCTCCCGCAGATAGGCCGGATCAGCCCCCGCCTCCCACGCCTTCGCGCCACTGCCATCGGCGAACCTCGTCCAGCGCAGTCGAACTCGCAGGTCGTCGAGCACCTCGTCGGGCACCTCTATGCGAAAGGGTGTCACGGTCACGCATTTCCTCCGATCGGCGGGAGCACCCCATGGGCTTACCATCGGGCGGTCGTCCGGCTCAATCGAATTAGTGGTGCCGACCGAGCTCCCGGGTGGTCTCTGCCTTCGTCAGGAGTCGCTTGAGGAGGTCGTCCAGGATGGCCTGGTCCGCGGGGGTGACGGCGTTCACCATGGTGGCCTCGACCTCGGCCAGGATCGTCATCGCCTCCATCCAGAGCTCCTGACCTTTGGGCGTCAGCTCCACGTCCACCCGCCGCCGGTCCTCCGTGCTGCGCACCCGTCCTACCAGGCCCGACCTCTCCAGCGTGTCCAGTCGGCCGGTCATCCCGGCCGGGGACAACAGCAGGTCGGCGGCCAGTTCGGAAGGCGTCGCGGCCCCGTCGCGCGCCACCAGCCGGTGCAGCGTCTCGAACTCGAAGTCCTGCATCCCCACCTCCGCCAGCGCCGCCTCCTTGGCATGGGACAGGTGCTTAACGAGGAACTGCAGGCGCGTCACGATCGCCTCCACCTGCTCGTTGAAGGGCGCCTTGCCGCGCCAGCGGGCCAGATGGCGATCGACCGAGTCCTCCATCTCACGGATCATACGCTAGCAAGTATTTTGTTGACGAAACATTAGCTAGCGAAATACCGTCATGGACCATGGTGAACCGGCTTCTGATCGGGCGGTGCCTCTCGGCGCTCGCGACCGCCCTCATTCCCACGACCCTGACCCTGGCGGTGCTGCGCGCGACGGGCGATGGTGGGGCGCTCGGCATCGTACTGGCCAGCGAGATGGTTCCGCTCCTGCTGTTGCTTCCCGTCGGCGGCGTGCTGGCCGACAGACTCAGGCCGGCACGGGTCGTGCTGCTCGCAGACCTGACCCGGTGCCTGCCGCAGGCCGCCATCGCCGCCGAACTGCTGCTCGGCCTGAACCGCCTTCTTGATCTGGCCCTCTTGTCGGCGGTGGCGGGAGCGGCCGTCGCGTTCGGCAGCCCGGCCGTGCCGAGGTTGGTGGTCGCCGTGGTGCCCGGTCCTGACCGGTTGCGGATGAACGCGCGTATCGGCGTCGCCACGAGTCTCTCCGCCGTCGTCGCACCCGCGCTTGCCGGGGCAATCACGCTGGCCGCCGGTCCTGGGTGGGCGGCGGCGCTCACGGCGGCGTTGTTCGCCTGCTCGGCCCTGACCCTGGGCGGCATACGCACGCCCGGGCTGAGCCGGGCGCCTGGGCTGAGCCGGACCTCGTCCGCTGGCGAGCTCGCAACCTCCGGATCCCACCGGCAGCACTCCTTCCGCACGGACCTGGTCGACGGGTGGCAGGAGATCAAGGGACGGCCGTGGTTCCTGGCCTGCGTGCTCGGTCACGGTGTCTGGCACTTCGTGGCCGGGCTCTTCCTCACGCTCGGCCCCCTGACCGCCGTACAGGAGCTGGGTGGCGAGGCGAGCTGGATGGTGATCGTGCAGAGCGGGACGGTCGGCATGGTCCTGGGCGTGTTCGCCGCCCCCAGGCTGCCCATCCGCCGGCCGCTCGTCGCGGTCCAGGCGGGCGCCGCGTGTTACCTGCTGCCCCTGGTGGCCCTGGCCGTGCCGGCGCCTGCCGCCGTGATGGCGGGCGCGTACTTCGTGGCGATGTTCGGGCTGGGGTTGCTCAGCCCGCTGTGGGAGACGGTCGTGGCCCAGGAGATTCCGGAAGCGGCGCTGGGGCGGGTGCGTTCGTTCGACCAGCTCATCTCGTTCGCGTCGCGGCCGTTCGGGCTGGCGGTGGCGGTGCCGCTGGCCGGTGTGACCGGGGTGACGTCGCTGGCGCTGACCGGTGGCGTGCTGGTCGCCGCCGCCAACCTCGCCGCCATCGTGCTGGTCGCCGCCGCCGGCAACGCCAACGCGGGCAAATCTGACGCCGCCCCCAACCAGCCGGTACGCCCGACCGCCACCACCGTCAAGCCAGAGCAGCCTCCCGTACGACCCCGTCGTTGATCTCCAGTACCCGGTCGGCCAGCGTGATCAGGCTGGGATCATGGGTGGCGACCAGGGCCGTGACCCCCTCACTACGTACGAGCGCGCGCAACAGCTCCATGATCTGCCGCCCGGTCTGCGAGTCGAGTTGCCCGGTCGGCTCGTCGGCGACCAGCAACCGGGGCCGGTTCGCCAGTGACCGGGCGATCGCCACCCGCTGCCGCTGCCCCCCGGACAACTCGTACGGCCGCTGGTTGACATGCTGCTCCAGCCCGACCAGAGCGAGCAACATCCGCACCCGCGCCTCGCGCTCCGCCACCGGCATGCGCACCAGCCGCATCGGCACGCCCACGTTCTCCGCCGCCGACAACACGGGGATCAGCCCGAACGACTGGAACACGAACCCCACCACGTCCCTGCGCAGTTCCAGCAGGGAATCCTCGGACATGGCGGTGACCTCGTGCCCGTCCACGACCACCCGACCGGCGTCGGGTTTGTCCAGGCCGCCGATCTGATTGAGCAGGGTCGTCTTCCCCGACCCGGACCGCCCCCTGACCGCGACGAGCTCCCCGGGAAACACCGAGAACGACACGTCACGCAGCGCCACGACCTCCTTGGGCCCGGTCCGGTAGACCTTGCGCAGTCCTTCCACCACGACCAGGGGCGAATCAGTCATTCGACGGCTCCTCTCGGGCGGGCCATACGCCGATATGGTCGGATTCGAGCTCAAGGCGTACCCGGCGTTCCATCTCAAGGGCGCTCATGAAGTCGCGCGGGAGTTGCAGCCGCCCCACCCGGTCGAGCACGGCGTACTCCTCGGCGATGATCTGCCCCTCGGCGTCCTCGCGCCGCAGCGTCTCGCTGCTGGTACGCCCGTCGCGAATGCCCACGGTACGGTCCACCTGCTCCGACACCAGCGGATCGTGCGTCACGACGACCACGGTCACCCCCAGCTCCCTGTTGGCCTTGCGCAACGCGTCGAACACCAGCTCCGACGTCTCACTGTCCAGCTCACCCGTCGGCTCGTCGGCCAGGATGAGCTGCGGGGAGTTGGCGAGCGCGACGGCGATGGCCACCCGCTGCTGCTCGCCACCCGACATTTCGCCAGATTTCCGGTTAGCGCAGTACCCGACGCCCAGCAACTCCAGCAGCTCAAGAGCCCGATCTCGCGACCGGTCCCCGGCGAGCTTCATCGGCAGCTCGACGTTCTCCCCGGCGGACAGGTACGGCAGCAGGTTCCGGGCCGTCTGCTGCCAGATGAAGCCCACCACCGACCGCCGGTACCGCAGCCGATCACGAGCGCTCATCGACAGCAGATCCATGCCCGCCACCCTGGCCACCCCCGCCGTGGGCACGTCCAGCCCGGACAGCACGTTGAGCAGCGTCGACTTGCCCGAGCCGGACGCGCCGACGATGGCGACCAGCTCGCCCTTGTCGATCACCAGGTCCAGGCCCTGCAACGCGACGACCTCGACGCCCTCGGTCTTGTAGATGCGCACGAGGTTGTCGCACACGATGTGCGCGTCGCCGCCGAACGCGGCCTTCTTCCGCGTGGCCTTGGCTTCCAGCTCTGGCAGGGTCGCGTTCACGAGAGGTCCCCCACTCGAAGGACGGCGCCGAGGTTACGACGGCGGCTGATGGCGGTGTGCGCGTACGCGCCGAGCACGGCGACACATGCCAGCCCGATCGCCAGCGCGCTGGGCATGACAAGGTCGAGCGCGTAGCCGCCGACGGGCAGGTCACCGGCGTACGACGACAGGTCCACGGCGGGCCCGAGCGCGGGCGGCAGGCCGAGGCCCAGGCCGAGCCCGACCAGCGCGGTGACCAGGATCATGGGCAGGATCTCCAGCACGGTCAGCCGTTGCGCCTGCCGGTCGGACAGCCCGAGCGTACGCAGGAACGACACCGCCCTGGCCCGCTCGGAAGCCCCGACCACCAGCGACAAGACGACGGCGGCCAGCGCGTACAGGGCCAGCGCCACCGTCACTACCAGCAGCGTCCACCGCACCGTGAAGGTGAGCGGATCATCGCGGATGGCCTCAAGAGCCTGCGACTGGGACTCCACCGTGGCCGACGGGACGAGCCGCGCCAACTCGGCCGGCGCGGCGTCCCCCTTGATCAGCAAGGTGTTCACCGCGGGCCGGGTCAGCACGCTCAAGGGCACGACGATGAACTTGCCGTTGGTGTAGAACCCGGGCACCGAGTCGATCACGCCTCGCGTGGCGAGCTTCACCCGCGACTGCCACCCGATCTCGAACGTCCCCCGCCCCCGCAGCTCCGGCGAAACCAGCGCGCCATCCGACAACGCGGGCAGGCTGACGGGAGCATCGCCCAGGATCGCCCGCCACTGCGCCACGTCCACCGCGATGGCCTCCGCCCGCTCGGCGCCGTACCCGACCTGCACCCGAGCTGTCTGCGCGAGCACCACCTGCTCCACCCCCGCGGTCTTGCGGACCTGGTCGATCTGCGCGGCGGGGATCTCGATGCGCGACGTCATCCGGATCGGCGCCCCCACCTGTTCCCAGGACGCCACCCGCTGCGTGCTCGCGATCCCGTCGGAGATCACCGCCGCGAACACCGACACGCCCAGCGCGGGCAGCAGGATCAGCACCGGCAACACGCTCGCGGAGCGCGCCCTGGCCGCCCTGGTCAACCCCAGGAACGGTACGGCCGCCCGCCCGCGCCCGGTCAGCCGTACGAGCAGCCGCAACGGGTACGGATAGCAGCGCAACGTGACCAATGCCGCCGCCAGCGTCAGCGCGAGCGGCACCAGCAGCAAGAACGGATCCGAGGTCAGCCCGCGGGCCCGCAACAGGTACGCCCCCGCCAGCGCGAGCACGACGACCAGCACCTCCAGCGTGACCCGCCTGGCGGAGGGCCGGGCGGCGGCCACGTCGTCGCGGCGCTCGTGCAGCGGCGTGCGATGCGTGACGGCCAGCCGCGCGGCGGCGAACCCCACGGCCACCACGACCACGAGCACCGGCCCCACGTGCACGATCGGCAACACGGGTCCCGGCACGAGGTAC
The DNA here is from genome assembly GCF_043197025.1 of Nonomuraea marmarensis. Classification (NCBI taxonomy): domain Bacteria; kingdom Bacillati; phylum Actinomycetota; class Actinomycetes; order Streptosporangiales; family Streptosporangiaceae; genus Nonomuraea; species Nonomuraea marmarensis. The sequence continues at coordinate 297,199 of NZ_JBICRM010000002.1, forward strand.
GACAGCGCGTACCCGGCCAGGGCGGCGGGCGCCACCGCGAGCCCGGTCAGCGCCGCGGCCGTGCCCGCCACCTGCCGCAACGACCCGCCCCGCGCCCGTGCCATCGTCAGCGTGTGATCCATCCGGTCGGCCAGCAGCTGCACGGCCAGCGCGATCACGCCCAGCGCAACCGCCAGCAGCCCGCCGAGCACCAGGTACATCACGGTCTGCGCGGTGGCCAGCGCGGCCAGGAAGTCGTCGAGCAGCTTGGGCAGCCCGGTCTCCAGGCGGTAGGGGCTGGCGGTGCTGGACGACTGCAGCGCCACCACCCGCCCGAACTCGGTGACCGCCGCGTCGATGCCGGGCGCGGCCAGCGCACTCGCCGCCCCGGCGCCGATCGGCAGGATCCAGTGATAGAACAGGTTGCGCCCCTCACCGCTCAGCGCGGTCAGGCCCTGGTCGGGCATCAGCGTCGTGATGTGCTTCTCGAACCCCAGCTCACCCGGCGGCTGCACCTTCGCGACGTGCAGGATGTCGGAGTTGTGGCTCCAGTAGCGGTCCTCGGGGTCCTTCGCCCGGAAAGCGCCGACGATCTTCACGGCGACGTACTCGTTCTCGCCGAGCAGCTTCGTCTGGCCCACCCGGAGGTCCATCTCGCGCAGGGCTTCTTCGACGATGCCGACCTCGAACACCGGGATGGTCTCGCCCTCGTACCGCATCGTGGCGGGCGCGCCGGGCGCGCGGCCCCGCACCCAGTCCACGCGCCGGTCGGCGTCGGAGAGCCAGCCCAGATTGATGTACATCAGGCCGCCGGTCCCGGTCACCGGCGTGAGCGCGGTCTTGGCACTCATGTGGCCGCCGGTGACCACCAGGGGGCGCAGCGCGGGCGGCACGATCTCGTGCCAGAGGCGGTCGCGGGAGTCGAACTGGCCGCGTTCGTGCAGGTCCTCCTCCTGCGAGCGCGACGCCACGGTCACCGTCAGGTCGGCCTGCACGGCGGGGGCGCCGCTCAGCGACCGGCGCATCGCCTCGTCGTACGACGCCTGCATCGCCCTGGGCAGGCCCGCGACCAGCAGGCAGGCGCTCAAGGTCAGCACGAAGAGCACGGCCACCGTGCCCAGGTGCACCCTGGCGAGCAGTGCGATCCTCACCGTTCCTCCACGAGTTGGCCGCTTTGCCCGCGCAGGTTACGCGCCAGCCCGCCGACGATGGCGAACAACACTCCCGTCACCAGCACCAGCATCACCGCCGTGGCCGCCCACGGGATGTCGAGCAGGACGCCGGGCGTGACGGCCGAGGCCTGCCCGGTCAGCACGATGTGCGGCACCACCAGCACGCCCACGACCACCGCGAGCCCGGTGCCCGCCACCAGCGACAACCCGATGACGAACGCCTGCTCGATCGCCAGCAACCCGAGCACCTGCCGGGAGCTCACCCCGAGCGCCCGCAGGATCGTGAACTCGGCCTTCCGCTCCCGCGCCGCGACCGCCGCGTTCACCAGGAACCCGAGCGCCGCGAACACCAGCGCCGCCAGGAACCCCAGCATCAGCGCCCCCTGCAACCCGCTGGCCAGCGGGTCGTCCCGCAATTTGGCCGCCAGCTCGCTCTGGTCGAGCGCGGTGACGTCCCACTCCGGCCGGCCCTTGAGCACTTTGACCGCGGCGGCGGTCTCGTTGGCCGCAAGCCACCACTCGGTGGCGGGCCTGGGCAACTGCGCCGCCGCGAGCTCGTGCGCCTGCATCGTCCCCCAGTCGGCGAGCACGGCTCGCTGCCCCGCGGTGGTCGTGGGCATCGTGTCCACGATCGCCACGACCTTGACCTGGAGGACCCTGCGGTCGATGCTGGCCGGCCCGACCTGCCCGACGGCCAGCTTGAGCGAGGAGGCCAGGTCGGCGGTCAGCACGACGGGCAGCGGTCCCGTCGGCGGCGGCGGCGCGAAGGTGGCCACGGTAGGACGCGTCCCCGTCACTTTCATCGAGAGCGCCGGCGCCGCCACCTCCCGGCCGTCCGCGCTCAGGCCGGTCAGGGTCAGGTTCGCGGTGCCCTGCGGCGCGCCCGCGACGAGCCCGCGCAACGACAGCGGGTACGTGATCTTCCCGGTACGCCCGGCCAGCGACCTGAGGTCGAGGTCGATCCGGTTGGCACCCTTCCGCAGCACGCCGAGCGACAGGTCGCGCCAGACCCCGAGCGCGTCGGAGACCACCAGCCGCAGCGGCAGGTCCGCGTCCACCTCGGCCCGCACGGTGAGCGTGGCCGGTCGCCCGGGAACATCCAGCTTTCCCGCCTGATCGCCGACCAGCGCCCGCGACATCTCCCCGACCGACTGCGCCGACAGATCGGGACGCAGCCGGAACAGCTCGCCGAGCTTGCCCGCGTCGAGGCCGAGCAGGATCGCGCTCTCGCCGCTCATCTCGGTCTGCCCGCGAAAGCCGGGGGAGGCCGCCGTGACGCCGGGCAACGCGGTGAACGCCGTGCCACGCCCGAGCGCCCCCAGCTCAGGCCCGTCCGGCGGCCCCGACAACCGCAGGTCGGCCCCGGCCTGGTGGCGGGCCTGGTCGAGCTGGGAGGCCCGCCAGGTGGACGCGGTGGCCAGGGAGACGACGCCGATCGCGATCGCCATGGTCAGCAGCAACGCGGGACCCGCGTACTTGAGCGGTCGCCTGCTCACCTGCCAGGCCCCGAGCGCGGGGGCGAGCGTGGGCCGCCTGGAGGTCAGTTTCTCGGCCAGCTTCGAGATGCGCGGCACCAGCCGCAGCCCCAGCATGCCGCCCGTGAGCAGCGCCAGCGCGGGCCCGGAGATGATCAGCGGGTCGATGCCCAGCTCGCCCGCCGCCGTCGCGGTGACCGGCGCGCCGTAGTGCTGAAGCTGCCAGATCGCCAGCCCGGCCACCACCAGCAGCGCCACGTCGGCGCCGGCCCGCTCGATCAGCCCGCGCCCGCCGCCGCGGCCGCGCGCCGACTGCTCCTCCACGTACGTACGCCGTGCGCCCGCCAGCGCGGGCAACACCAGCAACACGGCCGAGGCCACGGCCACGCCGAACGACACGAGGAACGTGCCCAGATCGGCGGACGGCGCGAGCCGTACCCCGGAGGCCCTGATCCAGGGCAGCAGGTTGACCAGGGTGAGCAGCGGCGGGCCGAGGAACGGCGCGACGACCGCGCACGGGACCGCCACCAGCAGCGCCTCGCTCCCCGCCAGCGCCGCCAGCCGCAGCGTGCCCGCGCCGCGCGAGCGCAACAGCGCCACCTCCATACGACGGTGGTCGGCCAGCAGCCGCGCGGTCAGCATCAGCGCGTACGCGGCCAGCAACAGCAGTTGCAGCACCGGGATCAGCATGGTGGAGCGGGCCACCAGGGACGCGGTGTCGAGCTGGGTGAGCATGTCGGGCAGGCCGCTGGCGGCCACGCAGTTGGCGCAGCCGTCCGCCTTCAGCCGCTCGCCCACCTGGCCGATCGCGGCGGCCAACGGGCGGAGCTGGTCGGGGGTCAGGGCGCGCAGGTCGGGTTCGGCGGTCCAGGTGGCGTTGACACTGGTCGCGAACCGGGCGACGAACGTCTCGCGCGGCACCATCAACGGCCCGTACGTGGTGAACTCGCCCCGCTCCACCCCCCGGCTGAGCAGCTGCTCGCCCGCCCAGCGCTCGCCGAACGGGTCGTTGAGCTGGAAGACGCCGACGATGCGGACGTCGACGGGACGCGGGTCGAGCCGCCCCTTCGTGGTGAACTCCCGGCCCACCTCGAACCCGGTCGCCGACGCCGCCGACAACGAGATCGCGGCCTCGACGGGCCCATCCATTGGGCCTTCACCGGCCTTAGGCCAGGCGCCGGAGACGAGCCTGGCGTGCCGGTCCAGCCCGTCATAGCTGCCGAACCTGAGCAGCTCGGGCAGCTTCTGCCGCTCCTGCCCCGGCATGGCGTAGGAGTCGGAGCGGAAGCTGGTGGTGATGGCGGGCGGCCTGGTGTACGCCTTGCCGAGCTCGGCGCGTACCGACTGGTCGAACTTCGGGAACGTGTCCGCCGTCACCGGGGCGCTGATGGTGGCGGCGGTCTGCCGGTACGAAGCCGTCTCCATCGTCCTGCGCACACCGGCGTCGGCGATGGAGGAGGCGTACATGGTCAGCGCCACCAGCGTGGTGGTGGCCAGCAGGATCGACCCGAACGCGGCCAGGAGGAGCAGCGGCTCGCTGAACGCCCTTTTGACGACCAACGGCCCCCGCATGTGTCCCCCTTCGCCCGTTTAGTGCACCTTCGGGCAGATGTGGGATCGAGAGCAAGGCGATCTTTGCAACGGTGACGCACCCGATACGCCTGTGTGATATCGAAACCGTGACAAAAGGGTGCGAAAACGAGAACGCCGCACTCCTGAGGGAGTGCGGCGCTTCAGATGCGCTGGTTTTACTTGGCGGCCAGCGCCGCGGCCTGCTTGGCGATCGCGGACTTGCGGTTGGCGGCCTGGTTTTTGTGGATGACGCCCTTGCTGACGGCCTTGTCGAGCTGGCGGGCTGCGGCCTGCTGCAGCACGGCGGCCTGCGCGACGTCGCCCTGCTCGGCGGCCTCGCGGAACTTGCGGACCGCAGTCTTCAGAGAGGACTTGACCGCCTTGTTGCGCAGGCGAGCCTTCTCGTTCTGCTTGTTGCGCTTGATCTGGGACTTGATGTTCGCCACGAAGAAGCCTCGGTGAAGTCTGAGTGATGGATGGGGCGCGCGGGCTCGATGAGAGGGCGCGCCACACGCAGTTGAACAGATTACCAATAATCCAGGCGGCTACTCAAATCACCGGCCTGGGCAAATGGGTCCACCGACCAGTGTACTGGTAGTTCAGGCCATCCAGCGCCTCATGTACTCCTGCCAGTCCTCGTCCGTGGCGGCGAAGTCCACGTAGAGGGCCAGCCCGAACCGCTCGCGACGGCCGTGCTCCGACACGGCCAGCTTGGCGCCTTCGGCGGCCATCGCGACACTCTCCGCGTTGTCGACCCATGGGACGGCGTGGTCGTGGTAGGCGGGGGCGCCGATGTACAGGGTCTTGGAGTCGGGGACCAGGTCCAGCGCCAGCTCGGCCTGGCGCGCCACGTGGCCGCCGTAGAGGGACTGCAGCGGTGTGAACGAGTCGTAGGTCATGACGGCGACCTGGTCCACCCGGTCCACGACCTGCTTGAAGTAACCCTCTGACCAGTACTTGTCGTGGGACAGGACGGCCCTGGCGGTCAGGCGCATCAAGGGGTACGGCTCGATCTGCGGGGTCGAGGTGGACACCAGCCTCGTGTACTGCCTGGTCCTGTCCAGCAGGTCGAGGAACTCGGTGTCGCCGTCGCCGATCGGCTCGAAGTTGTAGTGGATGCCGTCGTAGCCCTGCTTCATGATGGCGGCCACCCCGGCCAGGACGTTCTGGCGGGACTCGGCGTCGTCGAGGTCGAGGCCGTTCTTGACGCTCTGTCCCAGCCAGGCGGAAACGCGGATGGCGGGGAGCTGCTCATGCATCCATTTCACGAAATTTCCGGCGTTGGGGTATTTGGCGGGATCTAGGTGGCCGTCCCACTCGAAGGGGCCGGAGTGGACGTACACGTCCTTGATGCCGGTGGCGCGCAGCCGTACCGCTAACTGCTCGACGTCGCGCTCCGTGCGGCGGCCGTCCACCCACGCGTGGCCCAGCCAGAGGGCGTCGTTGCCCGTGCTCTTCGCCCAGCCTGCCGGGGCACCGGTAAACTGGAGGCGAAGCGCGGCGGCGAGGAGGCCGACCAGCGCGACTACGACGACCAAGGCAAGCGCGAGCAGGCGTAAGCCGCGGCGGATGACGGTTCGGGCTATCACCCGGGCATGTCACCATGAAAGACGCTTGACCTCAACCCTGTCGAAACGGACTTCGGTGCGCACTCAGCCTGGCCAGACCGACCCCGCGTTGATCCGCAACTTCTGCATCATCGCGCATATCGACCATGGCAAGTCGACGCTTGCCGACCGGATGCTGCAGATCACCGGCGTGGTCGACGACCGCTCCATGCGTGCCCAATACCTCGACAGGATGGACATCGAGCGCGAGCGGGGCATCACGATCAAGTCGCAGGCCGTGCGGCTGCCGTGGGACGGCCACGTGCTCAACATGATCGACACCCCCGGGCACGTCGACTTCACCTACGAGGTGTCCAGGTCGCTGCAGGCGTGCGAGGGCGCGGTCCTGCTGGTCGACGCGGCCCAGGGCATCGAGGCGCAGACGCTGGCCAACCTCTACCTGGCCATGAACGCCGACCTGCACATCATCCCCGTCCTCAACAAGATCGACCTGCCGGCGGCACAGCCGGAGAAGTTCGCCGAGGAGCTGGCGGGGCTGATCGGCTGCGACCCGTCCGACGTGCTCAGGGTGTCGGGCAAGACCGGCGAGGGCGTGCGCGAACTGCTCGACCACGTGGTCCAGACGGTGCCCGCGCCGATCGGCGTCGCCGACGCGGCGGCCCGGGCGCTGATCTTCGACTCGGTCTACGACACCTATCGGGGCGTCGTCACCTACGTCCGTGTCATCGACGGTCACCTGGGCAAGCGCGAGCGCATCCTGATGATGTCCACGATGGCCACCCACGAGACGCTGGAGATCGGCGTCATCTCGCCCGAGCCCAAGATCGCCGAGCGCGGCCTGGGCGTCGGCGAGGTGGGCTACCTGATCACCGGCGTGAAAGACGTGCGCCAGTCGCGCGTGGGTGACACGGTCACCTCGGCGGTCAAGCCCGCGAGCAAGATGCTGGCCGGTTACGAGCATCCGAAGCCGATGGTGTTCTCGGGGCTCTACCCGATCGACGGCGACGAATACCCGGAGTTGCGCGAGGCACTGGACAAGCTGCAGCTCAACGACGCCGCGCTGGTCTACGAGCCGGAGACGTCGGCCGCGCTCGGGTTCGGGTTCCGGGTCGGGTTCCTCGGGCTGCTGCACATGGAGATCGTGCGGGAGCGGCTGGAGCGGGAGTTCGGGCTGTCGCTGATCTCCACGGCGCCCAACGTCGTCTACCGCGTGGTCATGGAGGACGGGAAGGAGCTCACGGTCACCAACCCGTCGGAGTTCCCCACGGGCGGGAAGATCGCGCAGGTCTTCGAGCCGGTGACGAAGTCGACGATCCTGGCGCCGGCCGAGTTCATCGGGGCGATCATGGAGATCTGCCAGGGGCGGCGCGGGCAGCTGCTCGGCATGGACTACCTGTCGGAAGACCGGGTCGAGATCCGTTACACGCTGCCGCTCGGCGAGATCATCTTCGACTTCTTCGACCAGCTCAAGTCGCGCACCCGCGGTTACGCCTCGCTCGACTACGAGCCCGCGGGGGAGCAGGAGGCCGACCTGGTCAAGGTCGACATCCTGCTGCAGGGGGAGGCGGTCGACGCGTTCAGCGCGATCGTGCACAAGGACAAGGCGTACGGCTACGGCGTCGAGATGGCGAAGAAGCTGCGCGAGCTGATCCCGCGGCAGCAGTTCGAGGTGCCGATCCAGGCCGCGATCGGGGCCAGGGTCATCGCCCGCGAGAACATCCGCGCCATCCGCAAGGACGTGCTGGCCAAGTGCTACGGCGGTGACATCTCCCGTAAGCGCAAGCTGCTGGAGAAGCAGAAGGAAGGCAAGAAGCGGATGAAGATGGTCGGGCGCGTGGAGGTGCCCCAGGAGGCCTTCGTCGCCGCGCTGTCCACCGACTCCAGCGTCGACAAGGCCAAGAAGTAGCCTGGAATGCATGGAAGTGGTGCAAACGGAGCGGCTGGTGCTCTCTCGGGTCACCGCCGACGATCTCATCTCCGTCCATGAGATCCACTCCGACCCGCGGACGAACGTGTACAACCCCGCGGGCCCCACTCCTGACGTCGAATCGAGCCGGGCCATGCTGGATCTCTGGCTGGCCGACTGGGCGGAGCGCGGGCTCGGCTACTGGGCGGCGCGGCTGGTGGGGGAGTCGCGCGTGATCGGCTTCGGCGGCCTGCGCCGCGCGGTCCTCGACGGCGACGAGGTGCTCAACCTCTACTACCGATTCCGCCCCTCGGCCTGGGGGCACGGCTACGCGCTGGAGCTGGTGGAGGCGGCGCTGCGGGTGGGCGAAGGGCTCGGGCCCGTCGTGGCGGTGATCCGTGACATCAACCTGCCGTCGCGCAGGGTGGCGGAAAAAGCGGGCATGCACAAGGACCGTACGATCCCGTACGGGGGCGTGCCGAGCGACGTCTACGTCGCCTGAGCGTTGTCACCCTGACGCGCGCTCACCACGTACCCCACCAGGACCAGCACCAGCCCATCGCGGCGTTTCTGTCGGTGCCGTCGTCTACCTTTCTGTTCCGAACACCAGTGCGACTGGAGGGTGACGTGACTGCTTCTGAGCGATTCGAGCGTGCCGCCGTGTTGGGGGTCGCTGTGGCTGAGGAGACTCGGCGGCTGCTGAGGCTTCACCTGACTGCGGGCGAGGAGGGGGAGGATGGCACGGTGCTCGTCGACGTGCCCTATCCCGACGCGGCCGTGGTGACGGCGCTGCTGGACGTGGCGGCCGAGTGCTTCGGGGAGCGCGGGGACTCGGTCGAGGAGACCAGGCAGGCGGCCCTGGAGACGTTGTTACAACTGGCCGGGTTCGATGCCGAGTCGCAGCTCAACTCGGGGTGAGCCGCTCAGTGGGGATGGGCTACGCCGTGGCGAAACGCGTACGTGACGGCCTGGGCCCGGTCGCGCAGGTGTGCCTTGGCGAAGAGGTTGTTGATGTGGGTCTTGACGGTGGCCTCCGTGATGTAGAGGCGGGTGGCGATCTCGGCGTTCGACAGGCCCCCGGCGATGAGCGCCAGCACCTCGCCCTCGCGCCGGGTCAGGCCGTCGGGAAGGTCACCCCTGTACACCTCTGGAGGCGTCGGGCGTTGGGTCGGGCGTGGTGACATCGTGTCCAGGAGGCGGCGTTGCACGGTGGGGTCGAGTTGGGCGTCGCCACGCACCACCGTGGCGACGGCTCTGGCGATGTCCTCGGCGTCCGCGTCCTTGGTGAGGAAGCCGCGCGCGCCCGCCCTCAGCGCGGCGAAGACGGACTCGTCGTCGGAATACGTCGTGAGCACCACGACGTGGGTGTCCGGGTACGCGGAGCGGATGCGCCCGGTGGCCTCCACGCCGTCCATGCGGGGCATGCGCAGATCCATCAGCACCACGTCCGGCCGCTGCTCCTCGACCAGCCGGAGCGCGGCCTCGCCGTCGCCCGCCGAGCCGACCACCTCGATCTCCGGCAGCAGGCCGAGCAGCAACACCAGGCCCTCACGCACCACGGACTGGTCGTCCACCACGATCACCCTGGTCATGAGGGCACCTTCAGGTGCACCAGGAAGCCGCCGTCGCGTTCGCCCGCCGACAGCGTGCCGCCCAGGAGTTCGGCGCGTTCGCGCATGCCCACGAGGCCGTACCCGCCCCCGGGCGAGCCCTTCTCGGCGGAGGCGGGGTTGGTGATGCGCAGGTCGCACCAGGCCGGATCACACTCGAGCTCGACCGTGGCCGGGCTGCCGGGGGCGTGCCGGCGTACGTTCGTGAGGGCCTCCTGGGCGGTGCGGACCAGGGCGAGCTCCGTTTCCGGTGCGAGCCGCTGCTCGGGGCCGGAGATGCGCAGCGTGCAGGCCTGGTGGGCGGCGCTCTCGAAGTCCTCCGCCAGCCTGCGCAGGGCCACGGGGAGCGCGGGCGGGTCCTCGCGCAGCGCAGACACCGCGCGCCTGGCCTCCTCCAGCCCCGACTTGGCCAGGTCGCGGGCGTGGGTGACCCGGTCGAGCGCCTCGGCCGACCGGTCCGCGCGGAGCAGCAGCTTGGCGCCCTCCAGGTGGACGAGCTGGGCGGACAGGGAGTGGGCGAGGATGTCGTGGATCTCCCTGGCGATCCTGGCTCGTTCGGCGAGCACGGCTTCTCGGGCCTCGGCTGCCCTGGTGGCCTTGCGCTGCTTCGCGGCATATGAGATCAGGAATATCAGGCAGTTGCCGAGGATGAGCGTGAGGTTCTGGGTCGGGTCGCCGGCGAGCACGCCCGCCATGAGCAGGCCCCCGATGGCCAGCAGCCCGACGGGCAACGACTGGCGCAGGGGGAAGCGGGTCACCACCAGGCTGACGCTGATGAGCAGCGCCCCGACCGCCGGGCCGCCGTGGGTCATCGTGCTGAGGGCGACGGAGAGGATCACGGCCAGGCCGAGGGCGATCAGCGCGACGGGCTGCGGCGCCTGCCGCGGCGACCGGAGCGACTTCCACCATGACACGCCGGGTGGTTCGTGCGCGTTCCGCAGCGACAGGAGCACGAGGGCGAGCATGGTGAGCGCCAGCGCGGCCGTCAAGAGGGTGACGGCCAGCGCGGTGCCGGTGAGGCCCGGCGCGGAGGTCGCACTCAGCGGCACCACGATCAGCAAGACGATCGCCCCCAACCGCAGCGCGGTGGGGACGATTCCGGACAGCGCACGCCTCACCCCACGACCGTATCCGGTCGCCTGTCCGTGCCGGCGAGCGCGCGACCCCGGCGGGCGACGAGATACGACTGGGCCCCGACGGTGAGGCCGACGAACAGCAGGATGCCGCCGGTGGAGGGGGTCAGGCCGAGGGCGTTCCCGGCGAAATACAGGCCGAGGCGGACCGCTATCGCGGCCAGCCAGGCCAGCAGGGTCCAGCCCGTGGCCTTCGACCAGGGGGCACCGGAGTCGTCCAGCCACAGGCGCACGGTCGACGCGCGCCACACGCCGAGCGCGACGGCGGCGACGGCCTCCACGAGAAGGATGATCACGCTGAGCGCGACGTGCCCGGGGTCGATGAGCCCGCCCGAGACGAGGCCGACGACGATCATGCCGCCGGCGATGTAGAAGATGGCCGTCCTGCCCGTGGGCCGGGCCTGCAACTGGCGGTAGATGACGAACGCGACGGCGAGGAGGACGAGAACGGAGATCTGGATGGTTTGCACGGGATTGACGGTAGGGAGGCGGGGGTCGTACCGGATCGGTCTGAGGGTTGAGGGCGGGGATCTCCACCCCAGGGTGGAGGCCCAGGTCAAAGGGAATTGGGTCGCTCGGAGAACGGACTGTCGGTTACCGTCCAGGTATGCGCATTCACTCGGTAAACGTGGGCAGGCCGGTCGAGGCTGAGTGGGCGGGGAAGATGGGGCGTACGGCGATCGACAAGCGGGTCGTCACGCATCGGGTGGAGGTGCTCGCCAACGGGCTGGCCGGTGATGAGCGGGCCGACAAGGAGCACCACGGGTCGCTCGACCACGCCGTCTACTCCTACGCCAGGGAGGACTACGACTGGTGGGAGGGCGAGCTCGGCAGGGAGCTGCGCGACGGGCGGTTCGGGGAGAACCTCACCACCTCCGGCCTCGACGTCAACGGCGCCCTGATCGGGGAGCGGTGGCGGGTGGGCAGCGCGGTGCTGGAGGTGAGCGGGCCTCGGGTGCCGTGCGTGGTGTTCCGCAACTGGATGGACGAGCCCGGGTGGGTCAAGCGGTTCACGGAGGCGGGGCGGCCGGGGGCGTACCTGAGGGTGGTGGAGCTCGGTGAGCTGGGCGTGGGGGACGAGGTCGAGCTCGTCTCCCGGCCTGAGGCGGGGGTGACGGTGGGCGACTGGTTCCGGGCCCGGCACGGGGACCGCGACGCGCTCGGCCGCATCCTGGCCGTTCCCGGGCATGACGATGAGTGGGATCGGATGGCTGAGCGGGTCCTGGGTGACCAGGCGGGGTGAGGTGGGTGGCCGGGCGGGCGGGTAGGAAGCGCGCGCCCGGCCAGGTCCTCAGCGCAGCACCGAGTACAGCGCCGAAGTCAGCGAGGCCCGGGCGTCGTCCTGGTCGATCGACCACATCATCGACCCGCCCAGCCCCTTGAGCCGGATGTACGCCGCCTTCTCCACCAGCATCGCCGGATCGTCATACGACCAGAACTCGTTCCCGTCGTACAGCCACAGGGCCCCGGTCCGCAGGTCCCGGTAGCGCTTGCCGGGCTTGGACACCAGGTCCTTGTAGTCCTCGGTCCCGGCGCCCCACTTGCCCGCAGCCGGTCCCGTGGCGGGCTGGTAGAGGCCGTTGCCGCCGGCCGAGACCCCGGTCCAGCCCTGGCCGTACGCGGGCACGCCGACCACGATCTTGCGCCCGGGCGCCCCCCGGGACAGGTAGTCGCGTACGGTCTGGTCCACGCTGTACTTCACCGGGTTGGGATCCCGCCGGTCGGTGAACAGGTTGCCGTTGTGGCCGGTCTGCGGCTCCCAGGTGCCGTGCAGGTCGTACCCCTGGATGGTGGCGAAGTCGAGCTTCTCGAACACCTTCCGCACCTCGAACCCGGCGTCGATCTTCGCCGCCGCGGCCGGCAGGAAGGCCGTGAGCTGCGCGGCCCCCGAGAACGCCTTGAGCTGCGACCGCAACTCCGCCACGAACAACGTGAAGTTCCGCTTGTCCTCGGGCCGGATGACGTTCCCCTCGGCGCCCGACGAGCCGGGCCACTCCCAGTCCAGGTCGATCCCGTCGAACACGCCGGCCCCGGCCCCCGCCTCGAGCCCCGGCAGATTGCCGCGCAACCACAGGTCGATGCACGAGCGCGCCAGCGCGGCCCGGGAGCCGTCGGTGAGGACGGCGTCGGAGAAGTACTTCGACCCGGTCCAGCCGCCCAGCGAGATCAGCACCTTGAGGCCGGGGTGCTTGGCCTTGAGCTTGCGTAGCTGGTTGAGGTTGCCATTCAGGGCCTGGCCCGGCGCGTCCGCGACCCCGTCCACGCTCTGCTCCGCGGGCACCGGCCGCTGCCAGTCCGCCCACGGGTCGGCCGAATAGCAAGCGCCTTCGGCGTTCACGAACCCGAACGCGTAGTTCAGGTGCGTGAGCTTGGCCGCGGCGCCCGTGGTATCCACGTCCTTGACGTGGTAGTTGCGCCCGTAGACGCCCCATTGGATGAAGTACGCGACCCGCTTGAAGCCGGTGTGGGCCTCGGCGGGCACGGAGACCGCCGTGAAGCCGAGTAAGAGCGAGAGTGTGATCAGGATCTTCTTCTTCACGGAGCGGCTCCCGGGAGGCGCACTTATAAGAAACTTTCCTATAAGTTAGACGCGATCGTAGAGCCGCCGTTCCCCACCGTCAACGATCCGCGCGACCTCTTCCGGACTCGACATCAGCGGTTGGATTGGAGCACCCTTGCGGGCCGGGCAAACTGGTAGGTGTGCCATCCACCCTGCCTGACGGCGATCCCGCGCCCACCTCGGGCGAGCTGCCCGACAGCGCCCTGAGGGGCCTCGGCGAGCGCCCGTTCGGCTTCTACGTGCACGTGCCGTTCTGCGTGACCCGCTGCGGCTACTGCGACTTCAACACCTACACCGCCGCCGAGCTGGGTCCCGGCGCTTCGCACCGGGACTACGCGGACACGGTCATCGAGGAGGTACGCCTCGCGCGCCGCGTCCTGGGCACCGCCGACCTGCCGGTGGAGACGGTGTTCTTCGGCGGCGGCACGCCCACCCTGCTGCCTCCCGAGGACCTGGCCAGAATCCTGGCCGCGATCGACTCCGAGTTCGGCCTGAGACCGGAGGCCGAGGTCACCACGGAGGCCAATCCGGAGTCGGTGGACCCCGCCTATCTGGACAAGCTCCGCCACGGCGGGTTCAACCGGGTCAGCTTCGGCATGCAGAGTGCGCGCGAGCACGTGCTCCAGGTGCTCGACCGCAGGCACACGCCGGGCCGGGCGGCGGCGGCCGTCCGCGAGGCGAAGGCGGCCGGGTTCGAGCACGTCAACCTGGACCTGATCTACAGCACGCCCGGTGAGTCCGACGACGACTGGCGGGCCTCGCTGGCCGCGGCGATCGAGGCCGGGCCCGACCACGTGTCGGCGTACTCGCTGATCGTCGAGGACGGCACCAGGCTGGCCGCCAGGATCAGGCGCGGCGAGTTGCCCATGCCCGACGACGACGTGGCCGCCGACCGCTACCAGATCGCCGACGAGATGCTGGCCGAGGCCGGGTTCCGCTGGTACGAGGTGTCCAACTGGGCCGGCTCCGACGACGCGCGCTGCCGCCACAACCTGCTCTACTGGACCGGCGGCGACTGGTGGGCGGCGGGCCCCGGCGCGCACAGCCACGTCGGCGGCACCCGCTGGTGGAACGTCAAACACCCGGCCGCCTACGCCCAGCGGCTGGCCACGGGCGCCTCGCCGGCCCACGCCCGGGAGGTGCTCTCCGATGACGACCGCGACGCCGAGCGGCTGATGCTGGAGCTGCGGCTGGCCTCCGGCTATCCGCTCGCCGACATGGCGCCCGCCGCGCGTACGTCCGTGGCGAGCGCTCTGACGCGCGGCCTGCTGGAGCCCGAGGCGTTCAGGTCGGGCCTGATGGTGCTCACCCGCAAGGGGCGCCTGCTGGCCGACGCCCTCATCAGGGATCTGCTGGTCTAGGTGATCAGGCGGATGGCGAACGGGTAGCGGTAGTTCTCGCCCTTGTTCGTGGCGATAGCGGCCTGGATGTGGAAGATCAGGGACAGGATCCAGACGACGGGCAGCAGCAGGATGCCGATGAAGACGATCACCAGGATGCCCGCCACGACGTAGCCGATGAACATCGTGATCTGGAAGTTGAGCGCCTCCGCGGCCTGGTCCCTGACGTAGGGGGACTCGTCCTTCTTCATCAGGTAGATGATCAGCGGGCCGAGCCAGGAGACCAGCAGGCCCAGGAGGTGCGACAACATGGCGAGCGTGGTGTCGTCGGTGCCGGGGCGGGGGCCGAAGCGGCCGGGGACGTACGGCTCGCCTGGGGCCGCGGCGTAGCCGTAGCCGGGCTGTTGCGGCGGGGGGCCGTAGCCGGGCGGTGGCGGTCCATAGCCGGGCTGTGACTGACCGTACGCGGGCGGCTGGCCGTATCCAGGCTGGCCGTATCCGGGCTGATCGTAACTGGGTGGTTGCTGCCCATAGCCGGGCTGGGAGCCGGGCTGTTGACCGTAGCCCGGCTGCGATCCGGGCTGCTGGCCGTAGCCGGGCCCGGAGGTGGGTTGCTGCCCGTAACCCGGCTGAGGGCCGGAGTCCTGACTCGGGGGGATGTCCGAAGGGGAGACGCGGCGTGTGCGGTCGTCGTCGGGCGGTGGGACGTCCGAAGGGGACACGAATCGCGTGCGGTCGTCGTCCTCGGGCGGTGGCTGGGGCTGGTCCTGACTCATGGTGCCTCCGTAACGAAGTCGATCAGTTCCTCGACCCGGCCGAGCAGCTCCGGCTCCAGGTCTGTGTAGGTCGAGACGGCGCCGAGGATCCGCCGCCAGGCGTCCGCGGGCTCCATGCGCCAGCCCAGGGCGGCGATCACGCCCTCCTTCCACGGCACCCCGCGCGGCACGTCGGGCCAGCCGGGGATACGCAGCACGGAAGGTTTGACGGCCTGCCAGATGTCGATGTACGGATGCCCGCCGACGAGCACGTCCGGCGAGGTGATCTCGGCGGCGATCCTGCTCTCCTTGGAACCGAGCACGAGATGGTCGACCAGCACACCCAGCCGGCGCCCCGGCTCGGGGGCGAACTCCGTCACGATGGCGGGCAGATCGTCCACGCCCTCCAGATATTCGACCACGACCCCCTCGACCCGCAGGTCATGGCCCCAGATCTTTTCCACGAGGGCGGCGTCGTGCACGCCCTCCACGTAGATCCGGCTCTCCCTGGCCACTCTCGCTCGCAGGCCCTCCACGGCGATCGAACCCGACGCGCTGCGCCGGGGTCCCGCGGGAGCCCCCGAGGGGCGTACCAGGGTCACGGGCTTGCCCTCCAGCAGGAACGCGGCCGGCGCGAGCGGGAACAGGCGGCGCCTGCCGAACCGGTCCTCCAGCGTGACGGCCTCCTTGTCGCAGGCCACCACCGCGCCGCAGAAGCCGCTGTCGGCGTCCTCGACGACGAGGTCCGGCTCGGCGGGCACTTTGGGGATCTTGCCCTTGCCCGGCCGCCGCCAATTTCCCGCAAGTACATCGCCCTCGTACACACGGGGACCGTAGCAAATCACCCGCTGACCGCAAGGCGCTTGCGGGAGCCGCTCCTGCGTACCAGGACCACGACGGTGCCGGCGATCGCGATGAGCAGCCCGGCGCCGGGAATCAGGAACAGCGCGGCCACCCCGCCGGCGATCCCGCCCGCGGCGGAGGTCAGCTCGCGGCCGACGCCGTAACGTACGGTGGCCTGCTCCTGGTTGGTGCAGGTCAGCTGGTAGTCGCCCTTGCCGGGCGCGTTGATCACGAGGATCTGCTCCCATACGGCGTTGCCGTCCGTTACCGTCTGAGTGCCGGTGGTCTTGGCGAGCCTGGCCTGGCCGGGGCCGCCGGAGATTGCGCACTCGTAGTTGACGGCCGTGTCGCTGGCGATGTAGATCGCCGGCTTGTTCGCCGGGTCGATGGGCACCGTGACGCTTTCGCCCGACGCGAACGTCCTGGTCGGCGCCAGCTCGGACACGGTGCTCACCAGGCCGGTGGCGAAGATGACCACACCGGCGACCGCGCACACGATGGCGATGCCCCAGACGAGGGCGATCCACCAGAGGCGCGGTTTGATGGCTTTCGAGTCGATTCGTGGAGGGAACTGGGGTGGCTGGCCGTATTGTCCGTACTGAGGCGGCGGGCCGTACTGAGGTCCGTACTGGGGCCCGTACTGCGGTGGCGGGCCATAACCGGACTGAGGGCCATAACCGGACTGAGGGCCGTAGCCGGGCTGTGAGCCAGGCTGAGGGCCGTATCCAGGCTGCGAGCCTGGTTGCGGGCCGTACCCGGGCTGGGGAGATTGTTGCTGGGGAGGTTGTGGTTGACCGTGGTAAGGACCCTGCCCTGGCGGCGGGCCGTACGACGGGGGCTGGGAATCGTCGGTCATGTGCGCAAGTGTGAGGCCTGTCGCTTGTAAGACGCTAGCAACAGGATGGCACCCGGTGTTATCGCACCTTGTGGGCGAGAGCCGTACACTTGGCACTCGGGAACACAGAGTGCTAGACGACTCGTTTCCCAGTAGGGACAGAGGCAGGAGGTGAGCACGTGCTCGACGATCGGAAGCTGGCGGTGCTCCGCGCCATCGTCGAAGACTACGTGTCCACCAACGAACCGGTGGGCTCCAAGGCGCTCGCCGAGCGTCACAACCTCAAGGTCTCCCCGGCCACGGTCAGAAACGACATGGCCGCGCTTGAGGAGGAGGGCTACATCACGCAGCCGCACACCAGCGCGGGCCGCGTGCCGACGGACAAGGGCTATCGCCTGTTCGTCGACCGGCTCTCGCAGGTCAAGCCGCTGTCGGGGGCCGAGCGCAGGGCGATCGAGACGTTCCTGGCCGGCGCGGTCGACCTCGATGACGTGGTGACCCGCACGGTCCGGCTGCTCGCGCAGCTGACCAGGCAGGTGGCGGTCGTGCAATACCCGACGCTGACGCGTTCGACGGTCAGGCACGTCGAGCTGGTGCCGCTCAACGACCGCCGGGTCATGCTCGTGCTGATCACCAACACCGGCCGCGTCGAGCAGCGCGTGATCGAGCTGCCCGAGGTGGTGGAGGACACCCGCATCGCCCACCTGCGCGCGGTGCTCAACGCCTGCCTCGACGGTTGCGGCCTGGGCAACGTGCCCGAGCTGGTCGCCGACCTGCCGGAGCGACTGCCCCTGGAAGACCGGCCCGTGGTGGCCACGATCCTGTCGGTGCTGCTCGAGACGCTGGTGGAGCGGCACGACGAGAAGATCGTCTTCGCCGGCGCGGCCAACCTCGCGGGCGCCGACTTCTCCACCGGCCTGCGCGACGTGCTCGAGGCGCTGGAGGAGCAGGTCGTCCTCATGCGGCTGCTCGGCGAGACTTCCACAGACACCCCGTCCGCGCTCACCGTGCGCATCGGCTCGGAAAACCCCTACCTGCGGGGCACATCCATCGTCGCGACCGGATACGGTTCTGGCGACAACCAACTGGCCCGGCTGGGCGTGCTGGGTCCCACCAGGATGGACTATCCCGTGACGATGGGCGCCGTACGCGCGGTGGCACGATACGTCAGCCAGATCCTGGCTGCATCTTAAGAGGTCGATAAGTGGCAAACAGCGACTACTACGCCACCCTCGGGGTGCGCCGTGACGCCAGTCAGGACGAGATCAAGAAGGCCTACCGCCGACTCGCCCGCGAGCTGCACCCCGACGTGAACCCCGATCCTGAGACCCAGGATCGGTTCAAAGAGATCACGCAGGCCTACGAGGTGCTGTCCGACCCGAACAAGCGCCAGATGTACGACCTGGGCGGCGACCCCTTCGGCGGCGCCGGAGCGGCGGCGGGCGCGGGCGGATTCGGCGCGGGCTTCCCGTTCAGCGACATCATGGACGCCTTCTTCGGCACGGCGGCCGGCACCCGGGGGCCGCGCACGCGTGCCCGCAGGGGCCGGAACGCCACCATCCGGGTCGAGCTCGACCTGCGCGAGACGGCGTTCGGCACCACCCGCGAGCTGGTCGTCGACACGGCCGTGCTCTGCGAGGTCTGCCACGGGGCGGGCGCCGCGCCGGGCACGCATCCCGACACGTGTGACATGTGCAACGGGCGTGGCGAGATCTCCCAGGTCACCCGCTCGTTCCTGGGCCAGGTCATGACCTCGCGGCCATGCCCGCAGTGCGGCGGGTTCGGCAGCATCATCCGCCACCCGTGCCAGGAGTGCTCCGGCGACGGCCGCGTGCGGACCCGCCGTACGATCAAGGTCCGCATCCCCGCGGGCGTCGAGGACGGCACCCACATCCAGCTCGCCGGCGAGGGCGAGGTCGGCCCCGGCGGCGGCCCGCCCGGAGACCTCTTCCTGGAGATCGTCGAGCGGCCCCACGAGATCTTCGAACGGCGCGGCGACGACCTCCACTGCACCGTCCAGCTCCCGATGACGGCCGCCGCGCTCGGCACCATCCTGGCGGTGGAGACGCTCGACGGCACCGAGGAGGTCGACGTCCGCCCCGGCACCCAGTCCGGCCAGGTCATCACCATGTACGGGCGAGGCGTGCAGCGGCTCAACGAGTCCGGCAGGGGCGACCTGCTGATCCACGTCAACGTCGAGACCCCGACCCGCCTCGACGCAGCGCAGGAGGAGCTGCTGCGCGAGTTGTCGAAGCAGCGGGGTGAGGAGCGCCCGCCCGGCAAGTTCGCACCGGGGCAACAGGGTTTTTTCTCCCGCCTGCGTGACGCCTTCAACGGAAGGTGACGTGACCGTACCGGTGTTCCTGGCCCAGGAGCTGGCCGGGCCGGAGCTGACGCTCGACGGCCCGGAGGGGCGGCACGCGGCCTCCGTACGCCGCCTGCGGGCCGGCGAGCGGGTCGATCTGACCGACGGAGCCGGCACGGTCGCCGAATGCGTCGTACGCGAGGTGCTGAAGGACGCGCTCAAGCTGGACGTGCTGGGCCGCTACGCGGTCGAGCCGCCCAAGCCGCGGCTGGTCGTCGTCCAGGGGTTGCCCAAGGGCGACAGGGGCGAGCTGGCGGTCGAGATGATGACCGAGGCCGGCGTCGACGTGATCGTGCCCTGGGCGGCCGCGCGCAGCATCACGCAGTGGAAGGGCGACAAGGTCGCCAAGGCGCTGGGCCGGTGGCGGTCCACGGCTCGTGAGGCGGGTAAGCAGGCCCGCAGGTTCCATTTCCCCGAGGTGACCGAGCCCGCCTCCACCGCGCGGGTCGAGGAGCTGCTGGCGGGCGCGGCGCAGGGGCTGGTGCTGCACGAGGAGGCGGCCGAGCCGCTGTCCGGCGTGCCGCTGCCGCCGGGGGGCGACATCGTGGTGGTCGTGGGGCCGGAGGGGGGCGTCTCGGAGGAGGAGCTCGCCAGGTTCAGGACGGCGAAGGCGGTGCCCGTGTTGCTGGGGTCCACAGTGCTGCGTACGTCCACGGCGGGGGTGGCGGCGGCCTCTGTGCTGCTCACCCGTACCGGACGCTGGTAGCGCCCTTTCAGGGCGTCGTGTGGGTGGCGTCGACCAGCGGGCTGGCCCCGTTGGCGGTGGGCCCGTCGGTCACGTCGTCGGGCGGGCACTGGTCGAGCGGACACGCGGAAGGCTGCACGGTCGTCTCGATGACCGAGGGTGAGGGCGAGGCCATGGGACAGTCCTCGGGCGGGTCGAGCTCTTCGACCTCGGGCGACGGGCACTCGGTGCTCGTGGCGCTGGGGGACGGCGACGGCCTCGTGGTCGAGTCCGCCTTCTTCGACGGCTTCGACGTCGGAGTCTTCGAGACGACGGGGGGGATCACGACGCGGGGCTGTTCGGTCGGTTCGGCGGGCGGGGGCTGCTGGGAGCGGGTGGTGGAGGAGTTGGACGGGACCTCGGAGGTCGTCTCGTCCTTGACGGGGTAGGCGCGCTCGTTGGTGATCTGTGAGCGCAGCTGGGGAACGGCCATCACGATCGTTCCCGCCACCAGCAAGGCACTGGCGGCGGCCGCGCCCGCACGCCACCAGAACAGGTTGCGAACGCCGCGCCGCTCGATGCGGGCGCGGATGATCTCCAGTCCTTCCGGCGAGGGCACGACCGCGTCCGCCTCCGCGCGGAGCGCACGGCGCAGCAGGTCGCCGTACTCGTCGGGGGGCTGGGTCATGACATTTTCTCCAGGACGGATCGCAAGGCGGCCATGCCACGTGCCGTGTGACTCTTGACCGCGCCCTTGCTGATGCCCATGGCGTGGGCGATCTCAGCCTCGGACAGATCACCGTAGTAACGCAGAACCAGTGCTTCTCTCTGTCGGGTCGGCAGGGCACGTAACGCCTCGATGACGGCGGAGCGTTCCAGCTCGCCGATCGCGCCGTTCTCGGCGCTCGGGGCATCAGGCAGGCCCTTAGGAGCGTACTTCTCGACGACCGCGCGGTGACGCAGCACGGAACGGGACCGGTTGACGACAGATTGACGGAGGTAGGCGAGTGCTTTGTCGGGGTCACGCAGCCTACGCCAGGCACCATGGATGGCGACGAACGCATCCTGCACGACTTCCTCAGCTGTTGCCGTATCGCGCACCAGCAACACAGCGAGACGCACCAATGACCGAAAGTGCGCGCTATAGAGCGCTGTCACGGCCACGTCGGCATCCCACCCGACCGGCACCGCCCCCATCGACCTGTCGGCCAGAAGGGTTTCGGTGGTCACATCAGTGGGACGCGCGGCCTTCCCAGAGGGTTTACGCTCTTCCGGTTCTTGAGGTTTCCCCGGTTCCTTAGGGTGCATTACCCAGTCGTGTCCTCGCCAGGTGGCGCTCGCCCGACCCTGAATCGTCTGTTTTTTTGCTGAAGTGTCGCACACTCACCCTAACCGCGTGGATCTTCCTGCGCACGACACAGAGGATTACCGATTCGCAACGGAGTGCCCAAGTAGCCACGGTCGATAGGGTTGCGTTTGTGAGCGACTGCCTCTTCTGCAAAATCGTGGCCAAGGAAATCCCGGCGGAGATCGTCTACGAGACCGACAGGGCGCTGGCGTTCCGCGACACCAACCCGCAGGCCCCCACGCACGTGCTGGTCATCCCCAGGGAGCACCACGCCGACGCGGCCGCGCTGGCCCAGGCCGACGACGGGCTCGCCGACGACGTGCTGAAGGCCGCCCACGCGGTGGCCGTGCAGGAGGGGGTGGCCGACGGCGGCTATCGGGTGGTCTTCAACACCGGCCTCGGCGCCGGTCAGACCGTCTTCCACGTGCACGCCCACGTCCTGGGCGGGCGCGCCCTCACCTGGCCGCCCGGATAGCCCGGACGCCGCTGATCCGGTGGCGGTGATATTGGCGCGAGCAATCAGCCTGGTCCCGGCTACGATGGGCGGAGAAGTACACCGAAAGAGACCGGGAGGCATCAGGCCGCTGGCCTGCCCATGTCCGAACTACACGAATCCCGACGCACAGCACCTCCCTCGCGCACTCAAGCCAAGGTGCTGATACCGGACGAATACCCGATGGTCAGCCTCCTGGGCTCCCGCGACGAGCTGCTCCGCGTCATCGAGGGCGCCTTCAGGGCCGACATCCACGTACGTGGCAACGAGATCACCGTCACCGGCTCCCCCGACGAGAGCGGCACCGTGGTGCGGCTGTTCGAGGAGCTGGTCGAGGTGCTGCGCAGCGGTGGCGAGCTCACCCCCGACGCGGTCGAGCGCAGCATCGCCATGCTGCGCATGACCTCCGACCGCCCCGCCGAGGTGCTCTCCCTCGACATCCTCTCCTCGCGCGGGCGCACGATCAGGCCGAAGACGGTCAACCAGAAGCGCTACGTCGACGCGATCGACAAGCACACGATCGTGTTCGCCATCGGCCCCGCGGGCACCGGCAAGACCTATCTCGCGATGGCCAAGGCCGTGCGCGCGCTGCAGGAGAAGCGGGTCAACCGGATCATCCTGACCCGCCCGGCCGTCGAGGCGGGGGAGCGGCTGGGCTTCCTGCCCGGCACCCTCTACGAGAAGATCGACCCCTACCTGCGGCCGCTCTACGACGCGCTGCACGACATGATCGACCCCGACTCCATCCCCAAGCTGATGGCCGCGGGCACGATCGAGGTCGCGCCGCTCGCGTACATGCGGGGTAGAGCAATGCCGCTTGGCACAGGCGTGCTTACCCCGGACGGCTTCCGCTCAATCGGGGAACTGGAGATCGGTGACCTCGTCATCGGGTCGAACGGTGAGCCGACTCCCGTGCTGGGCGTCTATCCGCAGGGGGAGAAGAAGATCTATCGGCTCTACAGCCAGGACGGTGCTTCGGTGCTCGCCTCCGAAGACCACCTCTGGGCGGTCCGCACGCGCGATGACGGCGATCGAGGAAAGCCGTGGCGGGTGCTGGAGACGAAGGAGATGATCGGCGACCTGCGGACGGCTCATTACCGGAAGTGGGAGTTGCCACTGCTGAGTGCGCCGGTCCGCTTCCCCGAGCGCGACGTTCCCATGGACCCCTACGCGCTTGGCCTGCTCCTGGGAGACGGATGCGTCACCGGGACGACGACCCCGAGTTTCGCCACGAACGACCAGGAACTCGTTGAGGCGCTCGAGCGTGCTCTCCCCGGCGTGCAGGCGAGGCCGAAGGGCGGGCCGGACTACGTGCTCAATCGGGTGAGGCAGCCCGGAGACAGCGTGACGGTCGCCAATCCGATCACCCACGTCATGCGCCGGCTGGACCTGTCGGGCTGCGGATCGCACACAAAGTTTGTCCCTGAGGTCTATCTCCGTAACACGCCGGAGATCAGGATGGCGGTTCTTCAGGGGCTGCTCGACGCTGACGGAGGTCCTGTCACCCAGGAAGGCCGCACGTGCAGGATCCAGTTCACCACCGTATCCCCGCGCCTTCGTGACGACGTCGTCTTCCTCGTCCAGTCCCTCGGGGGCGTGGTCTATTGGCGCACCCGCCCCGCGGCAGAGCACAAGCCGGGACTGGCGAGAGGGAGGCAGGTTCACCACCGCCACGATGCGTACATCCTCGACATCCGGCTTCCGGAGGGCATCGAGCCCTTCCGGTTGTCTCGGAAGGCGGAGAGCTACAAGGCGTCCGGAGGCGGCCGTCCCATGCGCTTCGTTGACCGCATCGAGCCGCGCGGTACGGCGGAATGCGTGTGCATCCAGGTGGCAGCAGAGGATTCGCTCTACGTCACCGAGGACTTCCTGCTCACTCACAACACCCTCAACGACGCGTTCATCATCCTCGACGAGGCGCAGAACTCCTCGGCCGAGCAGATGAAGATGTTCCTCACCAGGCTCGGGTTCAACTCCAAGATCGTGGTGACCGGTGACGTGACGCAGGTCGACCTGCCCTCGGGCACGGTGAGCGGGCTACGGGTCGTCCAGGAGATCCTCGACGGCATCGCCGACATCCACTTCTCGCGCCTGTCCAGCGCCGACGTGGTCCGTCACAAGCTGGTGAGCGACATCGTCGACGCCTACGGGCGCTACGACGCGCTGCAGGAGCCCAAGCGCCTGCAGCAGCAGCGGGGGAAGCGGCGGGTGAGCGATGATGAGCGCTGAGCGCCACGGCCGGCCCCCCTTCAGACGGGGTGAGCGATCGTGAGCATTGAGATCAACAACGAGTCCGGTGCCGGGGTTGACGAGGAGGATCTCGGCGCGCTGGCTGCCCATGTGCTCGGTGAGATGGGGATCAACCCGCTGGCCGAGTTGTCCATCGTGGTAGTCGACGAGGACGCCATGGCCGAGTTGCACGAGAAGTGGATGGGCGAGCCCGGCCCGACCGACGTGCTGGCGTTCCCGATGGACGAGCTGCGTCCGGGCGGCGGCGCGCGTGGCGACTCCGAGAGTCCGGCCGACCCGGCGCTGCTCGGCGACGTCGTGCTCTGCCCGCAGGTGGCCGCCAGGCAGGCGAAGGAGGCGGGGCACAGCACCACGGACGAGCTGGAGCTGCTGTGCACCCACGGCATCCTCCACCTGCTCGGCTACGACCACGCCGAGCCTGAGGAGCACAAGGAGATGTTCGGTCTGCAGGCTCGGCTCCTGGAGTCGTGGCAGGGGGTGCGCGACCCGCGGTGAACGCCTGGTTGCTGTTGGCCGTCGCCCTCGTGATCGTCGGTGGCCTGATCGCCGGCGCGGAGACGGCGCTGACGCGCATCTCCAGGGTGCGGGCCGAGGAATACGTGCGCGAGGCCAGGCGGGGCGCGGTGCGGCTGCAGGCCATCGTGACCGACCCGCCGCACTACCTCAACCTGCTGCTGCTGCTCAGGCTGAGCTGTGAGCTGGTCGCCACGGTCATCGCGACGCTGCTGTTCATCGATCTCCTGAACGACCAGGGCTGGGCCTACGTCTGGGCCGCCGTCGTGATGATCGTGACCAGCTACGTGGTGGTCGGCGTCATGCCGCGGACGCTGGGCCGCCAGCACGCCGAGCCGGTCGCGCTGGCCAGCGCCCCCATCGTGTACGGCCTGACGCGCATCTTCGGCCCCCTGCCCAGGCTGCTCATCCTGCTCGGCAACGCCCTGACCCCGGGCAAGGGGTTCCGCGACGGCCCGTTCACCTCGGAGGCCGAGCTGCGTGACCTGGTCGACCTGGCCGAGGAGCGCAGGGTGATCGAGCCCGACGAGCGCGAGATGATCCATTCGGTCTTCGAACTGGGCGACACGCTGGTGCGCGAGGTGATGGTGCCGCGCACCGACATGGTCTACATCGAGCGCGGCAAGAGCATCAGCCAGGCCCTGTCGCTGGCGCTGCGCAGCGGGTTCTCCCGCATCCCGGTCGTGGGCGAGAACGAGGACGACGTCATCGGCATCGCCTACCTCAAGGACATCGCCCGCAAGATCCACGAGTCCGGCGAGGGCGGCGGCAAGGAGCCGGTCGAGTCGATCATGCGTTCGGCCACGTACGTGCCCGAGAGCAAGCCCATCGACCAGCTCATGCGCGAGATGCAGGCCCGCCAGATCCACATGGCCATCGTCATCGACGAGTACGGCGGCACCGCCGGCCTGGTCACGATCGAGGACGTGCTGGAGGAGATCGTCGGCGAGATCACCGACGAATACGACCAGGAGGCGCCCCGGGTCGAGCCCATGCCCGGCGGTGCTCTCCGGGTGACGGCCCGGATGCCGGTCGACGAGCTGGCCGAGCTGTTCGACACCGAGATCGAGGTGGACGACGTGGAGACCGTGGGCGGGCTGCTCGCCCATGCGCTCGGGCGGGTGCCGATCGCCGGGTCGCAGGCGGAGGTGGCCGGGCTCGCGCTCACCGCCGAGAGCCTCGCGGGCCGCCGCAACCGCATCAGCACCGTGGTCGTGCGCCGGGTCTCGCCTCCGGAGGACGAGGTCGTACAGGCCGCTGCCGAACGCGACTAGCTGCGGACATATGCCGGCGAATGCCGCAAGTGTTCTACAAGTCGTCTGCAACCACGGCCCGGCACTCTCATAACACGACATCCAGTGCGGTGGGTGTCACAAAGGGAGCGTCCGAACGCCGGGTGGGGTTCGCGGCGGGAGGATGCTCCTGGGGGGACGACAGCGTCACGGCCGGCTGGGCCGGCTGGGACGCGAGTCGGCGTAAAGGGTGTTCTCGTCCGGAAAGCCGGATGGGGGCACCCTTTTTGCGTATTGGTGGAAACTCCGGTGGATTGCCGCATTCGTCGGTGGGGGACGTTGCGTTCCAGGGGGGATCATGAATCGCGAGATCATCGCCTGCGGGCTGCTGGCCTGCGCCCTGGCGGGATGCGGGGGCGGGGGAGCGGAGAGCGTCCTCGACCCGCGCGCCATGGCGCAGTTGCGCGAGGTGCTGAACAGGGAGCCGCAGTTGCCGGACGGCTTCACGGTCAGGCCGGAGCAGGCGTGGCGGGTGCCGTTCGGGCAGGCGGACCGGAACTGCCGGGCCGCGCTCGACCCCGCGGGTGGGCACGCGCCCGGGCAGGCGCTGACCGCACAGGCGGCGGTCAGCTACCCCGGCGAAGGGCTGGGGGAGCAGGCCGGGGTGGGGCTGGCGCGGTACGCGGGCGGGGAGGCCGAGGAGCGCCTCGACGACCTGGCCGAGGCGCTGCAGTCGTGCCGGGCGGTCCGCGTCTCCGGCGGCACCAACCTGCGGGTGCAGGACCTGGAGGTCGAGGACGCCGGTGACGAGGCCGTGGGCGCGCGGCTGCGCGGGCGGCTGAACGGCTACCCGTACGCGCTGGACGTCGTGTTGTCGCGGGTGGGCGACACCCTGGTGTCCGTGGTGCACACGGGCGTCGACGACGTGGACGCCGGCCGTACCGCCAAGGTGGTCGAGGCGGTCATCTCCATGGCCGCCGCCTGAGACGGATCCGTCCTGGCTAACCTGGGTTGCGTGACTCTCGATCCTGAAGACAGCAAGATCATCACTCTGGCCCGGGCCGCCAGGGCGCGCAACGGCTCCGCGGAAGGGGCCGCCGTACGGGATGAGACCGGCCGTACGTACTCGGCGACGAACGTGTCGCTGGCCGCGCTGACGTTGTCGGCGGTGCAGGTGGCGGCGGCCATGGCGATCTCCAGCGGTGCGCGGTCCCTGGAGGCCGTCGCGCTGGTCAGCGAGGGCGGGCCGAGCGCCGCCGACGAGGCCGTGGCCGCGGAGCTGGGCGTCAAGTCGCTGCTCGTGGCCGGTCCCGACGGCACGTTGAGGAGCTGACATGCCCATGTCGCCGTTTCTGGCGAGGTTGCGGGACAAGGTCGGCTCTGAGCTGCTCATGTTGCCGTCGGCCTCGGGGTTCGTGTTCGACGAGGCCGGCCGGGTGCTGATGGCGCGGCACGGCGACGTGGGACTCTGGGCGGCGCCGGGCGGCGGCATCGACCCCGACGAGCGCCCCGAGGACGCCGTGGTCAGGGAGCTGCGGGAGGAGCTCGGCATCGAGATCGAGGTACGCGGCCTGATCGGTGTCTACGGCGGCCCGGAGTTCCGCACCCTCTACCCGAACGGCCACCAGGTCGGCTACGTCATCGCCGTCTACGGCTGCGCGATCGTCTCGGGCGATCCCGAGCCCGACGGCGTGGAGATCAACGACTTCCGGTGGGTGCCGGAGCAGGAGCTACCCGGGCTGCACACGACCCCGTGGACGCCGCTGGTGGCGCCCACGGCGTTCGCCTGGTGGCGTGACCAGGCCGGTTGATGGGACACAATGCACAGTGTGACTTCGCCAGACAACCATCGCGCCGGATTCGCCTGCTTCGTGGGGAGGCCGAACGTCGGCAAGTCCACGCTGATGAACGCCCTGGTCGGCTCGAAGGTGGCGATCACCTCGTCCAAGCCGCAGACGACCAGGCGGGTCATCAGGGGCATCGTGCACCGGCCCGACGCCCAGCTCATCGTCGTCGACACGCCGGGGCTGCACCGCCCGCGCACGCTGCTCGGCGAGCGGCTGGACAGCCTGGTGTTGTCCACGCTGACCGAGGTGGACGCGATCGGCTTCTGCGTGCCCGCCAACGAGCCGATCGGCAAGGGTGACCGGTTCATCGCCGACAAGTTGTCGGCGGTGAAGAAGACGCCGGTCATCGCGGTGGTGACCAAGTGCGATCTGGCGAGCAAGGAGCGGATCGCGGAGCAGTTGCTGGCGGTGTCGCAGGTGGCGGAGTTCGCGGCGATCGTGCCGGTGTCCGCGCAGTCGGGTGACCAGCTCGACGTGCTGGCGGACGTGCTGATCGAGCACCTGCCCGAGTCGCCGCCGCTCTATGAGGGCGGGCAGCTCACGGACGAGCCCGAGCAGGTGCTGGTCGGGGAGTTGATCAGGGAGGCGGCGCTGGAGGGCGTACGCGACGAGTTGCCGCACTCGATCGCCGTGGTCGTGGACGAGATGTTGCCCCGGGAGGGGCGCGACGACCTGCTGGACATCTACGCGCACATGTTCGTGGAGCGGCCCTCGCAGAAGGCGATCGTCATCGGGCACAAGGGGGAGCGGCTGCGCGAGGTGGGCACCAACGCCCGCAAGCAGATCGAGGCGCTGCTGGGCAGCCGCGTCTATCTGGATTTGCGCATCAGCGTGGCCAAGGACTGGCAGCGCGACCCGAAGCAGTTGCGCCGGCTCGGCTTCTACGACTGACGGCGGAAGAGCGCGAGGATCGACAGGACGACGACGGCCACCGAGCAGGCCAGCGCGGCGAACCAGCCGAACTTGATCACCGGCCCGATCGACAACACGTCGCCCAGGTTGACGGAGAGCCGGTCGCGCATGCCGCTGCCGTCGGTCATGAACAGCACCAGCACCGCCACCGCCACGGCTCCCGGGACGGCGGCCAGGGCGGCGATCATCGGGCGGGTGAGCAGGCCCGCCAGGCCGCATGCCAGCGCCAGCAGCCCGGCCACCAGCGTGTAGACGCCGAACGTGTCGTCGATGCCGCGGATGTCGTTGACCATCCCGCCGCCGATCAGGTTGCTCTTCACCTCCAGGCCGGCCCACGGCAGGACCGCGCAGAACACCAGGAGGGCGCCGGCGACCACGACGGCCAACGGGTAGCCGCGACGGGTCCGCGGCTTGGAGGGCGTGGGCTGGAGGTAATCGGCCACACGATCACTGTAAGCCGGGCGCGCGCCCGCCACCACTGAACGCAACGGAGTCGTCACCATCGACCACCGCGCGTTCGCCCCATTCGAGGCGCGAGCGGAGCTGGACCGCGTCGGCGGCCAGGGCGGAGACCAGGGTGCCGGGTCCGGCCAGCGGGAGGACGGCGACCCCCTCGGCCACCAGCGGTTCTTTGGCGGGGGTGGTGAGGAACGTGGTGCCGACGCAGCGGGCCGCGCCGTAGACGGCAGGGGAGGTGTCCAGCGCCGGGTCGCCGATGGTGAACTCCTGCCTGAGCAGCGGGAGGCCGTCGCAGGTGGCGT
The DNA here is from genome assembly GCF_043197025.1 of Nonomuraea marmarensis. Classification (NCBI taxonomy): domain Bacteria; kingdom Bacillati; phylum Actinomycetota; class Actinomycetes; order Streptosporangiales; family Streptosporangiaceae; genus Nonomuraea; species Nonomuraea marmarensis. Next base: position 326,332 of record NZ_JBICRM010000002.1, read on the forward strand.
CGAAGCGGGCGTGGCAGCGGCCCGGCTCCTCGCCGTGCCGGCCGAAGATGATCTCCTCTCGCCAGACCACGGTCGTGTCCGGCTCCAGCGTGAGGCGTACCAGAAGGCGGTGCCGGCAACCGGCGGCGAGCACCGTCGGCTCCGGCGTGAAGCGGAGCGTGGCGCCGGTGCCCACCCTCGCGGTGATCAGCATCTCGGACTCGCCCTCGCCGGGCAGGACCAGTGTGCTCGCGACCGAGCCCAGCTCCAGGGTGGTGCGCGGGGCGACGTCCAGGTCCAGCGCCAGCCGGTCGCCGCCGAGCGGGCCCGCCGCGGTGGAGACGAGGTGGACGGTGTACGGGCCCGTCTGGCGCAGCGTCAGCGGAGGCGCCGAGGCCAGGCGGTGCACGATGGTCCGGCCGTCGGGCGACCGGGCGGTCGCCACGGCGGCGCGGGCCCGCATCGCCCGGCGGCCCACGTCATGAAGGGGCTGCCCGGACATCAGGAGACGGGGGCCGCGTGGGTGTGCGCCCAGACCGACACCTGGTCGGAGACCCAGTCGGCGACGGTGACGGCGGTGGGGTCCTGCCTGATCGAGGTGAACATGACGGGCCGCTCACCGCGCACGGCGGCCGCGTCACGGGCCATCACGCCCAGGTCGGCGCCCACCATCGGGGCCAGGTCGGTCTTGTTGATGACCAGCAGGTCGGCCGTGGTGACGCCGGGGCCGCCCTTGCGCGGCACCTTGTCGCCGCCCGACACGTCCAGGACGAAGATCTGCCGGTCCGCCAGACCCCGGCTGAACGTGGCCGTCAGGTTGTCGCCACCGCTCTCCACGATCACCAGGTCCAGCGGGCCGAACCGGTATTCCAGGGTTTCCACGGCGTCGAGGTTGGCGGCGATGTCGTCGCGGATGGCGGTGTGGGGGCAGCAGCCGGTCTCGACGGCGAGGATGCGTTCCTGGTCGAGCACGCCCGCCTTGCGCAGGAAGTCGGCGTCCTCCGTGGTGTAGATGTCGTTCGTCACCACGCCCAGGGAGAGCGTCGGGCCCAGTGTCCTGCACAGGGCCGCCACCAGGGCGGTCTTGCCGCTGCCTACGGGGCCGCCCACCCCGAGGCGCAGCGCCCGGCCGCGGCCGTCGGGGGCGTGGTGGTGATCGTCGTGATTGGCGCCCATATCGTGTGTCCTTCCTATGAGACGAACAGCCTGACCGCGGCCGACGCGTGCTGCTCGGCCAGGAGGTCCAATGCTGGTGCTGAGTACGCGGGGAGAGCCTCCCAGCCGGGGGCTTCGAGGCAGGCTTGCGCGGCTACGGCGGTGAGGTCGGGGGTGAGGTCGGCCAGCAGGCCGTGCACGGCGACCGGGTCCAGGCCCAGGAGCCGGACCGCCGCCGTGGCCGGGCCGCTGATCGCGTGGTACGCCGCCGCCACGGCCGCCTCCTCCGGCGTGGCCCCGGCCGCGTGCGCCGCCGCTCCGAGCGCGATCGGATGATGGGGATTCGGTACGGCGGTCGCCAGCGCGTCCAGCACCGGCGACGGCCACACCCGGCGGGCGACCCTCAGGAGGAGCCGCCCTTGCGTCCTGGAGGCGTCCCGCTGGGCGGGACTGGCGGTCCTGGCGTCCACCTCGGCATCGAGTCGTGGCCAAGGCTCGGGGACGGCAGTCGTCCAGGAGGCTTGGGCGCAGGCCGCGGCCGTCAGGGCGGCGGTGACTGCGCCCGCGGTGTGGAGGCGGCCCCTCAGGAAGCGGGCCAGTGAGGGCACGTCGTGGACCGCCCCCGACGTGACGGCCTGTTCGGTGCCACCCGAGTGGGCGTGGCCTCCGGCCGGGAGGCGGGAGTCGGTGAGGAGGAGCAGGGCGGGGTGCATCAGAACAGGAAGTAGCGCTGGGCCATGGGGAGGCGGGTGGCGGGGGCGGGTTCGACGAGGCTGCCGTCGATGCGGACCTCGAAGGTGTCCGGCGCCACCTCGATCCTGGGCAACGCGTCGTTGAGGGGCATCGAGGACTTCCCCCGGCTGCGTACGTCCGCCACCGGGGCCAGGCGGCGGCGTACGGACAGCCTGTCGGCGAGACCGGACTCCAGGGCGAGCGGAGAGACGAAGTGGAGGGAGGTGGCGGCGGCGGTGACCGGGGAGGCGCCGAACATGGGACGGGGCAGCACCGGCTGGGGGGTGGGGATGGAGGCGTTGGCGTCGCCCATCTGGGCCCAGGCCACCACGCCGCCCTTGACCACCAGGTCCGGCTTGACCCCGAAGAACGCCGGGTCCCAGAGGACGAGGTCGGCGAGCTTGCCGAGCTCGACGGAGCCGAGCTCGGCGTCCAGCCCATGGGCGATAGCCGGACATATCGTATATTTTGCGATATAGCGGCGCGCACGCAGATTGTCCGCAGGACCACCCAGCGAGCCCCGCCGCGCCTTCATGACGTGGGCCGTCTGCCAGGTGCGGATGATCGTCTCGCCGATGCGCCCCATCGCCTGCGAGTCGGAGCCGATCATGGAGATCGCCCCCAGGTCGTGCAGCACGTCCTCGGCGGCCATCGTGGTGGGCCTGATGCGCGACTCGGCGAAGGCCAGGTCCTCGGGGATCGACGGGTTGAGGTGGTGGCAGACCATCAGCATGTCGAGGTGCTCGTCGAGGGTGTTGATGGTGTGCGGCCTGGTCGGGTTGGTGGAGGAGGGCAGGATGTTGGGGTAGGCGGCCACCCGGATGATGTCGGGCGCGTGCCCGCCGCCCGCCCCCTCCGTGTGGTACGCGTGAATTGTGCGATCCCCGATGGCCTTGAGCGTCGACTCGACGAACCCGGCCTCGTTCAGCGTGTCCGTGTGGATCGTGACCTGCACCCCGGACGCGTCGGCCACGCTCAGGCAGGCGTCGATGGCGGCGGGCGTGGTGCCCCAGTCCTCGTGCAGCTTGAACCCGGAGGCCCCGGCCTCGAGCTGCTCCAGCAGGCCGTCGGTGCTGACCGTGTTGCCCTTGCCGAGCAGCGCGAAGTTCAGTGGGTACGCGTCCAGCGACTCCAGCATCCGGCCCAGATACCAGGCCCCGGTGACGGTGGTCGCCTTGGTGCCCTCGACGGGCCCGGTGCCGCCCCCGACGATCGTGGTGACACCGGATCCGATGGCCTCGTCGAGCAGCTGCGGGCCGATCAGGTGGACGTGCGAGTCGACGGCCCCGGCGGTGAGGATCTTGCCGTTGCCCGCGAGCACCTCCGTGGACGGCCCGATGACCAGGTCCACGCCGTCCATCGTGTCGGGGTTGCCGGCCTTGCCGATGGCGTAGATGCGGCCGTCGCGGATGCCGACGTCGGCCTTCACCACGCCCCAGTGGTCGAGGATCACCGCGCCGGTGATGACCAGGTCGGCCGCGCCCTCCGCCCGGGTGGTCCGCGCCTGCCCCATGGACTCGCGGATCACCTTGCCGCCGCCGAACACGGCCTCGTCGCCGGGTCCCGAAGGCCCCATCGACCGGTCCTCGGTGACCTCCACGAACAGGTCGGTGTCGGCCAGCCGGATCTGGTCGCCGACGGTGGGCCCGTAGAGCGCCGCGTAGCGGGCGCGCGAGATCCGAGCTCCGTCAGACATCGAGCGGCCCCGCCCACTCCGGTCGCAGGCCCGGCACGACGCGGTGGCCCGCCAGAGGCACCAGCGTCACGTCGCGCTCGACGCCCGGCTCGAACCTGACCGCCGTCCCGGCGGGTACGTCGAGCCGCATCCCCCAGGCCGCCTTCCGGTCGAACTCCAGCCCCGGGTTCGCGGCCGCGAAGTGGTAGTGCGAGCCCACCTGCACCGGCCGGTCGGCCGTGTTGACCACCCGTACCGTCACCCGCTCGCGCCCCGGGTTGAGGGCGAGAGAGCCCTCCGGGTGAACGTATTCGCCGGGGATCACGGGATCGGCCTGTGTACGGTGACCAGCTTCGTGCCGTCCGGGAACGTCGCCTCGATCTGCACGGTGTCCAGCATCTCCGGCACTCCCTGCATGACGTCGGCCCGGGCGAGCACCGAGCGCCCGGCCTCCATCAGATCTGCCACGGTGCGCCCGTCCCTGGCCCCTTCCATGAGGAATGACGCGATGATGGCGGTAGCCTCGGGATGGTTGAGCCGCAGGCCCCGGGCCTGGCGCTGGCGCGCCACCCCGGCGGCGACGTGGATGAGCAGCCGTTCCTGCTCGTGTGAGGTAAGCCGCATGGCCGGACCATAGGAAAGGGCCGTTTCCATGCTGTTGCCGGGGGATGTCGTGTTGGTTTCGCGCTGGGATGAACTGCCATATGTCGGGTTAAGTGCATTTGTGAACGTTTGGCAATAGCCAATTAACGCCCGGGATCTTCCTGGGAAATTTCGCGGAGTCACCTTTCTCGCAGAACCGGTCTTTCCCCAGAACCAGTTCGGCAGGAAGGAACCGCCGTGCGCATCTCCCGCCCGATTGTCTCCACGATGCTTGTCTTAGCGCTGGCCGCCTGCGGATCCGACGCCGAGCCCGCCGCCCAGCAGAGCGAGATCAAGGTCGGGCTCCTCCACTCGCTCAGCGGCACGATGGCGATCAGCGAGGTCACCGTGCGCGACGCCGAGCTGCTCGCGATCGAGGAGATCAACAAGGCCGGCGGCGTGCTGGGCAAGAAGCTCGTCCCCGTGGTGGAGGACGGCGCGTCCGACTGGCCCACCTTCGCGGAGAAGGCCACCAAGCTGATCAGGCAGGACAAGGTCGCCACCGTCTTCGGCGGCTGGACCTCGGCCAGCAGGAAGGCGATGTTGCCGGTCTTCGAACGCTACAAGGCGCTGCTCTGGTATCCGGTGCAGTACGAGGGCCTGGAGAGCTCGCCGTACATCTTCTACACCGGCGCCACCACCAACCAGCAGATCATCCCGGGCCTGGACTACCTGAAAGAGCAGGGCAAGAAGAAGGTGTTCCTGGTCGGCAGTGACTATGTCTTCCCGCGTACCGCGAACAAGATCATCAAGGCGTACGCGGCCGCGAACGGGATGGAGATCCTCGGCGAGGAGTACACGCCGCTGGGTCACACCGAATACTCCACGCTGGTCAACAAGGTCATGCAGGCCAAGCCGGACGCCGTCTTCAACACGCTCAACGGCGACAGCAACGTCGCGTTCTTCAAGCAGCTCAAGAGCGCCGGGGCCACCGCCGAGAGCATGCCGGTGTTGTCGGTGAGCGTCGCCGAGGAGGAGGTCACCGGCATCGGCGTGGACAACATCGTCGGCCAGCCGGTCGCGTGGAACTACTACCAGACCACCGAGACGCCGGCCAACGACGCCTTCGTCAAGGCGTACAAGGCCAAGTACGGGCCCGGCAAGGTGACGAGCGACCCCATGGAGGCCGGTTACAACGCCGTCTACCTGTGGGCCGAGGCCGTCAAGAAGGCGGGCTCGACCGAGGTCGAGGCGGTCAAGAAGGCCGCGCCCGGCATCGCGCTCGAACGCCCTGAGGGCCTGGTCACCATCGACGGAGAGAACCAGCACATGTACAAGACCGCCCGCATCGGCATCATCCAGCCGGACGGCCTGATCAAGCAGGTGTGGGACTCGGGCAAGCCGATCAAGCCCGACCCGTACCTCAAGGGCTACCCGTGGGCGACCGGGCTGGCGACCGGCTGATGTCGGCCTTCGTCAACCAGCTGCCCATCGGGTTGTCGATCGGGGCGGTGCTGCTGCTGATCGCGCTCGGGCTGACGTTCACGTTCGGGCAGATGGGCGTGATCAACATGGCGCACGGCGAGTTCATCATGGCGGGGGCGTACACCGCGTTCCTGATGCAGGATCTCGTGCTGGCGCTGCCGGTGGCGTTCGTGGTGGCCGGGGTCATGGGGCTGATCCTGGAGCGGGCCGCCATCAGGCACTTCTACGGGCGGCCGCTGGACACGCTGCTGCTCACCTGGGGGGTCAGCCTGGTGTTGCAGCAGCTCGCCCGTGACCTGTTCGGCGCGCCGAACGTGCAGGTGCCCGCCCCTTCCTGGTTGTCGGGAGGGGTGGGGATCCTGCCGTACAACCGGCTGTTCATCATGGGGCTGGCGATCGCCGGCGTGGTCGCGATCTGGGTCTACCTCACCCGCACCGGGCTCGGCCGCAGGACGCAGGCCGTGGTGCAGAACCGGCAGCTCGCCGCGACCAGCGGCATCGACACCGGCCGGGTGGACATGCTGACGTTCTTCATCGGGTCGGGGCTGGCGGGCGTGGCCGGGGTGGCGCTGACGCTCATCGGGCCGGTCGGGCCGGGGCTCGGCACGTACTACATCGTGGACGCGTTCCTGGTCGTCGTGGCGGGCGGGCTGGGGCAGTTGCGGGGGGCGGTGCTGGCCGCGATCGCTCTCGGGCTGCTCAACTCCTACGCCGAGTTCTGGTCGGACGCCTCGCTCGCGAAGGTGATCGTGTTCGCCGTGATCATCGCGTTCCTGCAGGTGCGGCCGCAGGGGATGTTCGTGCTGAGGTCGAGGGTGCTCACATGATCAAACGACATCTGCCCTTCGCCGCCGTGGCCGTGATCGCGCTGGTGGCGGCCCCGCTGCTGCTGGAGCCGTTCCGGCTGGGGCTGCTGGCGAAATACCTGTGCTACGCGATCGTCGCGCTCGGGATCGGGCTGGCGTGGGGCAAGGGCGGCATGCTCACGCTCGGGCAGGGCGTGTTCTTCGGGCTCGGCGGCTACTCCATGGCGATGTACCTGAAGCTCACCGAGGGCGGCGGGCTGCCTGACTTCATGGTGTGGAGCGGGGTGGAGCGGCTGCCCGCGTTGTGGGTGCCGTTCGCCAACCCGGTGTTCGCCATCGGGATGGCGATCCTGGGGCCCGTGGCGATCGCGCTGATCCTCGGCACGCTGGTGTTCCGGCAGCGCGTACGCGGTGCGTACTTCGCCATCCTCACCCAGGCCCTGGCCGCCGCCATGGTGATCCTGCTCGTCGGCCAGCAGGGCCTGACCGGCGGCACCAACGGCATGACGAACTTCTTCGACCTGTTCGGCCAGGACCTGGCCGAGGACTCCACGCAGCGGGGGCTCTACCTGGTGGTGGCCTGCGTACTCGGGGTCCTGTACCTCGCCACCCGGCAGCTCGTGAACAGCCGGTACGGGCGGCTGCTCGTCGCGGTCAGGGACGGCGAGGACCGGGTGCGGTTCCTCGGCTACGACCCGGCCCTGGTCAAGACCGTCACCTTCGCCGCCTCGGCGGGCATGGCGGGGCTGGCGGGCGCGCTGTTCGTGCCGGTGGTCGGCATCATCTCGCCCGCGCTGCTCGGCGTCGTGCCCTCGCTGGAGCTGGTCGTCGCGGTGGCCGTCGGCGGGCGGCACGCGCTCGTCGGGGCCGTGCTCGGCGCGGTCGTCATGGGCTACGCCAAGACGGCGTTCAGCGAGCAGTTCGCCGACGGCTGGCTCTACCTGCAGGGTGCCCTGTTCATCCTGGTCATGAGCCTGGCCCCGAAGGGCATCGTGGGGCTGGCGGGGAGGTTGCGTCGTGCTCGAACTACGTGACGTACAGGTGGTCTTCGACGGCTTCCGCGCCCTCGACGGCGTCGATCTGACCGTGCCCGAGGGCGAGCTGCGCTTCCTCATCGGCCCCAACGGCGCGGGCAAGACCACCCTGATCGACGTGATCACCGGGCTGACCAAGCCGGCGGCGGGCAGCGTGCGGTTCGGCGGCCACGACCTGGTGGGCCGGAAGGAGCACCAGATCGTCCGGCTGGGCGTCGGCCGCACCTTCCAGACGTCGGTGGTGTTCGAGGAGCTCACCGTGGTCGAGAACCTCGATCTCGCGGCCAGCTTCCGCAAGCCGCTGTGGGCGCTGGCCAGGCGGCGCAAGGGCGTGTCGGAGGCGGTCGAGGAGGCCCTGACCAGGACGGGGCTCGAAGAGCTCGCCGAGCGTTCAGCGGGAGTTCTCTCGCACGGCCAGCGCCAGTGGCTGGAGATAGGCATGCTGCTGGCGCAGCGGCCGCGGCTGCTGCTCCTGGACGAGCCGGTGGCGGGCATGTCCAGCGACGAACGCGAGCGCACCGGCGAGCTGCTCACCCAGATCGCCGACGACCACACGGTGATCGTGGTGGAGCACGACATGGAGTTTTTGCGGCGGCACGCCTCGAAGGTGACCGTGCTGCACGAGGGCAAGGTGCTCGTGGAGGGGTCGGTGGACCAGGTCAGCGCCGACCCCAGGGTGCAGGAGGTCTACTTGGGGAGGAGGCCCAGTGACGCTGTCGGTAAGCGGCCTTGAGTCGGGGTACGGGAGGGCGCGCGTACTGTTCGGAGTCTCGCTGGAGGTCGAGCCGGGCCAGCTCGTGTGCGTCATGGGGCGCAACGGCGTCGGCAAGACGACGCTGCTCAACACCGTCATGGGCGTGCTGTCGGCGACGGCGGGCACGGTCACGTTCGACGGCCGCGACGTCACCAGGCTGAAGCCGCACGAACGGGTGCGGCTCGGCATGGGGTACGTCCCCCAGGGCCACCAGTGTTTCCCCCAGCTGTCCGTGCTCGGCAACCTGCTGGTGACCATGGAGGCCGCCAAGGTGACCAGGGAGGCCATCGACGAGGCCCTGGAGATCTTCCCCGCGCTCAAGCCGCTGCTCAAGCGGAGCGCCGGGCACCTGTCGGGCGGCCAGCAGCAGCAGCTCGCCATCGCCCGCGCGCTGGTGACCAGGCCGAAGATGCTCATCCTCGACGAGCCGACCGAGGGCATCCAGCCGTCGATCATCCTGGAGATCGAGGCGGCCATCGAACGGCTGCACGCCTCCGGGCTGGCCGTGCTGCTGGTGGAGCAGTACCTGGACATCGCAATGCGGCTGGCCGACCGGTTCGTTATCCTCGACGGCGGGCACGTCGTGCGTACCGGGGCCGCCGAGGAGCTGCACCGCGAGGACGTCCGCCGCCTGCTCGCGGTCTAACGCTGGGCCAGGACGGCACGGGCGTTCGCGGCGCCCTGGCGGTCGCCGGTCTGCTCGAAGACCTCCAGCGCCGCCCCGGCCAGCTCGCGCGCCCGCCCGGCCGCGCCCTCCGCCCGGTTCACCCTGGCCAGGGACAGCAGGGCCTGGGCGTCCAGCAGCCGGTCGCCCAGGCGGACGGCGATGCCCCTGGCCTGCTCGGCGGCGGCCCTGGCGGCCGGCTTGGCGGCCTGCGCCAGGTGTACTGCGGCTAATTCGAGCAGCGTGTCTGCCTGCCGGTGCCGGTCGCCCAGCTCGGCGAGGTGCCCGACGGCGGCCAGCAGGCTCTCGGCGGCCTCGTCGAGCCGGCCCGCGCGGCGCAACACCGAGCCCAGCACCCGCTCGGCGTCGGCGGCGTCGCGCAGGTTGTCGGCGCCCTCCAGACAGGTGCGCAGGGCCCGCTCGGCCTCCTCCAGGCGGTCCAGCTCCAGGTGCACCCGGCCGATCCGGCGCCTGGAGTGGTTGACGTCACGGGCGCGGCCCTGCCGCAGGAACATGCCCAGCGCCAGCCGCAGCCGCTCGTGCGCCACGTCCCACTCGCGCTCGGCCAGGTGCAGGTCGCCCTGGTCGCGCAGGATGAGCGCCGCGCCCCGGTCGTCGCCCGCCCGCCGCGCCGACTCCAGCGCCGGCCCGGCCACGGCTCGCCAGTCGTCCAGGAACCGGTGGCGCTCCAGGTACGGCGCCAGCAGGTGCGCCAGCCGCCAGCACTCGTCGTCGAGCCCCGCCGCGTGCAGGTCGGCGACCAGGCTGACCAGGAACGCCCGCTCGGCCGCCAGCCACTCCACCGACTCCCTGATGTCCCTGGTGGCCACGGCCGTGGCCGGATCGCCCGACACCAGCGAGAACCGCGACGCCTGCACCCTGGCCAGCACCACCGCCGACAACGTCGCCAGCACCCCGGGCACCGGCTGCTCGCGGGCGAACAACCGGGTCAGGTCGTGCAGCCGGTAGCGGACCTGACCCGCCACGTCCACCCCGTACGTCTCCAGCAGCCCCGCGTCCACCAGCGCCTCCGCGTGCCCGCCGAGTTGCTCGGTCACCCAGTCCGCGAAGTCGGGCGCGGACAGCGCGCCGAGCCCGCGCAGCGTGCGCCGGGCCGGCTCAGGCAGGCCGTCGAAGCCGATGGCGAATACGCTGCGCACGGTCTGGTCGCCCGCGTGCAGCCCGTCGAGCCGCTCGTGCTCGTCCTCCAGCAGGCCGACCAGGTAGTCGACCGTCCACTCCGGCCGGGCCGCCAGCCGGGAGCCGGCGATGCGCAGCGCGATCGGCAGGCCGCCGCAGAAGCGCGCCAGCCTGCGCATGGCCTCGTGCGCCAGCCGGCCCGAGCTCCTGATCAGCAGGTCGAGCGCGTCCCCGTCGTCCAGCACGCCCACGGACAACCGCCGCGCCCCCGTCAGGCCGCCGAGCGGGGACCGGCTGGTCACAACTGTCGGGCACGAGGTCAGCAGCGGCCGCACCTGCGCCTCGCCCGCCGCGTTGTCCAGCAGCACCAGCAGCCTGCGATTGGCCGTGTAGGTGCGGAACAGCCGCTCGCGCTGCTCCAGCGACGCCGGGATCGCCTGCGCCGGGCAGCCCAGCCAGCGCAGGAAGTCCTCCAGCACCGCCGCGGGCGCCGTCGTCTCGCGCAGGTCGGCGTACAGGATGCCGTCGGGGAAGCTCTCCCGCTGCCGCCAGGCCGCGTGCACCGCCAGCGCCGACTTGCCCGCGCCCGCCTGGCCGTGCACCACGACCTGGCCGCCGACCACCCGGTCGAGCAGGTCGGCGCGGCCGGTGAAGCCGGTCACGTCGGGCGGCAGCAGCACCGGCGGGCCCGCCGAGACGTGCAGCGACACGTCGTCGTGCAGCATGCGGTGGTAGAGCAGCTGCAGCTCGGAGTCGGGCTCGATCGCGTGCCCGCCGTCGAGCTGGTCGCGCAGCACCGCGTACGCGGCCAGCGCGTCGACCCGGCGGCCGCTGCGGTAGAGGGCCAGCATGTACTGGCCTCGGAAACGCTGCCACATCGGGTGCTGCTTGGTCAGCCGCCGCAGCTCGGCCAGCAGCTCGCGGTGGCGTCCGGCGTCGAGGTCGGCCTGCACCCTGCGCTCCAGCGCCAGCAGCCGCAGCTCCTCCAGCTCCTCGCGCAGCGGGCGCGTCTCCAGCCACCGTTCGCCCTCGGGGTCCACGTCCTCCAGGACCTCGCCGCGCCACAGGCCCAGCGCCTCTTCGTAGGCCCCCTTGTCCACGAGCAGCCGGAACCGGTCGACGTCGAGCTGCCCGTCACCCAGGGCCAGCACGTACGACCCCGACACGGTCGTGATCACGTCCTTACCGACGAGCCGGCGGAGTTCGCCGACGTAGCCGCGTACCAGGGAGTCGGAGCGGTCGCCGCCCTCGCGCGGCCACAGCAGCCTGCGCAGCCGCTCGACCGTCATGGGGCGGCCCGCGTTCATCAGGAACATCGCCAGCAGGTCGCGGTGCTTCGGCACGGTCGGCGTGCGATCCCTGCCGTTGTCGTCATGTACCTCTAGCGGTCCCATGATGCGAAATTCCACGCGAACTTCCTTCGAGGAGGAGACCTCGATCAGAATGGCATATCTGATGGTTCCTCTCACTCCCTCCGACCCGCATCGCCTGGGCCGCTACTGGCTGGCCGGCCGTCTGGGCGCGGGTGGCCAGGGCGTGGTGTACGAGGCTTACGGCGAGGCGGGCGAACGCGTCGCGGTCAAGGTGCCCAGGTTCGACAGCGCCGAGTCCAGGTCCAGGCTGGCCAAGGAGGCTTCCGCGGCCGGTCGGGTGGCCTCGTTCTGCACCGCCAGGGTGATCGAGGCCCAGGTGGACGTGCCCGCCCCGTACATCGTGAGCGAGTTCGTCCCCGGGCCCAGCCTGCGGCGGGTGGTGGCGGACGAGGGGCCGTACGAGGGGGACCGGCTGCGGCGGCTGGCCATCGGGGTGGCCACCGCGCTGACGGCCATCCACCAGGTCGGCATCGTGCACCGCGACCTCAAGCCGGACAACATCATCCTCGGCCCCGACGGGCCCCGGGTGATCGACTTCGGGGTGGCCCGCGAGGTCGGGCCGACCACCTCGGGGCCCCTCATGGGAACGCCCCAGTACATGGCGCCCGAGGTCTTCCACGGGCGAGGGGCCACCCAGGCGTGCGATCTGTGGGCGTGGGCGATGGTGGTGCTGTTCGCGGCGCAGGGGAGCGACGCGGTCGAGGGCGGCGAGCCGATGGCGATGATCGCCCGCGTGCTCGGCTTCCGGCCGGCGACGGCCGGCCTGCCCGACCCCCTCGGCCCGCTGGTGGCGGCGGCCCTCGCCCAGGATCCCGCGGACCGGCCCGAGGCGAGGACGGTGCTGCTGCGGCTGCTGGGCGAGACGGAGGGGGACCCGCTCCTCCGCGGCGGGACGCTGGCCGGGGCGCTGAAGGGCGCGCCCGCCGAGCCCGACCTCGGGGCCGTCGCCGAGGAGCTCTACGGCGAGTTGACCGAGTCCGAGCGGGCCGGCGTGCCCGAGGTCTTCCTGCGGATGATCGACGGCGACTCGCTCAGGCCGGTCAGCCGCGACGAGCTGCCGGAGAACGGGGCCATCGACGCGCTGCTCACCGTCTTCGCCGCCGCGGGCCTCGTCACGCCCACCGGCATCGGGTACGAGCTGGCCCGGCCAGGGCTCGTCCAGGCCTGGCCCAGGCTGCGGGAATGGGTGGCCGGCAACCGCGAAGGGCTGCCCGTGCACCGCCGCCTCGCCGACGCGGCCGCCCTGTGGGACGACCACGGCAGGAAGCCCGCCGACCTGCTGCACGGCTCCAGCCTCGACAGGACGCTCAAGTGGGCCGCCACCGAGCGCAGGGACCTCACGCTGGCCAGGCGCGAAAGCGAGTTCCTCGACGCCGCCTCCAGGCAGACCAGGCGGCAGTCCAGGAGGCGCGGCCTGCTGGCGGCGGCCCTGGCCGTGTTGCTGGTGGCCGCGCTCGGCGGGCTGGGGCTGGCCGAATACCTGCGCAGGCAGTCGAACCGCCAGCGCGACGACGCCCTCGCCAGGGAGCTCACCCTGCGCGCCGCCGACCTGCGGCAGTCCGAGCCCCCGCTGGCCCGGCTGCTGACCGTGGCGGCCTGGCGGCTCAGCCCTTCATTGCCGGAGACGCGCGGCGCGCTCTACGACTCGCTCTCGCAGCCCACCACCGACGCCTTCACCGATCCCGGCTACCGCCCCGCCAACGTATACGCGCTCAGCCAGGACGGCCGCACCCTGGTCTCGGTCGCCGGGAACGCGGCCACGCTCTGGGACGTCCCCGCCCACCGGCGGATCCGCGAGCTCCCAGGCGTGGGCGAAGTGGTGCTCAAGGCCGCGCTCAGCCCCGACGGCCGCACCCTGGCCCTCCAGGACGAGCAGGGCGTGCGGCTCTGGGACCTCGGCGCCGGTGAGCCGCTGGGCGACCGGTTCGCACCTGGGACCGGCGTCCTGGGAAACGTCGTGGCGCTGGCCTTCGACCGTACCGGGCGGCTGCTCGACGTTCCCGAGGGCAGCACGTCCTCCTACTGGTGGGACGTCTCCACCGGCCGCAAGCTGACCATCCCTTCGGGAGCCGGCCTGGACGCCGTCAGCCCCGACGGCCGCTACGGCTACGTGGCCAACGGCTCGGGGAAGACGGCGCAACTCTGGGACCTGCGCCGCGGCACCCGCCTGCTCTCATCCGGTCTGCCGGCGGCGGGCGTTACCATGAAGGCCGCGTTCAGCGACGACGGCCGCTCGCTCGCGACGGTCGAGGACCTGCGTCCCAAGGGCACCAGCAGGATGCGCGTCTACGACCTCCCCTCGGGAACCGAACGCATGAGCCAGGAAGGGGACGCGGGGGACTTCGTCGACTTCGCCTTCGGGGACGGGTTCGTCGTCAGCTGGGCGTGGAACAGGGAGATGGTGATCCGGCGGCGCCCCGGATTCGGCGTCGTGCTGCGGCGCGAGATGCCCGGCACCGTCTCACAGCTCCGCTACGACCTGGCGGGACGGGCAATCCGCTACCTGAGCGAGCACGGCACGGTCTACACGGTGGACGTCTCCCTCCTGTTCGACCGGCCGATCAGCGGCGGCGACGACCAGGGCGCGGTGCTGCTCGACCCGTCGGCACGGGTGCTGGCGGCCAAGAGCGGCGACACCCTGCGCCTGTGGGAGGTCGCCACGGGCCATCCGCTGTCCGGCCCGATCAGGTGGCGCGGCTCCGGGAGCGCGATGGCGTTCAGCCCCGACGGCAGGCGCCTGGCCTTCGCCGAGAACGACACGGTCCGCGTCGCGGAGACGGCGTCGGGACGGGTGTCCGCCGGGTTCCGGCTCGCGACCAAGGGCGCGAACGGGGCCGACGCCCTGGCCTTCAGCCCTGACGGCCGCACGCTCGCCCTCTCACCGTGGGGCGTGGACGGCGGCCTGCCGGTGGAGCTGCGGGACCTCGATCGCGGGTCGTCCAGGCTCGCGACCGGCTCGGGGGCGGGCGTGATGGCCTTCCGCCCTGACGGACGGCTGCTGCTGGCCGGGGTGTCGCCGCAGCTCATCGACCCGGTGCAGGCGGTCAGGCGGCCCGCCGTGCCGGGGCTCGGCCAGGTGGAGGGCACCTTCGCGTTCAGCCGGGACGGCCGGCGGGTGGCGTTCTCGGGGCCCGAGAGGATCTCCCTCTGGAACGGGGACGTCACGGCCAGGCTCGCCGACTTCCCCAGCGTGCCGGGCGGCGACGTCAGGCTGCTGGCCTGGTCACCGGACGGGCGCACGCTGGCCGCGTACGAGGGGGGCGTGCGCATCCGGTTGTGGGACGTGCCGCACCGGCAGCTGCTGGGCGTGGTGTTCGACGGCCTGCAGTCGCCCTCGACCGGCGGGAGCGGCTGGCTGGCGTTCTCGGCCGACGGCCGCAGGCTCTACAGCGTGACCCCGGACGGCACCGTGCGCACGCACGAACTCGGCGGGCAGCCGGTGGCCGCGGCCGTGTGCGAGCGCGCGGGGCGTACGCTCACCGCCCAGGAATGGGCCCGTCATCTGCCCGGGATCGAGCCCTTCCGGGTGTGCCCCTAGGATGTCCACGCGCGGGCCGTCCTGATGATCTCCTCCAGGTGGTCGCTGTGCGCGCCGTGCCAGTAGACCTGGCCGCAGTCCCCGCACCGCCCATACGCGTCGTAGTTGCGCCGGGTGCCCGCCTCCAGCAGGGGTTCGATCTCGTCCTTCTCGACGGGCACCAGCTCGCCGTTGCACGCCGTGCACCGCGTCCAGGGGCGCAGCGGAGGGGAGAAGCGTTCGAGCAGGTCGCGGAGCTGGTCGGCGGGGCGGGAGCCGCGTACGTACGCGCCCAGCCACAGGGCGCGGCGGCGCAGCAAGCCGCGGTCCTGGGTGAGCAGCACCCGGCGCTCATCGTTGGCCTGCACCACCAGCGCGGGGTCGTCCATGTCGTTGTGGTAGGCGGCGTCGATGCCGAGCAGCCGCAACCGCCGCGCCAGCGTGCCCAGGTGCACGTCCAGCAGGAAACGCGGTTCCTCCGGGAGCTGCTGCGGGCGGGGCACCGGGTGGATCTCCACGACGTCGCCGGGCGCGAGCTGGTAGGAGGGGGCGACGCCGCGGCCGTTCACGATCATCGGCCCCACCTCGGTCAGCGGGATGCCGAGCGACTCGACGTGGTGGCCCAGCGTGGACGTGCCGTCCGGGGTCACCTCCTGCCATTCCTGGCGGCGGCTCACGGGCAGGAACATCCTCAGCTCTGGGGCGATGCGCAGGCGTGCGGTCACAATGTCCATTCTGTGGTACCCGACGGTGTGACTTCATGCTGATATTGAGCAGTCCGTGGTCAGACGCGGGCGGGGACGCCCATGGTCAGGGCGATGACCAGCAGCGCTTCCCGCTTGTGGGTGAGCAGTTCCTTGATCGTGCCGCGGCTCTCATGCTCCTCCTCGCCGTACGCCTCCGTCTCCAGCAGGCTGCGGCGCAGGTAGAACACGACCGCCGCGGCCACGGCGCCGATCACGAACGGGATGCGCCAGCCGTAGGAGTTTCTTACGTGTGTTTGACCTCGCCGCAACGCACTCAGTTCAGGGGAGGGTTGGCGTTCTTCGCCCTTTCCAGCGCCAGGTCGCCCCACCACTGGCCGGCCTCGGGGGACACCACGCCGCGCTCGGGATCCTGCTGGCCGCCGGTGCCGCGCCGGCACCGGCCGCTCGAAGTGCCCGGCCGCGCGATCCACAGATAGGCGTCGACCCGCTCCTCCCCGGTGTCGGTGGTGGGCCGCTCGCCGACGCCCCTGCCCGGCGGGTTGCACCACGTCTGCGGGTCCGGATATTTCTTCGCCGGGGCCCAGGAGCCCTGGCCGTTCCTGCTGGTGTCGATGACGAAGTGCGGCATCGTGCCGGTGTCCACCTTCGCGTCCGATGGGCAGTCCTTCTTGCCCGTCGAGCGCTGGATGCTGACGCAGGCGGCCAACGCCTTGCCGTACCCGACGCTCTTGCCGGTGGCCTGGTAGCCGGTGCTGTTGATGAAGAATCCGTCCGCCTTGTCCACCCCCGCCCGGATCAGCCGCTCCGCCATGATCTCGGTGCCCGGCCAGTAGTCCTGGCTGCCGTCGAGGTAGACGGCCGTGGCGGGGTTCGCCTTGAGTGACTGTACGGCCTCGCGCAGGTCCTCGTACCGCTGGTCGGGGGAGCCCTTCAGGGCGCAGTCCTTGGCGCCGGGGATCTTGACCAGGCTGGAGGGTTCGAGGATGACCACGGCCTTGGCGCCGCCGATCTCGCTCGCTATTCCCTTGATCCATTCCTGGTACTCGTCCATGTCGGACGCGCTGAAGGGGCGGCAGTCGCTGCCTGGCATGGAATTGATCAGGAACACGGGGACGCCGCCCTGGGCGGCCGTGATCGTGTCGGCGACCTCGGGTCTGGCATCGGGCTGGTTGAGGCGGATGGCGAAGGGGACTGCGGCCAGCTTGCGCATGAGCTCGGCGTCCGCTGGGCGGTCCTTCTCCCAGAGGGCCGCTTGACGGGTGGCGGCCGGTTCTTCGGGGGCGTAGAAGGTGACCTTGCCTTGGGCTCTCAGGGGGTTCTGGGGGGTGGTGGCGGTTGCGCTGTTCTGGCTTGTGCTGTTGTGTGCGGGGGTGGCCTTTGCCGTCGACGTCTGGGCGCTGGAGGGGGTTCCCTGGTTACGCCAGGCGACCGCTGCCGAGATGCCGGCGATCGCAACTACGATGGCCGCCGCTGCCGCCACCAGCCTGCGCTGACGGGGCGCCGACCGGCTCTCCGCCGTATCCGGCTCCGCCCCACGCGCACCTGCTGCGCCTGGAAGGGCTCCCGCCGACCCGGTTGCGCCGGGCTGCGCCGTACCGGCGCTCGGTGGGTGGTCGGCCGCGCGTCCGCCGGCCGGGTGCGCTGGGCCGCTCGCCGGCGACGCGCCCGCTGCACCCAGGCCCGCTGCTCCCGCGCCCAGTGGTCGGGCTTCGGGCGGTGGGGGTGAGGTGCTGAGGTGGTCCATGAGGTCTTGGGCCGTGGGGCGGTCCGCCGGGTTCTTGGCCAGGGACGCCACCACCAGGTCCCGCAGCGGTCCCGTGAGGCCGCGCGGGTTCGGGGCCTCGTTCAGGATGCGCACGAGGATCGTCGGGACCGAGCCCGAGCCGAACGGCGGGACGCCGCCGGCCGCGAAGGCGACCGTGCCGCCCCACGCGAAGATGTCCGAGGCCGGCCCGATGTGGGCGCCCGACACCTGCTCAGGCGACATGTACGCGGGCGTCCCCACGATCGCGCTGCTCATCTCCGCGTCCACGAGCTGCGCGATCCCGAAGTCGATCACCTTGGGGCCCACCTGGGAGAGCAGCACGTTAGACGGCTTGAGGTCGCGGTGCACCACCCCGGCCCCGTGGATGGCCCGCAACGCCATGGCCATCGAGGCCGCCAGCCCGTCCAGGGCCGAGCCCTTCAGCGGCCCCGACTCCCGCACGGCGTCCCCGAGGCTCGGCCCCTCGACATATTCCGTGACCAGGTACGCCACATCCCCCTGGACGTCGGCGTCGAGCACGGGAGCCGTACAGAACCTGGCGACCCGCTTGGCGGCGGCCACCTCGCGGGCGAAGCGCCGCCTGAAGTCCGCGTTCGCGTCCATCCTGGCGTGGATCAGCTTGACGGCCACCCTCGTGCCGTCAGGACCCTGCCCCAGGTAGACGACGCCCATGCCGCCCTCGCCCAGCCGACCCAGGAGGGTGTACGGCCCCACCTGTCGCGGATCCCCGTCTCTCAGCGCCTCCACGGTCATAGATCGTCAGGTTAACTCCCCGGGCGCCCGGTGTTCCATGCCCTGGACCGGAAGCCGCCACTCGTTCCACTCGTCGAAGAGCTCGAAGCCCATGGCCTCGTTGATGGCCAGCATGTGGGTGTTGGACGTGGCGTTCCAGGTGATGATCTGTTCGAGGTGGGGCTCCCGCTCGCGCAGCCAGAACAGGTTGCTGAGCTTCAGCAGCAGGCCCAGGCGATGGCCGCGGTGCTCGCTCAGCACCGTCGTGTCCGCCTGGCTGCCCCAGCCGTCCGAGCGGTCGGCCTCGAGGTAGACGCGCGTGTAACCGGCCGGAGCGCCGTCCGAGTCCCGGCGGGCGATCATCGTGTAGCAGGTCGAGCCCGTCGCAGGGATGCCCTCTTCGCGGGCGCGCAGGCGTTCGAGGCTGAACTGGATGTCCTCGATGTCGGCGTCGCGCGGGGCGTCGTTCATGCCGTTCATCAGGGTTGTGAGGTCGGGGAGCAGGTCGGGGCCCGCCGGGCCGATCCAGCGTTCGAGGCTGTAGCCCTCGACCTTGGGGAGCAGGCGTTCCAGGGCCTCCCAGTCGGCCTTGCGCAGGTCGAGCGTGCGGCGGGCCTCCTTGAGCGCCACCGTCATGCCGTGCGCGAGCGCGAAGTGGGCACCCACGCCGGTGGCCGGGGTCTCGGTGAGCAGCAGGCGCCTGCCGTGCCCGCGCAGGCGGTCGAGGGCGTGCTCGAACAGGGCCGAGCCGAGGCCGCGGCTCCGTCGCTCCGGCCGGACCACGAGGGGGAAGATCCAGCCCATGTGGGTGTTGTCGAGTTGGGAGAGCGACAGCGCGTAGCCGCCGACGACCTTGCCGTCCTCGACCGCCGCCCAGGCCTCGGCCCGCTCGCCGGGGGTGTCCGTGCAGACGTCGCGGCGGAAGCGGGCCAAGGAGAGCTGGGGGCCGGGGTCGTCGGTGGAGGCGGCCACATACGCGTCGTGCAGGCCCGTGACCAGGTCGCTGTCGAGTTCGATGGGCTGGATCCGCATGTGGCCAGCAAAGCGCATGGGGAAGGGCCGAGGCGAACGAATTTACCGCCTGGCCGGGGGTCTACTGGCGGTAGTTCTCCACCTCGCTGACCGAGCGGGCGGCGGCGCCCTCGGGGTCCTCGCCCGCGCTGCGCCTGGCCCGGCGCTGCCGGAGCAGGTCCCAGCACTGGTCGAGTGCCGTTTCCAGTTGCTTGATACGCGCGTGCTCTTGATCCGAGGTCAATTCGCCTGCCGTCAGCTTGTTACGCAACTCGTGCTCTTCGGTGACCAGAGCACTGATCCTGGTGAGAATCTCGTCGTCCCGCATGTCCAAGACTCTAATCACTGCGTGATAGAACACGCCCTATGTCTGGTATCGCGCTGGTAAGGAAGCCCGGCCCCCGTATCTCGGAGGGCATCGTCACCCACATCGAGCGCGAAGCCGTGGATCACGAACGGGCGCTCGCCCAACACGACGCCTACGCGGCCGCGCTGGCAGCCGCCGGGTGGCGGGTCACGTACGTGCCGCCGGCCGATGAGTTGCCCGATGCGCCGTTCGTGGAGGACGCGGTGGTGGTGTCGGGGCGGCTGGCCGTACTGACCAGGCCGGGGGCTCCGGAGCGGCGGCCCGAGGTGGAGTCCGTGGCGGCGGCCGTGCGGGAGCTGGGGTTGACGGCGGTCAGGATCGCGCGCCCCGGCACGCTCGACGGGGGCGACGTGCTGCAGGCCGGACCCACCGTGTACGTCGGCAGGTCCGCGCGCACCAACGACCAGGGGATCGCGCAGCTGGCGGCCCTGCTGCCGGAACGCCGGATCGTGCCCGTGGACATGTCCGGCGTGCTGCACCTGAAGTCGGCGGTGACCGCACTGCCCGACGGGACGCTCATCGGCGACGCCGACCGGGTGGACCTGCCCGGGTTGCTGGTGCCGCCGGAGGAGGCGGGCTCGCATGTGGTGCCGCTGGGCGGTGACCGGGTCCTGCTGGCCGCGTCGGCCCCAGAGACCGCCACAATGCTCGAAAAACAGGGATTTTTCGTGACAAAAGTGGATATTTCGGAGTTTGAGAAGCTGGAGGGCTGCGTGACCTGCCTCAGCGTCCTCGTACCGGACTGACCGCGCCCGCGGCCGGTTTCAGGATGTGAGATCCAGGACGGCGCATCCCGAGACGTCTGGTACCGTCGTTGGCATGCTGCGCGGACTCCTTCTTAGCTGCCGCGGCGGGGGCCTCTAAGGCCGGCTCCCTCGCCGCGGAGCGAGTCGTGCGCGTCGGCCGCTTCCTTCCGACCGACGAGGAGCAGCAACCATGACCGCCCAGCAGCCCAGTCGCATGCCGATCCAGCGCTATCAGGCGTTCGAGCCGATCCGGCTGACCGACCGCACCTGGCCCGATCAGGTCATCACCAAGGCGCCCCGATGGTGCGCGGTGGACCTGCGTGACGGCAACCAGGCCCTGATCGACCCGATGGACTCCCATCGCAAGCTCAAGATGTTCGAGCTGCTGGTGGGGATGGGCTACAAGGAGATCGAGGTGGGCTTCCCGGCCGCCTCGCAGACCGACTTCGACTTCATCCGGCAGATCATCGAAGAGGACCGCATCCCCGGCGACGTGGTCATCCAGGTGCTGACGCAGGCCAGGCCGGAGCTGATCGAGCGGACCTTCGAGTCCATCGAGGGCGCCAAGCAGGCCATCGTCCACCTGTACAACTCGACCTCCACCCTCCAGCGCCGCGTCGTGTTCGGCCAGGACAAGGACGGCATCACGGCCATCGCCGTCGAGGGCGCCAAGCTGGTCAAGAAGCTCGCCGACGCGACCGACGTGGACGTACGCTTCCAATACTCGCCCGAGTCGTTCACCGGCACCGAGCTCGAATACGCCGTCGAGGTGTGCGACGCGGTCAACGACGTGTGGCAGCCCACCCCCGACCGCAAGGTCATCATCAACCTGCCCGCCACGGTCGAGATGGCCACCCCCAACATCTACGCCGACCAGATCGAGTGGATGCACCGCAACCTGCGGCACCGCGACTCGATCATCCTCTCGCTGCACCCGCACAACGACCGCGGCAGCGCCGTGGCCGCCGCCGAGCTGGGCTACCTGGCGGGCGCCGACCGCATCGAAGGCTGCCTGTTCGGCAACGGCGAGCGCACCGGCAACGTATGCCTGGTCACCCTGGGCATGAACCTGTTCTCCCAGGGCATCGACCCCGAGATCGACTTCAGTGACATCGACGAGATCCGCCGCGTCACCGAATACTGCAACCAGCTGCCCGTACACCCGCGCCACCCGTGGGGCGGCGAGCTGGTCTACACCGCCTTCTCCGGCTCCCACCAGGACGCCATCAAGAAGGGCTTCGAGCACCTCGGAATCGACGCCGCGGCGGCCGGGGTGCCAGTGGACGAGTTCACCTGGGCGGTCCCCTACCTGCCCATCGACCCGAAGGACATCGGCCGCACCTACGAGGCCGTCATCCGGGTCAACAGCCAGTCGGGCAAGGGCGGGGTGGCCTTCATCATGAAGGCCGACCACCAGCTCGACCTGCCGCGGCGACTGCAGATCGAGTTCTCCAAGGTGGTGCAGGCCCGCACGGACGAGCAGGGCGGCGAGATCGGCCCGGCCGCGATGTACGAGATCTTCCGCGACGAATACCTGCCCAACCCGGCCAACCGGTGGGGCCGCCTCAGCCTCATGGCCCACCGCCACGAGTCCACGGTGGACGACAAGGACCGCATCAGCGCCGACGTCCGCCTCGACGGGGAGATCAGGGAGATCGACGGCGCCGGCAACGGCCCGATCTCGGCCTTCATCGACGCCATCGCGGGGGTCGGCATCACGGTGCGCGTCCTCGACTACGTGGAGCACGCGATGAGCGCCGGCACGGACGCCAAGGCCGCGTCGTACCTGGAGTGCGAGGTCGACGGGCGGGTGCTGTGGGGCGTCGGCATCGACGCCAACACCACCTCGGCCTCCCTCAAGGCCATCATCTCAGCGGTCAACCGCGCCGCCCACTGACACTTCACCCGAGCCCTCGGTTGTTGGGGGCTCGGGTTCTTACTTCTTACGCGTCGCGAGTGCAGTTGTACACCTCGCCGTAGCGCTTCTGGGCGATGCGCATGAGCGCGATCAGGTCCTTCATCGCATCTCTGCCCTTGGCGATCTGGGCCAGGTAGATGTCGATCAGTCGCTCTTTGCCGCCACAGCGAAACTTTGCGCTCACTTGGTATGGCTGATCGGCGAACGGAGTATTCGGCAGGTAGGCGGCCATGCCGTCACCGAGATCGTTAGGGAGCGTGACCCCGCCGTGCCTACTGTAGAGGTCACGTCTGTCATCCATAACGAAGTCCAGATGCTCCTGGCTTGTCCGGCCGCCTACCTGTAGCCAGCCCACCTCAAGTGGCCGCGAGGACGCGTTAGGAGCCCAACACTCACCGCTATTCTCGTTGCCACTCGTTTTCTCGATGAGAGGACCACTTGCGCCACTCACCAGGCGAAAAGCCTGCTCAGGAATGAGCTTGCAGACGTATGGCGCGGCATCTACGATCGGCTGAAGAGCTGGTGCAGGTGTGGAGACGATCTCGTTCCCCGGGGTGCAGGCCGTTGCGAGCAACGTAAGAGCTCCCAGGACGACAGGCAGACGAGAATGTCTCATCTACCACCTCCGGGGGTGGACGGGATCTGGAGGTCGAGGTAGTCGTCCACCTCGCTGGTCCGACGGAAGGTTCCGCTAAAACGATCGATCAGATCACGGCCCCCGCCCTTTTTCCGAACCCATTCAAGGAACTGGCTGTAGTCCTGCGGACTCATCTCGGTAAAAGGCTTGATCGTCGGCGGGGTTCCAGTTGTGAATTTCCGATCGATCATTTCGACATCGTCAAGCAGACCCTTGTTGAGCATGGCTGTGGCGAGCATCTGCTCTGCCAACCTCTCCACTGCCAGCCGGTTGTCCGCCACCGTCCGGTGCGTCTCGTCCAGGTCCCGCCCGTGCTGGGACATCTGCTGGGCGACCTGTGTGGCGATCTCGTCATAAGCGGCTCCGGCGAGCTTGTCGTACCCCTTGCCGACGAGCTCGCCGAAGGCTCCGGTGGCCAACTGGCCCACCTGCTTGGCTCCGGGCACCGGGAGCAGCCCGATCGCGTCGCGCACCATGCTCTTCAGTGCCTCGTCCGCCTTCTTATCGTCCAGCCCTTGGGCGATCAGCACCTGGCGGCGGATTTCGACGATGTGGCTGAAAGGACGTGCCTCCGCCACGGTTCGGTCCGTCAGGAACTGCTTGATGTCGGCCTTGTCGACCCGTCCATCCTCGTCGAAGTCGAACTCCTTGACGTCGGACTTCGTGAATCCGAGCCGCTCGGCGTTGGAGACGTCGAGACCGACCGGAGGCACGGTGTCGAGCGCGGCCCGCATGTGTTCGGTCTGCGCTCTCACCAGTACCTCGAACGCGGCGTCGTCGGAGGTGGCCAGCGCCAGCGCGTAGGACATGTCCTCAGCCGCGACCTTGCCGAAGGTCGCATGGTCCAGGAGGAGCCGGGAGAGCTGGTCGATATTGGCCGCGATCGCGCGGCCCAGGGGGTAGCACAGGGGGGCGAAACGATCGAACGTGTCTCTGTTTCTGATCTCCAGGTTGCCGCTGTCGCCTTTGCCGAAGGCGCCACGCACCTCATCGGCGAGGATCTTCGTCATCTCGGCGGCCAGCTTTCTGGAGGTCGCATCCTGGGCGGTCGTCGCGGTCACCAGCATGTCGTTGAACGGCGCATAGTCGCCCATATAGCGGCCGGCGTTCCAGCGGGTCGTCAGCAGGTAGTCCAGCACGGACTCCTTCCACCCGGCCGGGGTGTGGTTCAGCAGTGCGTGGGACGCCTCCCGGCTGGACTTCGCCGCATGGAACAGGTCGTCCACCACCGATGATTCGGTCTTCATGCCTGGACTGCCCGCATGCGCTTCCGGTCGCAGCAGAGTGCCCAGGCCGAGTGCGCCGACCAGGTCGACTATAGGGAGCTGAACCCCTCCAAAGGTGCCGCCCAGCGGGTCCTTGCTCGCCGCCCATTCGTCCATGCGGTCATCGTGTTCGTAGACGATCGTGTCGCGCCCGACGACCTCCATGAACTCCTTCGAGAACGACGTCTTTCCGTCGTGGGCGCGCCAGATGAGCGCCTGGGCCTGGTATCCCGAGTACTTCGTCTCACCGGCCTTATGCTCGGCCCGACCCTCCTTCACCAGGTCCTTGAGGAAGCCGGCGCCCACGTACGCGGGATTCTTCGGATCGGTTCCTTTGGCCAGGGCCGTGCTCAGCATGCGCAGGGCCTTCTTGCCTTGCCTGGAGAGCTGGGCCATGCGATCGGAGTTCCCGTGGGTCCTGGCCTCGCGCAACTGCGCGGCGAGCGAGCCCGGTAGCCGTGTCACGCCTTGGGCGCCTAGCGTGACGAGGAACGCCTTGACGAACTCCGCCTCCCCGCTCCGCGACGCGAGTTTCTCCAGCTCGGCCAGCGCCTTGACGTCGCCGTCCGCAGCCTTCAGCGCGGCACGACCGGCCAGCGTCCCGTCCAGCAGCCCCTTGGCGGCCTCCAGACTGTCAGGCATCTCCCAGAAGCTCCCGGCGGGCGTGCTCATGCCGAAGATGACCTTCTGCCGCTGCAGCTCGTGGACCAGTTTCTGCCGCCGCCGCAGGTCCTCGGCCTGCGTGGTGACCCGTCCGGCCAACTGCCGCAACCGCGCCGCCGGAGAAGTGTCGAGCCCGGCGCTCCGCAGCTCGCTGTGCAGAGCCTGCGCCAGCTCCTCCAGCCGCCTGGAGGCCTCGGTGTGCTTGCTCGTCATCGTGTCGAATTCGGGCTGCTTGACCCCGGTGAACTCCGTCACGGCGTGTCCTGAAGCGAGGCCAATTTATGGTTCGCGCTGTGGACGGCCTGCGTGAGCATGGCCCGCAGCTCCCGCCGGTCGGCTTGGACCTGGGCGTCGAACCGGCCGCCCGTCGGCCCCACCCACGCGTGGTTCTCCATCAGGCGGCAGGACGGATCGAGCGCCCACCAGTGCTCGTCGGACAGCCGCTGGATCCGCTCCGCCACGGCCCGCATCGCCGGGCGATTGAGGTCGGCCACGATTATCCCCTTGTACGGCTCGCTGCACCAGAACAGATCAGGAGGCGGCGTCCCTCACACGTCATACGGTAATCAACATCACGTCAACAAAACAAGTTTAAGCGCGGTGAAAGGCATAGCACGTTCGAGTTTTGTTAGAGAATGTGGTGTTTTGCCTGACTAGAGTACGGCTTTGGCTCCCTTTAAGGGAGAAGAGGTATGCGGAGTCAACGTTATAGTCTGGTAGAGATGTGATCTTCCGTCAGTCTTGTCGGGTAGAATTGTGGCCTATGGATCTCTTTCCCCAACGAGAATGAAACCCGGCAGGCGTTCGTTGAACATCAACTGAAACAGTCGGGGTGGGGCCGGGATCAGATGGTGGCTTGCCCATTGTGGTGGTGGGGTCAAGCGGACGTCTGTCAACGCCGACGACGGCATCGAGCAGGCCAAGCGATACGCCAGGAAGTACGCGACGAACGGGCTCAAGATCCAGGAGATCGACGCCTATCCTCGCCGGACGATCTGTGGGCCCGTTACCGTCCGGCCAAGGGTTTCGACGTGCATCTCGCCACCGACCTTGTGCTCACTCCGTTCGATCAGACGGTCAAGAACTGGGACAACACCGGTACGGGCAAGACTCTCTCGCGGCCTACCAGATCGTCGAGAAGCTATCGCGCGGAGGATGGATCAAGGGGCGCCCACCGCGGGTGCTCTATCTCGCTGACCGGGACATTCTTGTCGACCAGCCCGAGGACGAATATTTCGTCCAAAGGTTCAGCGAAGCCGTCCATAAACTGGGTGAGGAGTGGCGAAACTCGGCCGCCATACTACTTCGTGCCCTATCAATTCCTCGACCAGCAGGGAAAGGAGGCTATGGGTGAATGGAAGGCGCTGTTCGAGCAGTGGGAATTTACTGCTAGTCGAACTCGCCGTCCTTCACTCCGTCGATGAAGGCATTCCATTCGCCGGGAGTGAAGATCAGTGCCGGACCGGTAGGGCTCTTGCTGTTGCGGATGCCTCGACGCCCCCCGGACAGCTCAGCGACCTCAACGCAGTTGCCCCCATTGCTGCCCGAGTAGGAAGACTTGATCCACGTGGCTGCCCGTAGCTCCTGCGTCAACCCGTCCATCGCTGCATCGTCTCCTTAATCAAGCTCATGGATTCGCGCTGGGAGAGTGCTTCGGAGCGAATCCCCTCATATCTGAATGCTAGGGTCCTGACGGTATCTGTCCAGTCGGTTACCTGAGCGTTGGAAGCGGCTTCGACGTATGCCGTGTCGGGGGTTCCGTGTGCTTGAGAGATGGCGAAGCCCCCGAGAAGGCCGGTCGTGGAATATGCGCTGAGAGGGAGAACCTGGATGGTGATCCGGGGTGCCTGGCCCGCTTCGAGAAGATGCGTAAACTGTGCGGCCATCACGGTGGGGCTGCCGATCGGACGATGCAGAACGCCCTCATCAAGGACCACCCAGAGCATAGGAGGTTTGGGACGCCGGAGGATCGACTGGCGCTCCATGCGAGCGGTCACATGTTCTTCAATCTCCTCTGACGTCACGCCGGGCTCGCCGCTCAGGATGGCTCTGGCGTAGTCCTCGGTCTGAAGCAGGCCGGGTACCACCAGTGGTTCCCAGGTTCGGATCGCCTCCGCAGTGGCCTCGACGTCGAGCCAGGGCCGGAACCACGGCGGGGCCGACGCGTGGCTGACCATCGGCCAGAGTCGCATCAGCGCCCCCTCCGCCTCCAGCGCCTCGTCGCAGCGGCGGGCGAAGTCCTCCGTCGGTGATCGCCGGGCTGTCTCGATCATGCTGATCGTGCCGACGGAGTAGGACACCGCCTTCGACAGGCGGAGCTGGGACCAGCCCTGGGCCTTGCGATGCCGCCGCAGCTCGAAGCCGAACAGTGCGGTCGGTGAGTCGGCGGGGCATAGCTCGCTTTCCTTCGGCACCTGACCTCCTGGGGGGACCGCCATCGTTTCAATCGAGGCTTCACTACAACGGTTGATGACATGTCGAAGTCAACTGACTACTTAGTGTAGCTAAGGCTTGGGATGGTGGAAAGGCAGATAGAGATCGGCTTCTTCAAGCAGGTGAAGTGATGAAACCAGCGAGCGCAGAGCCGAGGGTGATCGGTTCGATCCATCTGGCGGGGATTCGCGAGTCCGTCTCACACGCACGCTCCGAAGTGCGTAAATGGCTGGGAGACGATCATCCTTCTGTCGACGATGCCGTGCTGGCCGCGTCGGAACTCATGACGAACGCGCTCCGGCACTCCGACGCCAGGCCGTACGACCTCATCGGTCTCACCGTCGTCGCGACGGAGGGAACCAGGCGGCGTGATCCAAGGTCGACGACATCGAGCAAGGGCTCGCCGTACCCCTTTCGTGTTAGTGAACGTTGCGTATCCATGGTCTGAACTCTATTCTCTTAGAGAACGGTTCGTTCTCTAAGGAGAAGTGCCATGGGCTATGTGCTGTCGGGGCTGATACTGGCGATGTTGCTGGGCGCGCTCGATCAGACGATCATGGCGCCCGCGCTCCCGGCCGTGGCCGGCAGCCTCGGCGGGCTCGATCAGATGCCCGCCGTGATCAGCGCCTACCTCGTCGCCGCCACCGTCGTCATGCCCGTCTACGGCAAGCTCGGCGACAGATATGGCCGCAAGCCCACCATGCAGGTCGCCATCGTCGTGTTCGTGACCGGGGCCGTGTTGTGCTCGGTGGCCACGTCCATGCCGCAGTTCATCGCCTTCCGCGCCGTGCAGGGCGTGGGCGGCGGCGGGCTGATGATCGGGGCGCAGGCGATCATCGGGGAGATCGTCAGCCCGCGGGAGCGGGGGCGCTACCTCGGGCTCATCGGGGCCGCCTACGTGGTGGCCGCCGTGGGCGGGCCGTTGATCGGCGGGTTCCTCATCGATCAGCTGAGCTGGCGGTGGATCTTCGCGATCTACCCGCCGCTCGGGCTGCTGGCGCTGGTCGTGCTGAGCGTCACGTTACGCCTGCCCAAGCCGCGGACGCGGGCGCCGCTTGACGTCGCCGGGGCCGTCACACTGGCGGTCGCCGTGGTGGGCGTGGTCATGGTGGGGCAGACCAGGAATCCCGGGTACCTGCTGGTGGCGGTGGCCGGGCTGGTGGCGTGGGCCGTCAGCGCGCGGTTCGCCAGGGATCCGATCCTGCCGTTGCGGCTGTTCCGCGACCGGGCTTTCGCGGTGCCGGTGCTGATCAGCCTGCTCATCGGGTTCGCGTTGTTCGGGACGATCACGTACATGCCCGCTTACCTGCAGATCGCGCTGCGGACCAGCGCGACGCAGGCGGGGCTGATGGTGACCGCACTCATGGCGGGGGTGCTGACCACGACCATCGTGTCGGGGCGGTTGATCACGCGGACCGGGAAGTACAAACAGTACCCCGTCGCGGGCACCGCCCTGGCCGCCGCCGGCCTCGGGCTGATCGGGCTCTCGGGCGGCGCGCCGGTCGCCCTCGCGGGGGCGATGTTGCTGACCGGGCTCGGAGTCGGGCTGGTCATGCAGGTCATGGTGCTGGCCGCGCAGAACGCCGTACGGTACGAGGACCTGGGCACCGCCACCTCGTCGGTCACCTTCCTGCGCCAGATCGGGGCGTCGTCCGGGGTCGCGCTGGTGGGCGCGCTGATCACCTTGAGGTCCGGGATCCCCGCCACCGAGCTGTCCGACCTGCCCGTGAGCGTGCGGGACGCCTTCGCCGAGGCCGTACCCCCGGTGTTCGCCGCCATGGCGCCGCTGCTCGCCGTGGCGTTCGTCCTGGCGCTGGCGCTGCCGGCGCGCCCGCTGCGCACCACCGCCTACGTCGAGGAGAAGTTGTGAAGCTCGTCGCACCCCTGAACGCCTTCGGCCGCGAAGACCTGGCCATGGCCGGAGGCAAGGGCGCCAACCTGGGAGAGCTCGTCAGGAACGGCTTCCCCGTGCCCGGCGGCTTCGTCGTCACCACGCACGCCTACGACCTGGTTGCGCAGGGCCACGACACGCGGGCGTACTTCGAGCGGGTCGAGATCCCCGGCGACCTGCGGGAGGCGATCATCGGTGGCTACGCCGCGCTCGGCGGCGGTCCGGTGGCCGTGCGGTCCAGCGCCACCGCCGAGGACCTGCCGGGCGCGGCGTTCGCCGGTCAGCAGGACACCTACCTGAACGTCGTCGGCGAGCAGGCCCTGCTCGATGCCGTACGCCGCTGCTGGGGCTCGCTGTGGACCGACCGCGCCGTCGCCTACCGCGCCAAGCTGGCCATCGACGACTCCGAGGTGCGGATCGCCGTGGTCGTCCAGAGCATGGTCGAGGCGGACATGGCAGGCGTCCTATTCACCGCGAACCCGGTCACCGGCGACCGCACCCAACTCGTCATCGACGCCAGCAGCGGCCTGGGCGAGGCCGTCGTCTCCGGCCTCGTCACGCCGGATCATCATGTGATCGACGCCTCGGGCCGGACGCACTTCACGCCAGGACGCCGCGAAGTCGTCATCAGAGGCGCGGCCGGTGGCGGCGTCGTCCATGAGAGCGGCGCGACGGCCGAGCGGCTGCCAGACGAGGTGTTGAAGGAGCTGGCCAGGCTCGGCAAGGAGGTCGCCGCGCACTTCGGCCGCCCCCAGGACGTCGAGTGGGCGTGCGCGGGCGGCCGGGTGTACCTGCTGCAGGCCCGCCCCATGACCGCGCTCCCGCCGCCCCCGCTGGGACGGCTCAATCCCATGCAGCGTCGCCTGGCTACCATCCTGCTCGAATACCTCCCGGAACGCCCCTATCCGATCGACATGACGACCTGGGTGCCGCACGGCCCTGCCGGGCTGATGGCCAAGGTCGTGGCCAGCTTCGGCGTGCGCCGCGCGTTCGACGGATTCCTGCGGGAGGAGGACGGCGTCGTCTATCAGCTCGCGCCGCCCAAACCGCACCTCACCCTCGGCGTGCTCGTGGCCCCATTCAGCATCGCGGCCGGGGCCAGGAGGTACAACCCCGCCCGGTGGACTGAGGATCGGCGCTTCCGCGGCTACCTCGCGGGGATTCGGGAGCTGGCGGCCCGCGACCTGGGTGCGATGCCGTGGGCGCGGCTCGTACGCGTGCCCAGGCAGGCGCTCGCCCTGGTGCAGCCGGTGGCCGACCTGCGCGTCGACTACCTGCCGGGCACCGGGTGGGCGTTGTTGCGGCTGCTGGTGGTGGTCAAGCTGCTCGGGCGCGGGAGGTTGTTCGGCGGCCTGCTGCACGGGGCGCGTACCCGTACCACCGACGCCAACGAGGCGCTGGCGAGGCTGGCCGAGCTGGCCACGAGCACCGGCGCGCTCGGCGCCGACCCGAGGCCGGCCGAGTTCGAGTCCGCATTCCAGGCGTTCCTGGCCGAGTACGGCCACCGCGAGACCTCCAGCCCCATCCTCGTCAGCCCTCCCACCTGGGCCGACGCCCCCGAGACCGTCCTCGGGCTGGTCAAGGTGCTGGCCGCCGAGCCGCCCGCCAGGAAGAAGCCCGACGACACCCTCGAACGCCTGCTCGGCCACCCGCTCCTGCGCTCGCGAGCCCGGCGCGCCAGGATGCGGCGCTGGGTGGCGGCGGCCCGCGCGGGCGTCGCCTTCCGCGAGGACAGCCACTTCTACTTCACGATGCCGCAGCCCGTCCTGCGCAGGTCACTGCTGGAGATGGGCCGCCGTCTGCGCGACGCGAAAGTGCTGGACAAGCCGAAGGACGTCTTCCACCTTCGGCTGGAGGAGCTGGAGGCGATCAACGACCTCGACGCGCTGACCGGGAAGGACAGGGAGCGGCTGCGGGACGCCGTCCGGGCGCGTGCGGTCAAGCGCGAGGAACTGGCCGGGGTACGCCTCATCGACCCGGCCCTGGTCTTCCCCGTCCGCGAGACGGGCGACGCGCTGGTCGCCGGATCGCCCGCGAGCGGCGGCGTGGTCACCGGCCCGGTGAAGGTGATCAGAGAGCCGTCCGAGTTCGGCAGGCTGGACGCCGGCGACGTGCTCGTCTGCCCGTACACGAACCCGTCGTGGACGCCCCTGTTCCAGCAGGCGGCGGCCGTGGTCGTCGACACCGGCGGCGCGGGCTCGCACGCGGCCATCGTGGCCAGGGAGTACGGCATCCCTGCCGTCATGGGCACCGGCAGGGGCACGAGCGTGCTGCGGGACGGCCAGGTCGTCACCGTGAACGGCGACGCCGGCACGGTCACCGGCGCTCCCTAGGATGTTCGCCATGGTCACCGACCACCGCAAGCTGCCACGACGCCGGGGCGAGGCGCTCAGCGCCGCCATCTACCAGGCGACGCTCGACGAGCTGGCCGAGGCCGGCTACGCGGGGCTGACGATGGAACGCGTCGCCGAGCGGGCCAAGGCCAGCAAGGCGTCGCTCTACCGGCGCTGGCCCACCCGCATCGAGCTGGTCATGGAGGCGGTCTACCACGCGCTGCCCACGCCCGAGTCCTCGCCAGACATGGGCAACCTGCGCGACGACCTGGTGGCCATGCTGAGGCTCACCGCGAAGGCGTTGGCGGGCCCGGCGGGCGAGGCGATGCGCGGGCTGCTCGGCGAGGCGCTCAGGGGCGAGTCGCCGCTGAGCGCCATGCGGAAGAACTCCCAGGGCGTCGCCAGGAAGTTGATGGAGGAGGTCGTGCGCCGCGCGGTCGAGCGCGGCGAGGTCGACCCGGAGGCTGTCACGCCGCGCCGCCTCGACGCCGGGCACGCGCTGCTGCGCCACCACTTCCTCTTCAACGGCCCGCCGATCCCGGACACGCTCGTCGTCGAGATCGTCGACGAGGTGCTCGTCCCCCTCCTCAAACCGCACGGCTGAGGGGGTCAGGCCGGGGTGAGCCGGCGCGTCGCGGCCCGGCCCCGCCGCAGCGCGCTCCGCCCGTCATCGCGTCACCCAGCGGCCCGACGGGGAAGCCGAGGTCGTCGAAGGCCATGCCGTAGAACAGATAGCCGAACACCCAGACCGGCCCGGCGAGCCCCCCAGCGTCGTCGCGCGCCTCATGACAATCCCCAGGCGACTCCCGTGCGCCTGGCGCCCGCCTGCTCGATCCGGCGCAGGGTGGCGAGCTGCTCGCGCAGCGCCTCCCGCCCACCCTCGGTGATCCGGTACGGCTTGCGCCGCTCGTCAGACTCGACCGGCTCGATCCAGCCGCGCTCCTCCAGCCGCATCAGCGCGCCGTAGAGCGTGCCGGGCTCCAGCGAGGTCCCCGAGAACTCCTCTATGTCATTGATCATGCGGTAGCCGTGTTTCTGCCCCTCGGCCAGGCTGATGAGCACCAGCAGCGCCACGTCCGTGAAGCGGCCGAGCTCCTGAGTCCTACGTGCCATGTATTCAGTAAAACTTAGTAAGTCTTACTGAGCGAGTCCCATGACCGAGGCCATCAGCCGCATCGAGTGCTCGAAGGCCGTGCGCCGGTCCTCGATCGTGTTGTTGAACTGGCCGAACACCTCGAAGCTGACCCAGCCGTACAGTGCGGTCCACGCCGAGATGGCGTGCCAGATCACACTGTCGGGAACCCCCGGCATGAGCGTGCGGAACGCGGCCGCCTCCGCCTCCAGCTCCGCGGGGGGCTCGGTCGCGGGCGCCCGGACCGCGCCCGCGCGCCAGGCGTCGGAGATGATCCGGCCCAGCACGGTGACGTCGCGCGCCCTGGCCGCGATCGTGTCCTGCGGAGCCTGGTAGCCGGGCACGGGAGAGCCGTAGAGCAGCGCGTATTCGTGCGGGTGCGCCACCGCCCAGTCGCGCACCGCGCGGCAGGCCGTCAGCCACCGGCGTGGGAAGTCGTCCCGCGGGCCGTCGGCCTCGGCCCGCTCCACGGCCTGGCCGAGGGCGTTGTAGCCGTCGATGATCAACGCGGTGAGCAGATCATCCCGGCTCGGGAAATATCGGTAGATGGCCGAGGAGACCATGCCCATCTCCCGCGCCACGGCCCGCAGCGACAGGCCACCCGCCCCCTCCGTGGCGAGCTGGCGGCGCGCGATGTCAGTGATCTCCCTGGTGAGCTCGGCCCTGACGCGTTCTCTGGCGGTACGGCTGGCAGTCATGCACAGCAGATTACCAGAGCGGTGCAAGAAAACGAGAGCACTGCTCTTGACGATCGGCGCTCTCTTGAGAGAGCATTGCTCTCGTAAGGAAGCGGTCCAACGGAGGTTCACATGTTCGCCATCGCCAAGGGCGCCAACCTGGCGCTGATGTTCTTCCTGGAGCTCGGCGTGCTGGCCTCCGTCGGATACTGGGGGTTCACGGTCAGCCCCAACTGGGGGATCAAGTTGCTGGCCGGGCTCGGTGGCCTGGCGCTGTTCATCGCCGCGTGGGCGTTGTTCGGCGCGGGCGGCGGCGCGAACGCGACGTTCCCGCTCACAGGCCTGGCCCGCGCCGCACTGGAGATCCTCTGGTTCGGCGGCGGCGCCCTGGCGCTCTACGCCTCCGGCCTGGTCACCCCGGCCGTCGTCTTCTTTGTACTCTTCGCCCTGAACGCGGTCCTCCGCATCGTCTGGAAGCAGGTCTGATCATGGGTAAGCACATCGTCGTGGGTTCCGGCCAGGTCGGCACGCATGTGGCCACCAAGCTCATCGCCCAGGGGCACGAGGTCACCGTCGTGACCCGCTCGGGCGGCGGTCCGGAAGGGGCGGTCAAGGTGGCCGCCGACGTCGCGGACAAGGGCCGGATGACCGAGATCGCCAAGGGCGCCGACGTCCTCTACAACTGCGTCAACCCGCAATACCACCGCTGGCTCACCGACTGGCCGCCGATGGCCGCGTCGTTCCTGGCCGCCGCCGAGTCCAGCGGCGCCGTGTACGTGATGCTCGGCAACCTCTACCCGTACGGACCCGTCTCGGGCCCCATGACGGAGGACCTGCCGCTCGCCTCCACCAGTCCGAAGGCCCAGGTACGGGCGAAGATGTGGACGGACGCGCTGGCCGCGCACGAGGTGGGCCGGATCAGGACGACCGAGGTGCGGGGCTCGGACTACTTCGGGCCCGGCGCCACCGACCAGTCCTACCTGGGCGACAGGTTCCTCGTGCCGCTCAGGGCGGGCAAGACCATCCAGTTTCCCTATCCGCTCGACATGCCGCACAGCTGGACCTACCTGCCCGACGTGGCCGACGCGCTGATCGTGGCCGGTGGCGACGAGCGGGCCTGGGGCCAGCCCTGGCACGTGCCCACGGCGGACCCGCTGACCTTCCGCCAGCTCGGCGAGCGGGCGGCGGCGCTGCTCGGCAGGCCCGCGCCCAAGATGGCGCAGCTGCCGTGGCCGCTGGTGCGGGCGGCCGGCCTGTTCTCGCCCATGCTCGGCGAGCTCAGGCACACCCGATACCAGTTCACCGCGCCCTACGTGCTCGACTCCTCGGCGTTCCAGCGTACGTTCGGCGTCGCGCCTACCCCGACCGAGGCGGCGCTCAAGGCTACGCTCGACGCGTGAAGATAGCCATGATCGGCCTGGGCGACATCGCGGAGAAGGCCTACCTTCCCGTGCTCGCCGCCCAGCCCGCCCTTGACCTGCACCTCTGCACCCGCAACCAGGCTCGGCTGGACCGGCTCGGCGATACCTACAGGGTCGCCCGCCGGTCCACCAGCGTGGACGAGGTGATCAAGGCGGGCGTCGACGCGGCCTTCGTGCACGCCGCCACCGACGCCCACGCGGAGGTCGTGGAGCCGCTGCTCAGCGCGGGGATCCACGTCTACGTCGACAAGCCGATCGCCTACACCCTGGCCGAGTCCGAGCACCTGGTACGCCTGGCGAAAGCCGAGGGCAGGTCCCTGATGGTCGGCTTCAACCGCCGCTACGCACCCGGATATGTCGGACTTACGGCCCTTCCCCGTCATCTCATCCTGATGGAGAAGAACCGCGACAATTACCCCGACGTCCCCCGGCGGGCGATATTTGATGACTTCATCCATGTGGTGGACACCCTCAGGTTCCTCGCCCCCGGCCCGGTCACCGGCACCACGATCAGGACCCGCGTCCAGGACGGCCTGATCGAGCACATCGTGCTGGAGTTGTCCGGCGACGGGTTCACCGCCATCGGCGTCATGAACCGGGCGAGCGGCGCGAGCGAGGAGACCTGCGAGGTCATGGGCGAGGGCGTCAAGCGCCGCGTGGTCAACCTCGGCGACGTGATCGACTACCGCGGCGGCGAGACGCTCACCAGGCGGCCCGACTGGGTGCCGGTGGCCAGGCAGCGCGGCATCGAGCAGATCTGCCTGGAGTTCCTCACCGCCGTGCGCGAAGGCCGCAGGATCAGCGCGGACGACGCCCTGACCACCCACGCCATCTGCGAGGACGTCGTCAGCCAGGCTGCCTGAGCCGCATCGCCTGGTCGGCCCTGGCCAGCATGCGCTCGAACATCGTGCCGCCCAGCCTGGTGAGCACCGTGTAGCCCTTCGCGTCGCTCAACGGGCTGGAGGACGACACGACGCCGGCCACCGCGCCGCCGTACAACGCGGGCCCGCCGCTGCCCCCGGCGGCGGCGTGGCAGTTGCGGGTGACCATCAGCCCCGGCCCCTCGGAGACCCCTTCGACCGTGTCACCCACGCACCGGTACATCTTCGTGCCCGGATAGCCCTTGCCCGCCGGGTAGCCGAGCAGCTCCAGCCCGCGCAGCTCCGTGCCCCTGGTGGTGGGCATCGGCGGCAGCCCCCGCCCGGTCACGGCCTCCAGCGGACGCTTGCGCTGGACGACGCCGACCAGGCCCACGTCGTACGGCAGCAGCTCGGACGAGAACGGCTCGGTCCGCCACTTGCCCGGCACCCACGTGCGCACGACCGGCCAGACCCCCAGGCGCGGCCGTCCGCGGTCGTACCCGGGCAGGAAGGCGAGGTGCTTGAGCTGCCGCCCCTCGTGATACAGGCAGTGCGCGGCCGTCAGCACCAGGCTGCGGCTGCGCGAGCCGATCACCGTGCCCCCGCACAACACGTCAGTCCGCGTGACGGGGTCGCGGCCGAGCAGCACCCCCGCGAGCCGCCGCGCCCCCGTATAGGGGCGCGGGACCAGCGCGTAGCCCAGGCGGTCGCCGCCGGGGGTCAGCACACGGGGTACGGGGACGTTTCGTTGCGACACCTCGGTGACGGCGGCTGGATCGAGCAGGACCAAAGACAGCACCAACCTGAGCACCACCCCACTCTAAGGTGAAGATGATCAGTGCCCTGACCTGCGACATCAAGGTTTACTCAACTTGTGTACTGAGCTCCCAAGGCACGCAGCCGCGCGTGCGCCGACTCGTAGACCGCCGCGGCACCCAGATACGCCTTGGGCAGCTTGGCGACCATCGTGTAGTTGGTGTCGCACACGTTCCCGACCGGCGCCTGCCCGGCCTGGCTGACGAGCTGGTAGGAGTCGAGCGTGTCCAGCCCGGTCAGCTCCGACGTCCAGGTGACCAGGTCGTGCTGGCTGATCCGGTACGCGTCCTCCAGCGGCCTGGCCGACCCCGTGGACATCAGGTGCAGGTCGTCCTCCAGCCGCGGCCAGGGTGTGGCCACGCCCTTGATCAGATCGACCGCGACCACGGTGTTCATGGCCGACTCCACCGCGGTCCCGCAGACCTCGCCGTGCCCCTGCAGCCCGTGGCCGTCGCCGATCGAGAACAGCCCGCCCTCGACGTTCACGCCCAGATAGACGGTGACGCCCGCGCGCAGTTCAGGGGTGTCCATGTTGCCGCCGTGCGCGTCAGGGGTGATCGTCATGCGGGCCTCGTTCGCGGCGGGGGCCACGCCGACCGTGCCGTGCATCGGGTCGAGCGGCAGCGCCACGCTGAAGTCGCTGTTGCGGGCGTGGTAGACCGCCACGCCCTGCTCCAGGTCGATGTCGTAGCGCCAGACCCGCTCCTCCAGCGGCGGCTGCAGCATGGCCGTGGTGTGGGTGCCGGTCAGCGCGCCGAAGTGCGGGAACGTCGTGGACACCGCCCAGTCCCTGGCCGGCGTGATCGAGATGAAGTGCAGCGCCAGCGTGTCGCCGGGCTCGGCGCCCTCCACGTGGAAGGGGCCGGTCACGGGGTTCAGGTAGGGGAACTCGCACACCTGGGACGGCAGGTCGTCCACGCTCGTGACCAGGCCGCCGAAGCAGTCCTCCGTGTACAGCTCCATGATCGTGCCCGGCCGCACCTTGCCGACGGGTGAGCGCCCCCCGAAGGTGTAGCTCAGCTCCTCCGGCGAGGGATAGTAGGAGACGACGTTCACTTGACCTCCGAGGGAAGAACGGGCCTGCGGCCGATGACGTACGTGACAGCGAGGATGATCAGGCCGACGGCCAGCCAGATGCCGCCGACCCACTGGGCCGCGACGTTCTGGTTGTAGACGACGGCCACCAGGACGGCGAAGCCGAGCACGGGCACGACCAGGTGCGCGAGCCAGTTCGTGCTGCGCTGCCGGATCATGTAATGGACGACCACGGCGACGTGCAGCAGCAGGAACGCGAACATGGCGCCGAAGTTGACCAGTGAGGCCAGCTCGCCGATGCCGTTGGTCCTGGTGCTCATGTAGATGCCGAGGACCAGCGAGATCACGGCCACCACCAGGGTCGCGTTGACCGGCACCTTGTGCTTGGCGTCCACCTTCGCCAGGAACGAGGGGAGCTGGCGGTCGCGGGCCATCGCGAACAGCAGGCGCGAGGTGGCCGCCTGCGCCACCAGCGAGTTGGCGAAGCCCCACGCGACGGCGGTGGCCACGGCGGTGAGCACCGACAACCAGTGCCCGCCGGCGAACTCGGCGGTGTCGTAGAACGCGCTGCCCGCGGGGTCGCCGTTCGCGATCAGCGCCTCGCGGTTGGGAGTGAGCAGCGCCGCGATCCACGTCTGCACCACGAACAACACCGCGGCCAGGCCCAGCGCGGCCACCATGGAGCGGCCCAGGCGGCGGGCGTCCTCCCGGCTCTCCTCCGCCAGCGTGGAGATGCCGTCGAAGCCGAGGAACGAGAGCACCGCCACCGAGGCGGCGGCGAACACCACGCTCCAGGTGAACCCCGAGGACTCGAAGATCGGGGTGAACGCGCTGGTCTGCGCCTTGCCCTGGGCCAGCGCGACGCCGCCGACCACCAGGAAGATCGCGAGCACCGCCAGCTCGGCCACCAGCATGATCCGGGTGATCCTGGCCGTCATCTGGATGCCGAGGTAGTTCACGACGGTGTTGAGCACGACGAACGCGGCCAGCCACGCCCAGACGGGGATCACGGGTATGAACGAGTTCATGGCCACGCTGGCCACCAGGTAGAGCAGTGAGGGCACGAGCACGTAGTCGAGCAGGATCGCCCATCCCGCGATGAACCCGACGGGGGCGGCGATGCCGCGGCCCGCGTACGTGTAGACCGAGCCGGCCATCGGGAACGCCCTGGCCATCTGCGCGTACGACAGCGCGGTGAACGCCATCGCCACCAGGCCGACGGCGTACGCGAGGGCCACCATGCCGTGCGAGACGGCGAAGACGTTGCCGAAGATGCCGAACGGGGCGATCGGCACCATGAAGATCAGGCCATAGATCATCAGATCGGCGAAGCCGAGGGAACGCTGGAGTTCCTGGCGATAGCCGAACTGCTCGATTGTGCTCATAGACGGCTCCTAGCTGCATGGGGGGGCGATTCGCAGAGTAGAGCCAAAGCTTTCTATAGAAAAGGTTTCTCTAGAAAGAAGTCCAGGCCATCTGCCCTGCCGAGGTGCACGGGATGGCAAACTTGCCGGTCGAGCAGGGTAAGGGTGCCGCGTGCGCTGGTGATCGTCGTGCCGTCGGCAACCGCGTCCAGCCCGGGCACCGCCAGCGTCCCGGCCCTGATGCACAGGGCGCCCAGCATGGCGACGGCCTCGTAGCAGCCGTGGCCGTGCGCGTTGAGCATGGGGGCGTCGGGGCCGAACCTGGCCGCGTACCTCTCGGAGAAGGCGAGGCTGGCGTCGGTCGGCAGGTCGCGGAAGTAGCCCATCGACGCGTACAACTCGCCGGTGCCGTCGCCGCCGATGCCCAGCAGGCCGTGCTCCTCCAG
Organism: Nonomuraea marmarensis; assembly: GCF_043197025.1. Lineage (NCBI taxonomy): Bacteria > Bacillati > Actinomycetota > Actinomycetes > Streptosporangiales > Streptosporangiaceae > Nonomuraea > Nonomuraea marmarensis. Next base: position 365,447 of record NZ_JBICRM010000002.1, read on the forward strand.
CGCGCCGCACAACCGGGCCGCGCCGAGCCCGCCGGCGGCGTACGCCCGGTTGAAGGCCATCAGGTCGCTGCCGATCAACGTCAGCAGGATCGCGTCCGGCCGGGCGTCGGCCACCCGGTCGAGCCAGCGCACGGCCTCGCCGTACCGGACGAAGCTCTCGCCCACCACGGTCGCGCCACGGGCGTGCAGGCGGCGGCGGGCGCTGGCGTGCACCAGGCGCGGCCAGATGTAGTCGTTGCCCAGCAGGAACCAGCGGCGCGCCCGGCGCGTGCCGGCGAGCCACTCGATGCCCGGCGCGAGTTGCCTGGCCGGGGTCTCGCCGAGGAAGTAGACGCCCGGCGCGTGCCCCCCGCCCTCATACGGCGGCGCGTAGACGAACGGGACCCGCCCGGCGATCGCGGCGACCACCTCCACCCGCACGTCGCTCGCGTGGGCACCGGCGACGGCCTCCACGATCCCCTGCCTGACCAGCGCGGACACCTCGGCCGCCACCTGGCGCGCGGGCCGCCCGCCGTCGATCAGGACCAGCTCGACCGGCCGGCCCAGCACCCCCGCCCCGGCGTTGAGCTCCTCGGCCGCGAGCAGAGCGCAGTTGATCGCGCAGGGGCCCATCAGGCCGAGCACCCCGGACACGGGCACGACCAGAGCGATCCTGATCGCGGCTGAAGGCATGAGCCGCGCTTCGTAGGGATCGACGATCGCCGCCACGACGACGAGTATCCTCCCTCTTAGCCCCCCAGTGAAAGGACCTCTCCATGACCTCCTCTGGCCTCGGGTCCTCACTCGCCTACTTACTGAGCTGTGCGGAGCGCGCCGTCAACCGGGGGCTGGCGGCGGTGCTCACCGGCGAGGACGTCACCGTCGAGCAGTGGCGCATCCTGCGGGCGCTGGCCGACGGCCGGGGGCACTCGATGGGCGAGCTGGCCCAGGCGGTGCTGATGCCGCACCCGACGCTGACCAAGGCGGTCGACCGGCTGATCGATCGGGCGCTGGTCTATCGCGGGCCGTCGAAGGGGGATCGGCGGCGGGTGGCGGTGTTCGTCTCCGACCGGGGGGCCGAGCTGCTCGCGCGGGTGGACGGCGCGGTGGCCGAGCACCACCGGCTGATCGCGGTCGCGTTCGGGCAGGAGCGCACGGAGCAGCTCATGCGCGACCTGGAGGGCCTGGTGGTCGCGCTCGACTACGCCGAGCAGAGGATCTGATCACCCGGCCGTTCGCACGATGGGCGCCAGGGCGGCCACCCGCTCCTCGGTCCACAGCCCGCGCGTGATCACGATGACGTGCTCGGCGCCCTGCTCGGCCAGCTCCTCGATCCGCTCCGGCAACGTCTCGGCGAGCGTCGACACGGTCTTCTCGATCTCCCCGTACGGCCTGCCGACCGCCTCGCAGTGCCTGGCCAGCACGTCCAGCTTGGGCCGGATGCCCCCGGGGACGTCGAACAGGTTGCACGCGTCGGCGTACTGAGCCACCAGCCGCAACGTCTTCTGCTCGCCCGCCCCGCCGATCAGCACCTTCGGTCGGCGCGCCGGACGCGGGTGGCCGAGCGGCCGGTCGAGCCGGTAGTGCTTCCCCGCGTACGGGCTCTCGTCGCCCGACCACATCCGGTCCGCGATCTGCAGGGTCTCCTCCAGACGTTCGAAGCGCTCGGCGACGGGCGGCAGATCGAGGCCCATCGCGCGGGCCTCCTCCTGCTGGTAGCCGGCCCCGATCCCGAGCCAGGCCCGCCCGCCGGACAGCGTGTCGAGCGTGGTGACCGCCTTGACCAGCAGCGCGGGCGCGCGGAACGTGGCCGCCGTGACCATCGCCCCCAGCCGCACGCGCCGCGTGACCGCGGCGAGATAACCGAGCGTGGTGTACGCCTCCAGCATCGGCTCCTCGAACGACGCCGTGGGATCGGCCTGGACCAGATGGTCGCTCACCCACACCGTGTCGATGCCGGCCTCGTCGGCGGCGGAGACGACGCCGACGAGCCGGTCGCGGATCGAGTCGTAGGAATAGTTGGTGATGTTCAGGCTGATTCGCATGGACTCAGCCTGCCCGCGGGCGCCGCGGGGCACATCGTCCGGAGGGCGGCCGTCGGGCTACCCCTCCGGATGTAGTCACGGATACAGGCCGCGCAACTGGTGCGCCTCGGCCACCCGGCCCACGCCGATGACGTGCGCCGCCTGCCTGAGTGTCAGGTCGCGCTCGGCGGCCAGCGACTTCACCTCGGAGAAGGCCCCCAGCATGAGGTCGCGCAGCTTGAGCTCGACCTCGCCGGAGCCCCACGAGTAGGCCTGCATGTTCTGCACCCACTCCAGGTAGGACACGATCACCCCGCCCGCGTTGGCCAGGATGTCGGGCACCACCGTGGTCCCGTTGGCGGTCAGGATCTCGTCGGCCTCCGGCGTGGTGGGGCCGTTGGCGCCCTCCACGACCAGGCGGGCGCGGATCCTGGGCGCGTTCGCAGCGGTGATGGCGCCTTCGAGCGCCGCCGGCACCAGGACGTCCACGTCCAGCTCGAAGAGGTCCTCGCGGGCCAGCGCGTCGGCGTGCCGGTAGCCGTGCACGCCGCCGGACTCGGCCACCCAGGCACGCAGGTCGGCGACGTCGAGGCCGCCGCCCGCGTAGACGGCGCCCGTGACGTCGGAGACGGCCACGACCTTGCAGCCCACGTCGGCGAGGTATTGGGCGGCCGGCGCGCCCACCTTGCCGAAGCCCTGCACGGCCACGGTCGCACCCTCGGGCGAACGGCCGAGCGCGGCCAGCGCCGCGATCTGCACGCCGCGCGAGGTCGCGCCCGCGCGCCCGAGCGAGCCGCCCAGCGTCATGGGCTTGCCGGTGACCACGCCGGGCACCGAGTAGCCCGCGTTGACGCTGTAGGTGTCCATGATCCAGGCCATCGTCTGCTCGTCGGTGCCGACGTCGGGAGCCGGGATGTCCTTCTCCGGGCCGATCAGCGGCAGGATCTCGTTGACGTAGCGACGGGTCAGCCGCTCCAGCTCGCGGGTGGTGAGCCCGGCCGGGTCCACGGCCACGCCGCCCTTGGCGCCGCCGTACGGGATGCCGACCAGCGCGCACTTCCACGTCATCCACATCGCGAGCGCGGTGACCTCGTGGATGTCGGTGCCGGGATGAAAACGCAGCCCGCCTTTTGCCGGGCCTCGTGAGACGTTGTGCTGGACGCGGAAGCCCTGGACGACGTCCAGGCGACCATCCTCGCGCCGCACCGGGACCGAGACGGTCAGTGAGCGGCGGGGCGTGGCCAGCATCGTGCGGAGCCCGTCGTCGAGCCCCAGTTGCTCGGCGGCCCGGTCGAGCTGGTGGAGAGCGGAGTCGAGGGCCTGGCGGCCCGGGCTGATCAGGGCCGGCGTCGTTGACGGCACCATGATGCTCATGGAAGGAAATCCTCCTGTTATTACGCCCTATTTGCGGGAAAGGCGCCGTTGCCTTCCACTTTTGGGCATTGTTGTAACGATCATCCTAGAGCGGGGCGTTTGACCTTGCCTAGTTGTCGGCAGAAATCCAGGTCGGTGATCGAGGTGCTGTGAACCGTGCCACTCTGGCAGGCTTGCGGACGACAGTGTGCCGAATCGTCGAATCGGGGAGTGGGATGCCCGCACTTGTGGTTGGGCCGATGCTGCGTTACGTCGACTCCGTCAGCGCCTCGATCTGGGTGGAGACCGCCGAGCCCGGCACGGTCACCATCGAGGCGGACGGCAGGGCTTACCGGTCGCCTACCTTCACCGTGCACGGTCACCACTACGCGATCGTGGATCTCGTTGAGTTGTCCCAGGATATCGCGTCCTATTCGGTCCGGCTCGACGGGGAGCAGGTATGGCCCACGGCGGGTCGCCCGCCCAGCCGGATCAGGCTGCTGCCCGCCGACGGGGCGCGCCGGCTGGCGTTCGGCTCGTGCCGTACGAGCGTGCCGCACGACGCCGCGCACGTCCGTACGCACGGCGACGACATGCTGCGCTCCTACGGCTGCCATCTCGCGCGGGCGGGCGACGCGGAGTGGCCCGACCTGCTGCTGCTCCTCGGCGACCAGGTCTACGCCGACAATCCCTCGCCGGAGCTGCTCGCCTTCATCGGTGCGCGGAGGAGCACGCCGCCGCAGGGGGAGATCGCGGACTTTGAGGAGTACGCCGAGCTCTACCGCCAGGCCTGGACCGACCCGGACATCCGCTGGTTGCTGTCCACGGTGCCCACCGCGATGATCTTCGACGACCACGACCTGCGTGACGACTGGAACACCTCGCAACCCTGGCGCGAGGAGATCACCAGGGTTCCCTGGTGGCGTCGCCGGGTGGTGGCGGGGCTGGGGGCGTACTGGATCTATCAGCACCTCGGCAACCTGTCGCCGGCCGAGCGCGCCGCGGACCCGCTGCTGCGCTCGCTGATGGACGGCGACGGCGGCGGCGCGCTCGACGCGTTCGCCGAGAAGGCCGACGCCGAGCCGAGCAGCAACCGGTGGAGCTACACCCGCGACCTCGGGCACGCGCGCCTCATCATGGTCGACACCAGGTGCGCCAGGCAGCTCACGCCCGGCGAGCGCCGCATGCTCGACCCGGGGGAGTGGGCCTGGCTGGAGGAGCAGGTCACGGGACCGGCCGAACGACTCGTCATCGGCTCTTCGATCCCGTTCCTGCTGCCCGAGGGTGTCCACGGCGTGCAGAACTGGAACGAGGCGCTCAGCGACGGCAAGTGGGGCGAGCCGGTGCGGCGGTGGTCGGAGAAGTTCCGGCAGGCCATCGACCTGGAGCACTGGGCGGCGTTCCGGCGCTCGTTCGACGACCTGGCCGGGCTGCTGGTCCGGGTCGGCAAGCCGGTGCTGATCCTCTCGGGCGACGTGCACTACTCCTACCTGGCCAAGGCCGACCCGGGGCCGATCTTCCAGATCGTCTGCTCGCCGCTCCGCAACCCGCTCAGCCGCCTGCTGCGCTGGGCCAACGTGTTCACCCAGTTCCGGATCGCCACCCTGGTGGGCAGCCTGCTGGCGCGGCTGGCGGGCATCCCGCGGCCGCCGTTCAGGTGGCGGGTCACCAAGGGCCCCTGGTTCCAGAACGCGGTGGCCACACTCACCTTCCCCGACGAGGTGACCTGGTACGAGTCCACCGGCGAGGCCGTCAAGCCGATCGAGTCCGCCCGCCTACGCTGAACCCCATGGACGAGGACAACTACGCCGTCTCCGTGCCGTTCTACGACCTGTGGCACGAGGACGGGCACGTGGCCGTGGTGCGCGAGCTGCTTTCGCCGCTGCTGGCGGGGGTGCGGCGGAGCGTCATCGAGATCGGCGCGGGCACCGGCCTGATCACCGAGCTGATCGCCCGCGAGACGCCCGCCGAGATCTACGCCGTCGAGCCGTCGCTCGCCATGCGCTCCGTCCTCGTCTCCCGCCTGTCGTCCGACCCGGAGCTGTTGCGCCGCGTCACCGTGCTGCCGTGCGGGGCGCGGGACGTGGAGGTGGACGAGCCGGTCGAGGCCATCGTGATGATCTCCGCACTGCAGAGCTTTTCCGCGGACGAACGGGCCGAGTTGTGGCGGGTGCTGGCCGGGCAGCTGGAGCCGGGCGGGCGGCTGGTGTTCAACTGGCGCGAACGGGCGGCGGCCGTCCCCGGTGAGCCGCAGGTCATGGGGTCCTACCAGGTTGGCAGGCATGTCTACGAGATCTCCGGCCAGGTGCTGGGGATCGCGGGCGAGAGCGTCACCTCGCGCTTCGGGTACCGGATCACGCAGCACGGCGTGGTGATCAGCGAGGACGAGGTGACCGTCACGAATCACTGGCCCTCGACCGAGCGCCTGGTCACCGAGCTGGCGGCGGCGGGATTCGCCCGGGACGACGCCCCACTGGGGATGGAAGTCTGGCATCTCGCGAAATAGTGGGAACCGGGCTCCGGCATGCGGCCAAGAACAAGGTGACCGCATGAGAGAGGACCGGCACAGTGGTGGGTGTTCAGGATGTGCCTGAGACGCTGGATGACTCGACGTTGATCGGGCATTCGATCGGCGACCCGGAGAGTTTCGCGGCGCTGTTCGACCGGCACGCCGACGAGATCCACAGGTACGCGGCCCGCCGCCTCGGGGCGGAACTGGCCGACGACGTGACGGGGGAGGTGTTCCTCGTCGCGTTCCGGGGCCGGGCGCGTTACGACCGCTCCTGGCCGGACGCCAGACCCTGGTTGTACGGCATCGCGACCAAGGTCGTCTCCCAGCACCGCAGGGCCGAGCGCCGGCGCACCGCGGCCATGGCCAAGGTGAGCGTGGAGCGCCCCGGCACGTTCGACGACCGCAGCGCGGACCGGGTCACCGCCGAGCAGCTCCAGCCCCGGCTGGCCGGGGCGCTGACCAGGCTGAGCGCGAGCGAGCGGGACCTGCTGCTGCTGGTGGCCTGGGCGGACCTGAGCTACGAGGACGCCGCGCTGGCGCTCGGCGTGCCGATCGGCACCGTCAGGTCCAGGCTGCACAGGCTCCGCGTCAAGGTGCGCAGGGCGCTCGGCGGCAACGATCCCTTCGCAGAGGAGCCCCAGCATGGATGAGGATGAGATCCGCACGTTCGCCGACGGCAGGCCCGCCGTGCCGCCCTACTCGGCGGAGGCCCGGGCTCGGGCGCGGGAGCGGCTGCTGGCGGAGGCGCGCGGCAGGCGCCGCTTTCGCCTGCCACGGCTCGGCTGGCGGGCCGCGGCCGCGTTCGGGGCGACGGTCGTCCTGGTGGGCGGCGTTGCCGTGACCCTGTCGGGCCGGGGCTCCGGCGGTACGGGCCCCGCCACGTCGGTGACCCAGTCGGCCGCCGTGTCACCCGGCGAGCTGGACCCCCGGCCCGGCCAGTACATCCTGGTCGAGTCCGACACGATGTACGGCATGCACAGGGTGGGGGCGAACGGCGAGAAGGAGGAGTCGAGCCTCTACCAGACGCACAGGAAGATCTGGCAGTCGGTGGACGCGAGTGCGAACGGTCTGCTGCTGATCGAGGGCCGCGAGCCCAAGCCATGGCCCGGGAAGCCGCTGCCGGAGCCGGCCTCGAAGGACCGGCGGGGCTCGACATACATGACGTTGCCGTCGTGCCCCGGCCAGAGGGGGTTTCGCCGCACCGACTACGCCTATTTGAGCACCCTGCCGGCGGACGCCGCCGCGATGCGGGCGCACGTGTACCAGGTGAGCGCCGCCTACGTGAGCATGGGCAAGCACGTCGACCAGGACGAGGCCGCGTTCTCGTTCGTGACGGATCTGGTCAGGGAGACGTACCTGCCCAAGGCGCAGCGGGACGCGCTGTTCGAGGCCACGAAGACGATCCCCGGCGTCGAGGTGGCAGAGGGGGTCGAGAACTCGGCGGGCCGCAAGGGGGTGGCGCTCGGGCGTGCCGATCGGACCGGGACGCTCGCACAGGTCATCTTCGATCCCGACACGCACCTGTACCTGGGGGAGCGGCGCACGGTCGTCGACGCGAAGCTGGCGGACGCGCCGGAGGGCAGCGTCGTGGCGCTGACGGCCCAGCTCAACGTGTCGGTGGTGGACAAGCTGCCGAAGGTGAAGGTACGGCAAGGGACGGACGTGGGCTGCGACTCGCCCCAGACACAACCATCCGCCAGCCCATCAGGCAAGCCTGTGCCCACCCCGGACATCACCGTAACGATCACGGCAACTCCGGAACCCGGTGTGACGATGACGGCAACGCCGGAACTCACTGTGACCCAGACGGCAACGCCGGAGCCGTCTGGGGCCGACAATTGACCACTTAAGTCGGCAACTGTGCGCACGTGACGGCGCCCAGCCCGGTGAACCGCAGGAGCGTTCCCCTGGACAGGGCCCAGCCACTTACGGTGGGTGGGCCCTCCCGTACGAAGCGTAAAAATTGGGTTATTGGTTTTTAAGGGCGTAGAGAACGTCGGCGAGTTGATGGATCGCCCAGATCAGGTCGTCCTCGGAGACGACGATGGGGGGAGCCAGGCGGAGCGTGGAGCCGTGCGTGTCCTTGGCCAGGACGCCGCGCTTCAGCAGCGCCTTCGACACCTCGCGCCCGGTCGCCAGTTCCGGGTCGATGTCGACGCCCGCCCACAACCCGCGCCCGCGCACCTCCACCACCCCCTTGCCGACCAGCTCGCGCAGCCGCGTGTGCAGCACCTCGCCCAGCTTGCCGGCCCTGGCCTGGAACTCGCCGGTGTTCAGGAGCTCGATGACCGCGATACCGACCGCGCACGCCAGCGGGTTCCCGCCGAACGTGGACCCGTGCTGGCCCGGGTGGATGACCCCGAGCACGTCCCGGTTCGCGGCGATGGCCGAGACCGGCACGACGCCGCCCCCGAGCGCCTTGCCCAGGACGTAGATGTCGGGCACGACCCCTTCGTAGTCGCACGCGAACGTCTGCCCGGTACGCCCCAGCCCCGACTGGACCTCGTCCGCGATCATCAGGATGCCCTGGGCCGAGCAGAGCGCGCGCACTTCGCTCAGGTAACCGTCCGGCGGCACCAGCACCCCGGCCTCGCCCTGGATCGGCTCGACCAGCACGGCGACCGTGTTGGCGTCGACGGCCTGCCTGATCGCCTCCGCCGACCCGTACGGCACGAGCCGGAACCCCGGCGTGTACGGCCCGAAGCCGTCGCGGGCGTCCGGGTCGGTGGAGAAGCTGATGATCGTGGTGGTGCGGCCGTGGAAGTTGCCCTCCATGACGATGATGTTCGCCAGGCCGGGCTCCACGCCCTTGACCTCGTACCCCCACTTGCGGGCCACCTTGATGGCGGTCTCGACGGCCTCGGCGCCGGTGTTCATGGGCAGGATCAGGTCCTTGCCCGTGAGGTCGCCGAGCCCGGCGCAGAACTGCGCGAACTGGTCGTGGTAGAAGGCGCGGCTGGTCAGGGTCAGATGCTCGAGCTGCTCCTTCGCGGCCTCGATGATCTTCGGGTGGCCGTGGCCGAAGTTGAGCGAGGAGTAGCCGGACAGGCAGTCCAGATACCTCTTGCCCTCGACGTCGGTGACCCAGGCCCCGTGCGCCTCGTGGATCACCACGGGCAGCGGATGGTAGTTGTGCGCGCTGCGGCGCTCGCTCATTTCGATCAGCTCTGCGCTGCTGGTCATGATCAGTTCTCCCCCCTGATCTCCAGTGTGCAGCACTTGGGGCCCCCACCCGCTTTACGCAGCTCCGACAGCTCGACCGGGATCACCTCGTAGCGGCGTCGCTTGAGCTCCAGCTGGAGGTTGGAGGCCTCGGAGTTGACGACCACGTTCGTGCCGTCGCTGACCGCGTTCAGCCCGAGCACCTCGGCGTCCTCGGCGGTCGCGATCACCGCGTCGGGGAACATGCGGCGCAGCACCGCGCGGCTGCCCGCGGAGAAGGCCTCCGGGTAGTACGCGACGTTGCGCCCGTCGAGCGCGAACAGCGCCGTGTCCAGGTGGTAGAAGCGCGGGTCCACCAGGGACAGCGAGATCACCGGCCGGCCCAGGTACTCCTGCGCCTCCTGGTGGGCGACGACGTCCGTGCGGAAGCCCGTACCGGCCAGGATGACCTCGTCCAGGGTGAGGAAGTCGCCCTCGCCCTCGTTGACGTGCCGCGCCTCATGCGTCTCGTATCCGCGCTCGGCGAACCACCGCAGGTAGGCGGGACCCTCCGCGCCGCGCTGCGGGTAGGCGAATCTGGCGCCGTAGACGCGCCCGCCCACGACCAGCGCGCCGTTGGCGGCGAACACCATGTCCGGCAGCCCGTCGATCGGGTCGATCAGGCTGACCCGGTGCCCGAGCTCCTCGTACGCCGACTTCAGGCCCTCCCACTGCCGCACCGCCACGTCGCGGTCCGCGCCCGCCTCGGGATGCATCCACGGATTGATCTTGTACGCGACCGTGAAGTAGTCCGGACGGCACATCAGGAAGTGTTTGGGCATGCAGCGGCTCCATCATCGTTCATCAGGAGAAATCCCGTTTCGAGGGGACGGAGACAGCCTAGGAACGTATGTTTATGCAGGCCAAGCGGCTGACATTGCGTGTTCGCGTGATTCTGTTGCGTCTTTCAGCCGCCGGCGTAGGATCCGTTGCGCGGGTCCGGGACGGCCGCCCCAGGTGGGGTGTCCACGAGCCTCGACAGCACGATCGAGCTCTTCGTCCGCACCACGAACGCCTCCGCCGCGATCCGCTCGATCACCCGCTCCACATGCCGTACGTCCGTGGCCCTGATGTGCAGCAACGCGTCCGCCTCACCCGTGATCGTGGCCGCCGCCACCACCTCGGGGAACTTGGCCACCGCCAGCGCGATGTCCGACGGCTTGGTCTTGCCCTGGCAGAACAGCTCCACGTAAGCCTCGGTCGTCCAGCCGAGCGCCTGCGGCGCCACCCGCGCGCTGAACCCGGTGATCGCCCCGGTCTCGCGCAACCGGTCCACCCGCCGCTTGACCGCCGACGCGCTCAGCCCCACCTGGTGCCCGATGTCCGCGTAGGTCGCGCGGGCGTCGTCGACGAGGGCCGCGATGATGTCACGATCGAGCCGGTCCAGTTCCACGCGCCCTGTATACAGCCTGGCCAGGCTGGCGCGCGACGAGCGGCACGCGGGAGACTGGGCGTTCCGCCAGTCACCGGAGGATACGGGTCAAATGAGCATCGCAAGCTTCCCCGAGGGTTTCGTGTGGGGAGTGTCGACTTCGGCCTTCCAGATCGAGGGCGCCACGTCGGCAGACGGCCGCGGCCCCGCCATTTGGGACGCCTTTTCCGCCGACCGGGCCGAGGCCTGCGACCATTACCACCGATATCCCGAAGACGTGCAACTCATGAAAGACCTCGGGATGGCCGCGTACCGGTTCTCGGTGAGCTGGGCACGCGTCTTTCCCGAGGGCGCGGGAAAGGCGAACCCGGCCGGGCTCGACTTTTACGACCGGCTGCTGGACGAGTTGCTCGCCGCGGGCATCACGCCGTACGCGACCCTCTACCACTGGGACCTTCCGCAGGCGCTGGAAGACGCCGGCGGCTGGCCGTCCCGCGACACCGCCCGCCATTTCGCCGACTACGCCGCGGCGGTCTGCGAAAGGCTGGGAGACCGGGTCGACACCTGGTTCACGCTGAACGAACCCTGGGTGGCGGCATTCCTGGGTTATGGCTCCGGCATTCACGCACCCGGCCGGAAATCCGCCGCGGAGGCGTTCAAAAGTGCCCACCACATGCTGCTGGCGCACGGGCTGGGCGCGCAGGCGTTGCGGTCGGCCGGAGCCGCGAAGGTCGGCGCCGTGCTCAACATCTCGCCCGTCATGACCCCGGCCCAGGTGAGCGACTTCGGCAGGGAGTTGTCGGAGGAGGACGCCGAGGCGGTGGCCAGGATCGACGCCCTGGTCAACCGGCAGTTCCTCGACCCGATGCTGCGTGGCGAATATCCCGCCGACCTGCTCCCGATCATCGAGCGCAGCGCGGGGCTCAACCACATCCAGGAGGGCGACCTCGAAACCATCGCCCAGCCCATCGATTTGCTCGGCATCAATTACTACACCCCTTCCGTGGTCCAGGCCCAGCCCAGCGAGCCCGCCGACCCCGCCTTTCCCGGAAGCGAAGGCATCCTTTTCTGTACGATCCCCACGGCCGTCACCGCCATGGGCTGGCCCATCGTCCCCAACTGCCTTTCCCTGCTGCTCCGGCGCATTTCCCGGGAATACCCGGACATCGAGCTGATGATCACTGAGAACGGCGCCGACTTCGTGGACGTCGTCACCGGCGACGGAATCCACGACATGGAGCGCATCAGTTTCATCGAGGAACATTTGCGCGCCCTGCGATCGGCCATCGCGGACGGCGCCCGCGTTCGCGGATACCTGGTCTGGACATTGCTCGACAACCTCGAATGGGCCGACGGATACCAGCGCAAGTTCGGCCTCGTACACGTCGATTTCGGCACCCAGCGGCGGCGCATGAAAGACAGCGCGCTCTGGTACCGGGACGTCATCCGCCGCAACGGGCTGGTCGAGACCCGCCCCAAACGGCCCACTCTGGAAACCGTGGCCGCCCGCGCCCGCGTCTCCAGGGCCACGGTGTCGCGCGTGGTCAACGGCGAGGCGTCGGTCAGCCCGGACGTCCGGGCCACCGTGATGCGGGTCGTGCAGGAGCTCGGCTACGTGCCCAACGCCGCCGCCCGCAGCCTGGTCACCCGGCGCACCAACACGATCGCCCTGGTCCTGTCCGTCCCCAGGCACGGCGGCGACCCGCTGACGGCCGCCGTCGTCCAGTACGTCACGAGCATGCTGGAAGGCGCGGGCAAGCAGATCACGCTCATGCTCGCCGACACGGCCGAGAGCCACCGCCGCATCGTCCAGCACGTGGAGGCCCGGCTGGTGGACGGCGTCGTGCTGCTGCCTCCCGACCGGGCCGACACGCTCGCCGAGCGGCTCTCGCGTACCGGCGTGCCGATCGTGTTGCTGGGCAAGCCGGCAATCGCCTCGCTGGTGCCGTACGTGGACGTGGACAACGCCGGCGGCGCGGCGGCCGCCACCGAGCACCTCCTCGCCCTGGGCCGCCGCCACCTCGGCATGATCTGCGGCCCCATGGACCTGGTCGCCGTGCAGGACCGCCTGGCGGGGCACCGGGCGGCGCTGCAGCGCGCGGGACTGCAGCCCCTGCTGGCCCTCGCCGACCTCACCCGCCCGTCCGGCGCGGCCGCGACCCGCCGGCTCCTCGGCGACGATCCCGCGCTGGACGCCGTCTTCGCCGCCACCGACCAGCTCGCCATCGGGGCGCTGCGGGCGGCGCGGGAGGCGGGGCGGCGGGTGCCGGAGGACCTGGCGATCGTGGGCTTCGACGACATCGACGCCGCCTCGGCCACCACGCCGGGGCTCACCACCGTCCGCGTTCCGGTGGCGGACCAGGCGCTGGCCCTGGCCCGGCTGCTCCTGTCGCGCCTGGAGGGCCGCCACACCACGTCCGTCGTGCTGCCGACCCGCCTCGTGGTCAGGGACTCGGCTTAGAGCCGCTCGAACAGGTGGGGGAACACCTTGGACACCTTGGACAGGAGGTATTCCCCGTAGGTGCCGGTGAAGTCGACCTGGCCGTCCCAGCGGTGTCCCGGGGCGTAGGGAAGGGGCGGGACCTCGTCGTCCCATCCCGGGTCGAAGAAGAACGGGTAGCTGAGGCGCTCGTTGCCGCTGCGGTTGCGTACGCGGTGAGGGGTCGAGCGGTACTGGCCGCCGGTGAGCTTGTCGAGCATGTCGCCGATGTTGCACACGAACGTGTCCGGCAGCGGCGGGGCATCGATCCAGCCGCGCGAGGTCCGTACCTGAAGACCGCCGTTGGAGTCCTGGAGGAGGAGGGTGAGCAGGCCGTAGTCGGTGTGCTCGCCGACGCCCCACGTGTCGGGGTCGTCCGGGGCGGTCGGCGGATAATGAAATATCCGGAAAAGAATGGTCGGATCGGCCGTGTAGCCGGTGCGGAAGTAATCCTCTTCCAGCCCCAGGCCGAGCGCGATTCCCGACATGACCGCCTGCGCGACCCCGGTCATGGTGTCGAGATATCGCAGCACCGCGTCGCGCAGCTCGGGCACTTGGGCGGGGAACAGGTTCGGGCCGTGCAGCGGCAGCTCGCCGGGCGGCTCCTCGGCGCCGAAGTAGACGCCTTCCTTGAGATCCGGCCGCCCCGAGGTCAGCTCACCGCCGACGGGAAAGAACCCCCGCCAGGCCCGGCCGCCCTTGTCCATGGAGATCTCGTTCTTGACGGCGTCGGGCAACGCGAAGAATCGCCGGCCGGCTTCGTCGAGCCGCTGGACGAGCTCCGCGGGCACCCCATGCCCCGAGACGTAGAAGAACCCACTGTCCCGGCAGGCCGCGCCGATGGCCTCGGCGACTTTGCCGGAGTCAGCCGTGCCGCCACTGAGCAGAGGTGAGACATCGATGACCGGCAGTTCGCTCACCCGCACCATTGTTCCCCAATTCTGTTCCACAATTCGGCACCCGCCATCGATCCCCAGCATGGCGATTTAGCATCTAAGGCAGGACCCGTGCTGGGAGGCCAGATGCGCTTCATCCGCCGCAAGCAGACAGCACTCCACGAGCCTGACGGCCAGGTCACCCGCATCGCACCCGCGGTCGCGTACGACGGCGACCTCTACCGCCTGCCCGACTGGCCACAACGCCGCAGCGAGGAACGCACGCTCGGCCGCGCCCACGCCGCCGACGGCCAGATCGACACCCTCACCCTCCAGACCGGCAGCGTGCCCCGATTCCACGAGCTCGAGGACGAACGCCTGGAAGAGCTGGCCAAGATCGACGACCGTACCGAGCAGGAGCTCCAGCGGGCCAGGGCCGAGTTCGAGGCCCAGAAGATTCGGCTGGCGGAGTCGCAGCGCACGTTCGGGGAGGTACGCAAGGCCCTGGACGACAGCCAGCACCGGGTCACGGAGCTGGAGCAACCCAGCAAACGCCCGGGGGACGGCCGGCCCAGCTCGATCGCCATCTCGGGCAGCCACTGGCCGGTCATCCGCCGCTGGCTCCCCGCCGCCCTGCTCCTGCTGCTCCTCCTGATCGTCGAGGTGCCCATCCTCTACCAGGTCATTCTCAACTGGGGCGACAGCGTCGCGATGACCGCCCTGCTCGCCGCCGGCGCCGCCCTGATCATGCTGGTGGCGCCCCACATGTACGGGCGGGCGTTCCGTTCCTGGCAGGAACACGGCAGCTCGGCCAAGGGCCGCTGGCTCCTGGCTCTTGCCGCACTCATCTGGTTGGGCCTCATCGTCGCCGTGGCAGTTCTGCGCCGGGACGCCCTGGTCAAGCCGCTGGTGGTGGACGGCCAGGAAATCGGCCCCACGTCCGAGGGCGTGGGCCAGCTCCCCACCATGATCCTCTTGCTGGCCCTCCTGGTGGCCACCGCCCTCATCGCCGCCGACCTGGGCCGCAGGATGCACAACCCCAACGACCGCCGCCTCAGGGAACTGCGCGCCAAACGCGACGCCGAGTCCCGAGCCTGCGCGTCGGCCCAGGCCACCTACCAGCGGGACGCCGGCTACGCGGAGAGCATCGCCCAGTACCTCCAGGCCGTGGACCGCCGCAAGGCCAGCCGGTTACGGCAGCTGGACAGCGGCTTCGACAGCCTGGCCACGGCGTACCTCGGGGGCGTGGTGGAGGGACTCAAGGACCCGGAGGCCGCGAGCTGGGCCGAGCGCATCGTCCTGAGACGCCGCACCCGCTCGTAGCGGGCCCACCCGGCTGCCCGCCGGGCCGGCACCGCCACGTGCACGTCCTGAGCAGGGTCAGGCGGTCGAGAAGGTGAACCAGTTGACGTTGACGAAGTCCGCCGGCTGGCCGCTGCTGAACGTCAGGTACACCGTGTGCGTCCCCGTCACCCCCGAGATGTTGGCGGGTACCGTGCGCCAGCTCTGCCATCCGCCGGTGTTCCCCACCGCGAAGTCACCGATGGGCGCGGCGGTCAGGCTGTCCAGCCGTACCTGCACCAACCCGCTCACCCCGGCCGCCGCCCCGGAGGCCACCCTGGCCTTGAACTGCCGGGCCGCCTCCGTGCCGAAGTTCACCCCGTCGAACCGGAGCCAGTCGCCGTTCGAGATGCCCCCGACGTTCTGCCCCCCGCCCGTGTCGGTGGTCGTTTCGACGATGGTGCCCGACTGCGCCTGGTATCGCTCGGCCTGGATCGTCGAACGGGCGTCAACCCCGCCAGGTGGAACGGTAGGGGCGACGGTCGGGGTGGGACCGGTGCCGCTCTGCCACACCGCCACGTAGTCCACCATCATGGGCCGGCCCGGCACGGTGGCCGCGGTCGGCGTCTGGCCGCCGAGCGCGTTGGGGAAGGCCCCGCCCATCGCCACGTTGAGCAGCAGGAAGTAGCCCGCGTGCCCGGTCATGTTGGTCCAGGTTCCCGCGTCGAACTGCCCCTGGTTCACGCTGTGGAACTGCTGCCCGTCCACGTACCACCGCAACTGGTTGGGACTCACGCTGCGGTCCCACTCGAACCGGTACGTGTGATACGCCGCCTGGCACGTCGAGCCCGGGCAGGCGCGGTTGGCGGCGATGCCGGTGGTCTCGTTGCACGGCCCGCCCGGGCTGACGCCGCAGTGCAGCACGCCCCAGACGGAGTTGATGCCGTTGACGTTCTCCATGATGTCGAACTCGCCGATCCCCGGCCAGTTCCAGTAATTCCCCCGGTACGGCGATCCGAGCGCCCAGAACGCCGGCCAGTAGCCCAGGGCGGCGTCGCCGGTCACGTTCGGCATCTGGATCCGGCCCTCGATGCGCAGGATGCGCCCGTCGGCGGGCTTGAAGTCGGCCCGCCTGGTCTCGACGCGGGCCGAGGTCCACTCGCCGGAGCCGCTGCGCTGCGGCGTGATGCGCAGGTTGCCTCCGCCGTCGAGGCTGAGGTTGGAGGTGCTGGAGGTGTAGTTCTGGATCTCGCCGGTGCCCCAGTTACCAGGGCCGCCGGGGTACGCGTGTCCCGTGTCGATGATCCAGTTGGCCGACGAGGGCAGGGTGTTCGCCGCGCCGTCGAAGTCGTCGGACCAGACCAGCGACCAGCCCGACGGGGTGGGCGGGACGGCGGCGGAGGCGCTGACGGCCACTTTGACGAGCAGGCCGGCGAGTGCCACGAGCACCACGGCCACCGCCGCCAGACGGCGCCGGTGCCGGATCGTTGTTGTCATCGCTGCTCCATGGGGGGTGCGGAGGCGTGTGAGAGAGCGCTCTCTCAGCTGATGTGAACACGGCCCTTACTTTCTGTCAATATTGCGCACGACACGCATGACGCGGATGTGAACGATCCCGGGGGGGCCTGGTTGGGGAGCGCTCTCCTGCTCCTACAGGAGGTCCACGGTGCCCGCCCCCGCCGCCTCGAACGCCTCCCTCCAGAACCCTTCGAGCAGCGGGAACCGGTCCGGGCTCGACGTCTTCTCGCGCAGGAAGCCGTGCACGGTGACCGCGTACCCGGTCATGTCGGGCAGCAGCCGCGCGTCCCGCAGCTCCTTGATCTTCTGCTGGCGGGAGCTCTCGCTGAGGTCCAGCTTGTTGATGTTCAGGTCGCCCCGGTTGTTGATCAGGTCGCTGAACACGATGATCTGGTGCGCCTTGTCCGGCTGTCGCTGCGCACTGAGCTGCTTGACCAGGTAGCGCAGGGCCCCCAGCACGTCCGACCCCTCACCCTCCGTCGGGCAGTCGAACAGCTTGACCGCCCTCGGCAGCACCTCCGTGATGCGGTGCGCCCTGACGCGGTCCTCGACGACGGGATTGTCGTTGGGGTTCTCGGCCTGGGTGCCGGCGATGGCCACAGGGTCCTGGCGGCAGGTGCTGCTCTCCGAGCTTCCCGTGACCGCCGCGAACCCGATCCAGTCGCAGCCCTGGGCGAAGGCGGGCAACTTGGAGGTGACGTCGTTCCTGGAGGTGGCGGGGTCGGCGTAGCTGGTGGAGTCCACGATCACGCCGCAGATCGCTCTGTCGTCGGCGCCGCAGGCCGTCACACCGGCCGCGACCAGCAGCAGCGCCCCTAACGCGGCTAACAGGCGGCGCGCCGTCCGCGGGTGGTGCGGGGCCGCGCGCCGCCTCCGAGCCCCGTCGCCACTCTCCTCCGTCATCGCTGCCCCTTCTGCTCGCGATCCGAGGGGCTCCGATCACCCGGGGAGTCCCGATCGTCCGGGACGTCGATGGCGTCCCGATCATCCGGGGCATCGGGCGCGGGCCGCCCGCCGCGGGCGTCTGGCGTGGGCGGGTCGTGGTGGGTGTCAGGGGTCGGCCCGTCGTCCGAGGCAGGCTGGTGGTTCGGAGCGGGGGCGGGCGCGTGGTCCGAGTCGAGCTGGCCGTCCGAGCCGAGTTGGCCGTCGAGGTCGAGCTGGTCGTCGGAGTCGAGTTCGTCGTTCCAGTCGGGCTGGTCGTTCGGAGGGGGCGGGGCGAGCTGGCGGCGGGACTCGGTGGGCAACTCCCGGGGCCTGACCTCGGCGTGCCACACCTCGATGCGGTCCTCGACCTCGCGCAGGATCCGCCCGATCTCCTCCCGCCCCGAGATCGCCGTAGAACTCTCACCCGTGGCGTCCATCGCGATGACCTCGCCCTTCCACAACGACGGGATCTCCTCCTTGCGCGGATGGGCTCGTAACACGCCGCTCTTGTAGGCGGCGATGAGTTGCTCGGCCCTGGCATGCACGGCCTCCACCTCGTGGTCGCGCTCGATCAGCGCGCTCTCCCACTCCTGGGTGAGATGCTCGATGCGGGCCCTGGCCCGCTGCACGCTGGCGTTCGCCTCCTCGACCACGGCCCGCCGCCGCGCCTCAGCCCGCCGCGCCCTGGCCTCCGCGATCGAGATGAACGGATCCACCGGCCGCCCGCTGTCATCCGAACCGGGGTCGGGTGACGGTCTCGGGACGGTGCCGCGTGGCGCGGGGGCGTGCCCGTTGGCGTCTCCGGGTGACTCCGGCCGCGTGTCGCTCCTGCCCAGCTCCCGCAGGATCACCTCCCGCGCCCCCAGAGCCCGCTCCAGCAGCGCCGTACGCGTGGCGGCCAGCCGCCGGTCGACCTCGGTCACTTGCTCACGAGCGCGGGCACGAATCTCGGTCACGTAAGCGGGCTGGAACTCCGGATCCGTGAACTCGCCCAAGGGATGCTGGCGGGCGTCCCGCGTGCCCTGCCGACGCGCTTCCTCCCGCTCGGCCAGCGGATCGCCCCGCTTGAACAGCCGCGACAAGAACGCCATCCGCGTCTCCTGGCTCCAGCCGGACCGGAACCCGGCCCGAGTGTCCCTGAAACCCCAGACTAATCTGCTGCTTTCCGGAATGGCGGCGATGTCACCTGATGGTGCAGCGTCCCGCCCGCGGCCACGGCTGACCACGTCGTCGGCCCACGTTGCGCCGTGACGGCGGCCGGCCCCGTGGCGGTCAGCGGGCGTCACCCTCGAGGCCGCCAGCCACGTGTGGCGGTAGGCGCCCACCGTGCGCAGCCGTACAAGGGCGCGCTTGTGAACACGTGCGGCTCACCCGCCTCAAGCTGCCGGCTGGCACCAGGCCCGGAGAAGCACTCCGACTCCCAAGCCGCTGCGAAGAACCGGTCTCCACGACCGTCGATCGGCGATTCTGTGCGCGAGCAGTCCGCGAAACAGGGAAAATAGAACCCGCGAAACAGGGAAAAGTTGGCCCGCGAAACAGGGAAAACGGGCCTCTACGCCGTCGATTACCAGGTGAGGGGCAACATGGATCTTCTACCTCGGCTCGCGGCCGACTCGCTCAAGGAGCTTCTCGCAGAGCTCAGGATCGTCATCATCAACGGACCACGTCAGTCGGGGAAGACAACGCTCCTCCAATCTTGCCGACGCTTCGGCGAAGCTACGTTCACCACCCTCGACGATCCCTCAGAGCTCGCCATCGCCAAGGACGACCCGCGCACCTTCGTGCGCAGACGGCCGCAACCGGTGATCATCGACGAGATCCAGCGAGCCGGTGATCCCCTGATTCTGGCCATCAAGCAGGTAGTCGACGAGGACTGGTCTCCAGGGCAGTTCGTGCTATCCGGGTCGGCCCGTTTTCTCAGCATTCCTACGCTGTCGGAGTCACTCGCGGGCCGCGTGGCCTTCGTGGATCTGTGGCCCTTCGCGGTAAGCGAGCGCGTGGGGGACGCGGGCGGATTCTGCGATCAGGCGTTCACCGACCCGGAGTCCTACACCGGCCGTGAGTCAGCGTGGACTCGCGAGGACTACATCCGCCTCGTCAGCCAGGGCAGTTATCCGGAAGTCCTGCGGCTCAACTCTGCAGTGGCGATCCAGGCATGGTTTCGCGGCTACCTGGACACTGTGATATCTCGTGACATCCGGGAATTCGCCCATGTCAACAAGGCCCAGGCGATCCCCGATCTGATCGCGCTCGTCGCGGCCCGAGCAGGCGGCCAGTTGGTCCTCGCCCACATCGCCGAGGGT
The DNA here is from genome assembly GCF_043197025.1 of Nonomuraea marmarensis. Classification (NCBI taxonomy): domain Bacteria; kingdom Bacillati; phylum Actinomycetota; class Actinomycetes; order Streptosporangiales; family Streptosporangiaceae; genus Nonomuraea; species Nonomuraea marmarensis. Next base: position 385,268 of record NZ_JBICRM010000002.1, read on the forward strand.
CTAGGGCTCGACGTCGCGACCGTGCGTACGTATCTGGCCTACCTGGAGACCGTGTTCCTGGTCGCCTCGGCGCCCGCGTGGTCCAACAACTTCACCTCACGGGTGACCCACGCGCCGAAAACCTATGTGACCGACAGCGGATTGGCCGCCCACCTCATGGACGTGGATGCGGAGTCGCTCCTCGCCCCCGGCCATCCGGCCCTCGGCGGTCTGCTGGAGACCTTCGTCTTCGCGGAGCTTCTCAAGTTGTCGACCTTCGCCCGGCGGCATGTCACCGTAAGGCACTACCGGGACAGGGAGAAGCGCGAAATCGACTTCATCCTCGAACGCCGTGACGGCAGTGTGGTCGGCATCGAGGTCAAGGCCTCCGCCACGCCCAAGAGCGAGGACGCCAAGCACCTTCGCTGGCTGCGTGACAAGCTCGGCGACAGGTTCCGTGCCGGGTACGTCCTGCACCTCGGCAAGACCAACCTCCCGTCGGGGGACCGTATCTTCTTCTCGCCGCTGTCGGCCCTGTGGAATCACAGAGAACCGGATACGGTCGTGCCGAGCCTGCCGTCCCGCCGCTAGCGAGCGTGCGCCGCCGTACCAAGATCGGCATTAGTGTGGCGCCACACAAAGGTGCGGCGCCACACTCAAAGAACGGTCAGCCCTTCTCGGCCTCGCCGGTGGCCTGTTCCATGGCGTCTTCAGGAGATGCCTCGAGGTCCTGTTCGGCGTCGGCGCCCGCCTGGGCGGAGGCCTTGTCGAGGCGGACCCAGCTCGTCACGCTCTCCACCGCGAACAACACGAACAGGTACGCCGTCAGCACCGCCAGCACCGGGGTCAGCACCCCGAACGCCGCCCCCAAACCGATGATCAGCAGGCGCAGCTCCCAGCCGAGCCCGGCGTGGAACACCCAGGCGGGCGGCCAGATGCTCTGCCGGGTCCGGTAGACGGTGTCGTAGGTGTGGTAACCCACGACGTACACCAGCACGAACAGCAGCCACTTGGGCGCGTCGGCGGCCAGGCCGATCGCGATCATGGTGAGGAACTCGGCGCCGCGCAGCAGCGGCGGCGTGAGCCAGTCGAAGCGGCTCAGGTGGTCGCGTGGCGTCGTAGGGAGCACGAGCAGCAACATGATCGCCACGGGCAGCAGCAGGATCGGGCCGGGCTCCAGCACACCGGCGACCGTGATCGCGACGACGGCCAGGAGGGCGACGAGCGTGGCGGGCACGGGCGGCACGCCCTTGCCGAGCTTCCCGGCGAGCACGTGGGCGAGCGGGCCGTCGTCGCGGTAGGCGAGCAGGCGGGCGGTCTGGATGCGGCGGCGTTCCTCGTCGGGGTCCGGCGTGGGGGTGGCCATGGCCTGCGGTTGAGTGATCATACGAGCGACCTCATGAGGCGTCCGGTGAGGGTGTAGGCGGCGGCGACGGAGCCCCAGATCACCAGGGTGAGGAAGGTGATCCGGGCGTCGAAGAGGGCGGCGGTGATCGCGATGGCCGCGAACCGCTCGCCGATGGGGAACACGATCATCTTGCGCGCCCAGTGAACGGCACGGAACTTGCCCGCCCTGGTCCACATCTTGAGCACGCCACGCAGGCCCCGGCTGCGCTCGACCTTGCGGCGTACCAGCGCCTGGCGCAGGTCGCGGTCGTCGGGCGCGTCGAGTGGCAGCGTGGGCAGCGGGGACGGCGGTTTGCGGCGGTTGGAAATGCCGAAGGAGAAGTCGAGCAGGTGGCGTACGGACTGGAGGCCGAGCGCGGCCAGCGCCAGGATCCAGATGTCGTCGCCGTTGCCGGAGACCACCCAGCCGACGGCCAGGCCGGCGAAGACGACATATTCCTTGAACCGGTCGAACGTGGCGTCCAGCCACGCCCCCAGCACGCCGAACTTGCGGGCGTACCGGGCAACCTGCCCGTCGACGCAGTCGAACACGAACGCGAAGTAGATCAGCACGCCGCCCAGCACCATCCACGGCCGGTCGCCGGTGGCGAAGCAGGCGGCCGCGGCCACGCCCAGGATGATCGAGATCAGCGTCACCTGGTTGGGCGTCAGCCCGCGCCGGGCCGCCCAGCGGGCGATGAAGCGGGAGTAGGTGGAGACGAAGTACGTGGTGAAGAAGCCGTCGGCGCCCTTGACCGCGTTGTCGAGCCTGGCCCGGTCCTCGTCCATGCCGGCCATCTCGGCGCCGGCCTCGTTGATCTCCTCCTGGGTCGTGACCCGGCGGTAGAACAGGTCGCGCCGGCCCCGGATGCCGACCGACACGCCGTTGCGCACCAGGCCGAACACGACCAGCTGCACCAGGTCGTCGTCCTTGCCGAACCGGTCGGCCATCGCGGCCAGCTCGCGGCAGGTCTGCGCCAGCATCGGCGCGTTGCGCGCGCTCACGTGCAGCGGGCCGAGCAGCACCGCGTTGGGCCTGGTCACGGCGTGGTGCGCGGTGCCCACCGACACGACGCGCGACTTGCCGACGCGGGCGCGCACGGGCAGACCCTCGACGCGGTTGAGGCCGATCTCGGGCTCGGCCTCGTCGATCGGGACGGTCTCTTCGGACCCGTTCTCCTCGGGGCCGTTGTCCTCCTGCGCCTCTCCTGTCACCTCCGGTCGCGGCTCCTTGGCGACGAGCGCCAGCGCGCCGCGCTTGGCCTTGCTGACCTGGTAGATCAGCTCGTCGTGTACGACCGAGTTCTCCGGGATGATGAAGAGGTTCTCCGTTGCGGACTCTGCGACGTCGGCCAGGGCACGCAGGGCGGCGGCCACGTCGCCGGACTCGATCGCGGCGGGCCGGGGATCCATGGAAGTGAGCTGGCTGCGGAGCCGCTCGGCCACGGTGGGATCACCGGGCAGCGCGGCCAGCCTCAGGCCGGTCGGAGAGGTGTCGGGGCCGGGCGACGCGCCCAGCAGGACCACGCGGGTCATGACTCCCTTTCGAGGCGGTAGCGGGGGGTTGAACAACGGGTAATGCGGGGACAGACGTCAAAGTCTAGTGAGAGTCACGCAAAGTCGCGTCACCAGAGCATGCCCGTAACTTGGCTCCGGTCCGGCCGTAAGATGTCCGAGTGAGTCTCTACCGTGACGAAGGCGTAGTTCTGCGTACGCAGAAGCTCGGTGAGGCCGACCGCATCGTCACCATCCTGGCCAAGCGCACCGGCAAGATCCGGGCGGTGGCGAAGGGCGTGCGGCGCACCACATCGCGCTTCGGGGCCAGGCTGGAGCCGTTCACGCACGTCGACCTGCAGCTGCACACCGGCCGCACGCTCGACGTCGTCACCCAGGCGGAGACCATCAGGCCCTACGGGGAGGCCCTGACCGCCGACTATCCCCGTTACACCGCGGGCAGCGCCATGCTGGAGACGGCCGACCGGCTGACGCACGGGGAGAAGGAGCCGGCGCTGCGGCAGTTCCTGCTGCTGGTGGGCGGGTTGCGCACGCTCGCCGACCGGGGTCACGAGGCCAGGCTGGTGCTGGACGCGTACTTCCTGCGTTCGCTGGCCGTGGCCGGCTACGCCCCCGCGCTGGACGCGTGCGCCAAGTGCCGGGCGCCGGCGATCAGGGCGTTCGCCATCGTCGCCGGTGGCGTGGTGTGCGGGGCCTGCAGGCCGGCCGGCTCGGCCGTACCCGCTGGAGAGACGATCGGGCTCATGACGGCGCTGCTGCGCGGCGACTGGGCCACCGCCGACGCTTCGGAGTCACGCCATCGCAGCGAGTGCAGCGGACTCGTCGCAGCCTATCTGCAGTGGCACCTCGAACACGGAATACGCTCTCTCCGACACGTCGAAAGGGAGCTTCGTGAACGTACGACCACCGACCCCGCATCCGTCGGGCGCGACACCGCCGCCGATCCCGCGTGAGCTGGTGCCCCGGCACGTTGCCATCATCATGGACGGCAACGGCCGCTGGGCCAAGGCACGTGGACTGCCGCGCACCGAGGGGCACAAGGCTGGCGAAGCCTCGCTGTTCGACGTCATCGAGGGGGCGCTCGAGCTGGGGATTCCCTATCTGAGCGCGTTCGCGTTCTCGACTGAGAACTGGAGGCGGTCGCCTGATGAGGTGCGGTTCCTCATGGGGTTCAACCGGGACGTGATCCGGCGGCGCCGCGACGAGCTCAACGCCATGGGCGTGCGCGTGCGGTGGGCCGGCAGACCTGGGCGGTTGTGGAAGAGCGTCATCTCGGAGCTGCAGACCGCCGAGGAGATGACCGTCTCCAACCGGAAGCTGACGTTGCAGTTCTGTGTCAATTACGGGGGGCAGGCCGAGATCGTCGACGCGGCGGTCAAGCTGGCCGCCGACATCGCGGCGGGACGGGTCAAGCCGTCCAAGGTCAACGAGAAGGTGTTCGCCCGCTACCTGGACGAGCCGGAGATCCCGCCGGTCGATCTGTTCCTGCGGTCGTCGGGGGAGCAGCGGTTCTCGAACTTCCTGCTGTGGCAGTCGGCCTATGCCGAGATGGTGTTCCTCGACCGGTTGTGGCCGGACTTCGACCGCAGGGACCTGTGGGAGGCGTGCGAGCTCTACGCCAAGCGCGACAGGCGCTACGGCGGCGCGATCCCCAACCAGGTCTAACCGGCCGCTTCGCGGCCGCTGCGGTAGCGTCCGGGAGCCGTCCCGACCTCCCGCTTGAACGCCTTGGCGAAGGCGAACTCGGAGGTGTAGCCGGTCCGCTCCGCGACCGAGCGCAGCGGCAGGTCCGAGTCGCGCAGCAGCCGGGCCGCCGTGGTCATCCGCCACCAGGTCAGGTACGCCAGCGGCGGCGACCCCACCTTGCCCGTGAACCTCTGCGCGAACGCCGCCCGCGACAACCCCGCCCGGTCGGCCAGCGACTGGACCGTCCAGGGGCGGGCCGGCTGCTGGTGGATGGCCCGCAACGCCGCCGAGACCGCCGGGTCACGAAGGGCCGCGCCCCAGCCGGTCGCCAGGTCGCCGGGCTGGTCCTCGTACCAGGCCCTGAGGATGTACAGGAGCAGGACGTCGAGCAGCGCGGCGGTGGCCGCGTCCGCGCCGGGGCCCGGGGCGGTGTCGAGCTCGCGGCCGAGCAGCTCGATCGCGCCGCGGAGCGAGGGGTGGCGGCCGATCCTGGCCGGGATGTGCATGACGTCGGGCAGCTCGGCCAGCAGCGGATGGATCCTGGACTGGTCCAGCCGGTACGCGCCGCACATCATCTCCGTCGCCGGCCCCTGGCCGTCCCATCGGAGCCTGCCCACGGTGTCGGGGGTGGCCTCGATCGTCGGGGTCGTGACCGTGTCGGCCAGCCCGTGGCCGAGCTCGCGCGGCAGGAACACCACGTCGCCCACGCCCAGCGCGACGGGCTCGCCGCTGGCGGGCAGCAGCCGGCACGAGCCCTGGAGTATCACGTGGCATCCGGCGCCCTGCTGCGGCTGGAAGCGGATACCCCAGGGGGCGCGTACGCGGGTGCGCGAGGCGTGGGGGCGGCCGGTGCGCATGGCGGTGATGGCGTCGCTGAGCACGTCCATGTCCCAAAGGTAGCCCCGCTTTCCCGGTGGCTGGACGATCGGACATAGGCCCCGGACCTTTGGACATGTCAACCGGAGCCACCCTCCTCCTACGGTGAGTCGCAGTTGTCAAGGAGGTATGACATGAGAATCGCCGTTCATGGGGCGAGCGGGTTCACCGGGCGGCTCACGGTCGCGGAGGTGCGGCGCCGGGGGCTCACTCCGGTGCTGGTCGGGCGGAACGAGGACCGGCTGCGCAAGGCCGCCGCCGAAGCCGGGGCCGCCGGTGCGGAGATCAGGGTCGCCGGTCTCGACGAGCCCGTGGCCCTCGCCGAGGCGTTGCGTGACTGCGATGCCGTGATCAACTGCGCTGGGCCGTTCACGCCGATGGGGAAGCCGGTGATCCGGGCCGCCGTCACGGCCGGGACCCACTACCTCGACACGACGGGGGAGCAGCATTACATCAGACGGGTGCTGGACGGGTTTCGCGAGGACGTGGAGCGGGCCGGGGTGGCCGTGGTGCCTGCCATGGCCGACGACGGTGGTCCTGGGGACCTGATCGCGCATCTCGTGGCCGCCCGGCTCGGGTCGGTGGCCGAGCTGGTCGTCGCGGACCTGCGCCGGCCCGGGGCCGCTTCGCGGGGGACCGCACGGTCGATGGCCGCCGTGTTCGCGCAGGGGCCGCTGGAGTATGTGGATGGGGAGTGGCATACCGCGGGCGAAGCACCTGCTCCGCTATCGGCCTCGGGCGGGTCTGCCTCCATGGCCGTTCCGGGTGAGGAGGGGGAGGCGGCCGTCGCCGTGTTCGCGCTTCCCGGTGTGGTCACCGTCCCACGCCACGTCCGTGCCCGGCGGGTGCGTAGCGTGATCCGGGCCGAGGCGGCCGCCATGTTCGTCGCGTTGACGCCGGATGTCGTAGACACCATCCCCGAGACCCCCGACGAGGCGGCCAGGAACGCTTCGCGCTGGCTGATGCTGGCCGAGGCCGTCGACTCCGAGGGGAACCGGGCCCGGGGATGGGTGACCGGGTCCGACGGCTACGGGATGACCGCGGTGATCGCCGTCGAGGGAGCCCGCCGGCTGGTCGCCGACGGGGCTCCGGCGGGGACGCTGACGCCTGCCCAGGCGTTCGACCCGGCCGACTTCCTCGACCACCTCACCACGCACGGCGTCACCTGGCAGATCGTCCAGTCCTGACGCACGTCGCGGGCGGGATCGGCCTGATCGGAGGGGCGCTGACCGCGGCCGTTCTGATCGGTATCGGGTTCGGCCGTCTACGATGCCGTGGCCCGGGCCGGAGCGGTGTGCGCTCGGGCCCGGGCCACGGTCGGAGGGTGCTGGATGGTTGGTCAGGAGGTTTTGACGGTGGGCTCGTCGGTCGGCTTGGTCGGCTTGGTCGGCTTGCCGGGCTTTTCGGCCGGCAGTTGCTCCACCTGGTCGGCGGGTGGTGCGGTGACCGACACGGGGGTGCCGAAGTCGCTGATTTCCATGACGAGCCGTTGGCCGGTGTCGCCGAAGGTGACTTCCAGCCGCCGGACCCGTCCCTGGTCGTCCACGTCCACGGCTCCTGTGGCCCTCAGCGATTTGCCCGGGATCCCCTTGGCCTCGGTCCCGTTCGCGTCCTCCAGTGAGAAGGTGAACCGGCGGCCGGTCCAGCCCTGGCCGGAGGCGGAGCCGTGCTCGCGGACATCAGTGGCCGAACGCAGCCGCTGCAGAGCCGCCTGAGGGTCCAGTGGAGCGAGCTTGACCAGAGCGACGACCGGCGGCGCGCTCGCCAGCTGCACGTCGCTGCGCGGAGAGACCATCCACTTCGCATCGCGACTTTCCTTGTCGAACATCTGGTCGCCGATGAAACGGGTCTCCGCCCCGTCCCCAGCCCGCGTGATGACTGCCACCCGCTGGACGGGGTCGATCGCGCCGTCGAACACCTTGGCGCCAGAGGTGGTGTGAATGCGGTAGCTCTCCTGGCTGGTGTTCTCGGCCGCGGCGAGTACCTGCGCCTGTGCCGAGGACTGGCTCGCGGGCAGTACCACCGCGATCGCACCCACCAGGGCGGCGACGCCCAGCGAGGCGATCGGGACCAGAACCCGGGCCAGCCGGCGCTTCGGCGTCAGGACCCCGCCCAACCGGCGCTTCGGCGTCGCCGGCATGAGGTTGATGCCCGGCGGCCGGTCCTCGGTCGCCTTGGTGAGCAGGGTGCGGAATTCATGCTCGTTCATGGACGGCTCCTCGTGTCGGTATCTCACCGGATCCCACTCCCTTCCTCCTTGGTTCGGTTGACCAGCGTGTCGGGCGGGATCAGCCGCCGCATCGCCTGCAGACCGCGATACGTGTGAGTCTTGACCGTTCCCACCGAACAGCCCATCAGATCGGCGACGTCCGCTTCGGACAGGTCGGCGAAGAACCGCAGCACCAGAGCCGTCCGCTGCCTGACCGGAAGTTTCGCCAGCGCGTTCCGAACGTCCTCAGCCACCGCCCGACCATCCCCCAAGTCACCCGGACCGGGCAGATCAGGCAGTTCAGCACGCGGGATCTCCCGCCGCCACCGTGCCCGCCACCAGGACCGATAGGTGTTGACCAGGATCCGCCGCAGGTAGGCGTCGGGTTCACTACTGGTGTCCAGCCGATGCCACACCCGATACAACTTGCCCAGACAGGACTGCACGAGGTCCTCAGCCGTGTGCCAATCCCCGGTGAGCAGGACCGCCGTCTTCAGGTGGTGGTCTCCCCGGCGCCGCACGAAATCCACGAATTCCGCGTCCACCCGGTCTCCTCTCGTCGATGGAAGCCACCCCTGACACTCCCTGAGCCCCACCCCGGGTTGACGGGAAATATCCGGAATATGCCGCCACGCAACGCAATCAACTCAGACAGACGATCTGAGCACCGTCAACACCCGCTCCCGCGGGGGATCATCCACAGCCGAGCCCGCCACCGCCCACTGGATGGCCGGTCAGTTGGAGCCCACCTGGGTCAACTCACAGCGGCTTCGGGAGCAACCGCGCCATGCACTCTCCGCAGGTATTCCACGGCGTGCTCAGTGGCCGGATCGTGGTTCAACCGCTCTCGGTAGAAGTGCAGTCGGTCCTCGCAGTCGTCGATGATCTCGCTCCAGGTACGTGCCCAGATGCGGACCCCGCCCTCCCATTCCGCAATACAACCAGGCGGCCGGTTCGGCGCACTGGCGTCACGTCTGACAATGTCATCCATCTCCGTGGAGACAACCCAGAAATCCCAGGAAGCGCGAGCATCCCGGAACTGGGGATCGCTGACGATCGCCTCGGCATAACTCTTGATCTGGGCGACCTCTATCTGGCCGATCTTTACCTTGGGAGCCTTGAGTTCGACGACGAGATGCTCCCTCCCGGAGCTTCCTCGATGTGCCCGTCCCAATAGCAGGTCGACGATCCCGGTCCGGCCGTCCGCACGACGCACTGGATTGAGCCGACCGTTATGCGGCGCCCGGCCCAGCGCTTCGAGATGGCGTTCGAGCACCGCGTCCAGACTCTGATCGCTGACCATCAGTGTGTAGGCGTCCCCGAAGATCCACGTCTCCCGCTCCAGGATCTTGTGCAGCTCGCTTCGTTCCTTGACCGTCTGGCTGATTTCCGGCTCGAAGACGAGCTTCTTCAGCGCGGCGAGGAAATCGAGCCGGTCGCTGACCTGACCGGTAGCCTTGATCACCTCGGAAAGGCTGGTTCGCTGAAGAATGCGTTTCAGCTCTTCCTGCTCCGATTGAGGCAGCCGAAACAGTTCGTCCAGCACTGGGTAGAGCCCACTCGGATCATGCGAGATGATCTCCCTGAGCAACCGCAGGGTGGTTTTCTTACTCTGCGGCACTCCGGGTAGCCGACGTGCGATTGTGGTGGCTACCTCGTCGAACATCTGGCGCTCCACGGCCTGCGCGGCCAGGGCGGGCTCGCCGGAATAGGGATAAACTCCCTCGCTTTTCCATTCCTGGATCAGCCTGGCCCGGCGCTCCTGATCACGCCTCTTGAAATGCCCGCGCAACGATTCTCGCGCCAACTCCAGAAGTTCGGCGGTCTCGTCCATTTCCACCAGCGGTAGGTTGCCCCGCTGCTCTACGAATCCATCCCACAGCAGGTAGGCGGTGAAGTGATAACCGGGCGCCTGTATGCCAGGCGACGCTTCGTCCAGGACCACGCCGTTCGCATCGCAGAGGGCCAGCACGCGGCCGACATTCTTGGGCCATTCGATGACCCGCAGCAGCGGTTCGGCGAGCCCCGGGGAGTCTGACCAGCGTACGACGTATTCGGCCGTGTCCGTCCACACCATGGCCGGGTCGAGGGCTGTTCCCTGATAAGTGATCCGCACATCGGCATTGGCCGCCAGGAACGGGGCGAATATCGAGGCGAGTTGTTGAGCCGTGTCGTCATGGATGAGACGGCCGACGAAATCCGCCGGCACCAACGCCTCGACCCGGGTGCCGCTCGGCTCCGTCACGTACTCGGGATCGGAGATGTCGAAATCGGCGGGCCGATCGACCGCCCCGCTGATGACCGTACGCTCGGTCCGCCCGTCGATCGCTTCCGCGACCGTGATCCAGCGGACCTGCTCTCCCAGCGCGAAAGCGCGCAGTCTGCCCTGCCCGCTGCGGCCGTGCAGGCCACGCTTCAGTTGCGGCGAGAACTTGGCGGTGGTCTTCCACGAGCCGCCGAGGCCGCCGAAGAAGCCCGCGCACGAGGCGTTCGGCATGCCGTGGCCGTCATCGGTGATGCTGACCGATTCCACGCCGTTCAGTTCGTTGACCTCGAGTTCGACGCTGACCTGACCCGCCTCGGCGTCCAGCGCGTTCCAGATCATTTCCGCGACCGCGCTCACCGGGTCCTTCTGGCGCGCGAGGCGCAGGAGGTGATCCGGTTTGGCTTCGATATGAACGGTGCGCACGCGGCCACTATCCCAGATGACGTGCGAAATCGCGCGCAAGATCGCTCAAAGCAACCCCGAGATCAGGATTGGGGGTACAGACGATGATCTGCCTACGCTGCCCGCCCCCGCCCTCGCCCGTCGGGACGCACTGGACACCCACCCTGGTGTGCAATATCCCGGAACGGGGAGGCGGCGGAGTTCCACGGTGGCTCTGGCCGCCGCGCGGGTAGGAGGGGGACCGTGAGCGAGCATGGCGACGTTCAGGGCCGGCGAGAAGTTCGCATCCGCAAGCCGTACTTCGACCTCATCGCCTCAGGGGTCAAGACCGTCGAGGTACGGGTGGCATATGCGAGCATGCGGAAGATCCAGCCCGGCCAGGAACTCGGCTTCGTCTCGGGCGATGAGCGGCTGCGGACTCGGGTGATTCGGGTGTCGGAGTACGAGACCTTCGAGGGCATGCTGGCGCACGAGGACCCTGTCGCCATCGGCGGCGATCTCGGCAAGAACCCTCAGGAACTGCTGGCGGTCATCCGGGGCATTTACCCACCGGAGAAGGAACGCCTGGGTGTCCTTGCCATCGGTTTGGAGTTGATCTCGCCATAGCCGTCAGCTGATGGACATCGCGTTCAGCCGGCATGGCATGCTGCCGCTTTCGCCGCCCGTGGGAGCACGGCGCTTGGCGGACGCCGAGGATCAGACGCTGGAGCGGCTGGTACGGCGGGCAACGCGGGTCCAGGCGTGCGTTGATCATCATGGCATTGGCTCTGCGTGCGAAGCATGGCGCTGATTCCCTAATTCCGACATTCGTGAGGATCATCACATCATGGGATGATTGGGACTAAACGGGATGTGTGTCGAGTTAACGCAGACGTAACACATTGAGCGCGTTCGTCGCTGGAGTCACCAGGGCAACGTGCGTGTCAAAGGAGACACACAGCCATGAGCAAGATCACTCGGCGCTTGGCGACCGCAGCCGCCACCCTTGCAGTCACGGGCGGCATCATCTTCGCCGCGAGTGGAGCCGCCTCGGCGGCCACGAATGAGCATGCCGGCCAAGGTGGCACCGTCGCCATCAGCTATCAGACAGTGCGCCACAACAGTGACGCCCAGCGTTGGGATGGCCAGCGGTGGTGGTACCGCCACAGCGGCCACGGCGACTGGTACAGCTCTGACCATGGCCAGCACTACCGGTTTGACGGCCACCGTTTCTACCGATGGAGCGGCGGCAAGTGGAAGGCCGTGTCAGGCGCCTACGCCCGGCATCACTCCCTCGACCGTAAAGATTTCCATGCCGGTTCCCCTCGTGGCCACGGCAACAACGGCCACGGTCACGGCTACGACCACGACGGTCACGGCAACGGTCATGGCCACAACGACGGCAACGGTCATGGCCACAACGACCACGGCAACGGCCACGACAGCAACGGTCACTCCGGGCACGGACGCTGAGGCTGAGGACCGCCGGCCCGGTGGTACCGCCGGGCCAGCCTGGTCCTGTTCCGCCAAGCCGGCGGGTCATTGCGCTGGATGAGACGTCCGGGTGTCAAGGGCCGCGACCATTCGATGAGCTTGATCGCGAACGCGGCAGGGGGCGTCTGTGGTTCGCTTGTTCCCACCGGGGTGCTCCCCTTACGCGCGGCGGCGGGCGCGGTAGGCGGCTACGTGCATGCGGTTGCCGCACGTGCGGCTGTCGCAGTAAACGCGGGACCGGTTGCGGGACTCGTCCACGAAGACGCGGTCGCAGTCCGGGGCCGAGCAGGTGCGGAGGCGTTCGGACTCGCCGTCCACCAGCAGGTGCGCCAGGGCCACCCCGCAGTCCGCCGCCACGTGTTCCGCCAGCGTCGCGTCCGCGGCGAAGTAGTGCACGTGCAGGGGATGGCCGTCATGCTCCGTGAGTCTCGGGGTGATGCGGGTCTCCGAGAGCAGGGCGTTCAGGGTGCGGACGGCCGTGGGCTGGTCGGGGGCGGTGAAGACGCGGTGGAACGCCTCGCGTACCAGCCGTACCTGGCCCAGGTCGCGGGGCGTCAGCGTACTGACGCCGCTGACCTGCCGGGACTCCACGAACGTCTGTAGCTCGGCCAGCGTGGCCAGGCCGTCATCCCCGCCGGTGGAGGGCGAGGTGTTGACCAGCTCGACAACGGTGGCCAAAGAATGCACCATGTCATGGCCAAACGGCATGTTGACTCCTGTTCGCGCTGGGTTCTAGCGTGGTCGCAGCGTATCTCCTGCATGGGGTTCCGGGGGTTTCCATGAGTGCACATCGGCGTATTGTGCTGATCGCGATCGTCGGTGCGCTGGTCATTTCCACCTCCGCGCCCCTGGTGCGGTTATCGGGTGTATCGCCTGCCACGTCCGCGTTGTTCCGTTGCGCGTACGCCGTGCCGCCGATGCTCGTCCTGGCCTGGCTGGAGCGGCGCAGGCTGGGGCCGTTGCCGTTCAGGGCGATGGTGGTGGCCTGGCTGGCGGGGGTGGTGTTCGCGCTCGATCTGCTGTTCTGGCACCACGCTATCGACTATGTGGGCGCCGGGCTGGCGACCGTGCTGGGGAATCTGCAGGTGTTCATCGTGGCGTTCGCCGCCTGGGGGTTGTTCGGGGAGCGACCGGCCAGGCGGCTCATGGTCAGCACGCCTGTCGTGTTCGCCGGTGTGGTGCTGATCTCCGGGGTGTTCGACAGTGCCGCCTACGGGAGTGATCCTTTTATGGGCGTGCTGGCCGGGGTGGCCACGTCCATCTCCTATGCGGCGTTCCTGCTGCTCATGAAGGCCGGGTCCGCGCGGGCCGCAGGGCCGCTCGCGCACGCGACCGTGGTCGCCACCTTGATGATCGCGGTGCTCAGTCCGCTGTTCGGGGGTGCGGATCTCGCGCCCAGCTGGCCGGCGCACGGCTGGTTGTTGCTGCTCGCCCTGGGGCCTCAGGTGCTGGGGTGGTCGCTGATCACGTTCTCATTGCCGCGGCAACCCGCCGCGCTCACCGCCCTGTTGCTGCTGATCCAGCCGATGACGACCGTGGTGCTCTCCGCTGTGGCGCTCGGCGAGCGGCCGTCGCCGCTGCAGCTCGCCGGGTGCGCGGTGATCGTCCTGGGGGTCCTGTACGGTTCCCGCCGCGGCTCCCGGCCCCACCCGGCCGGTGCCGAACGCGATGAGCCCGCCGCCCTCAGCAGCCCGTCCGGACCGGCATAAAGCAGGCCTCAGCCCCTCCGGACCGCCGGCGTGGAGCAGGACGAGCAGGTGCCGAAGACCTCCACCGTGTGCGTGATCTCGGTGAACCCGTGCTCGCTCCCCACCATCTCGGCCCAGCGCTCCACCGCGGGCCCGGCGACCTCCACGGTGCGCCCGCAACGACGGCACACCAGGTGATGGTGGTGCACGTCGCTGGCGCAGGCCCGGTAGACGGACTCGCCCTCGTCCGTACGCAACACGTCGACCTTGCCCCCGTCGGCGAGCGCCTGCAGGGCGCGGTAGACGGTGGTCAGGCCGATCTTGGCGCCGTGCAGGCGCATCTCGGCGTAGACGTCCTGCGCGCTGCGGAAGCCCTCGCTCTTGCGGAGAGTGTCGTGCACGGCATCGCGCCTTGTCGTCATACGACCTCCTCGACACGCATCTTCGGCCGCTCGCTCACGGTAGATTCCTGGGCTCGCCGTACGAATTTACCGACCCCGAGGGCCACGACGAAGCCGGCGAGCGCAAGAAGCACGATCGCCGCGCCAGGAGGCACCTTAGCGGAGTAGGTGGAGGCGAGCAGGCCGCCGACCGAGGCGAGCACCCCGAACACCATGGCCAGCAGCATCGTGGCGCGGAACCCCCTGGTGAGCTGCTGGCTGGTGGCCACCGGGATCACCATCAGCGCGCTGACCAGCAGCAGGCCGACCACGCGCATGGCGATGACGACCGTGAGCGCGGCCGTGACGGCGATCAGCAGGCTGAGGAAGCGCACCGGCAGGCCGCTGGCCCTGGCCATCTCCTCGTCCTGGCAGAGCACGAACAGCTCCCTGCCGAAGATCACCACCACCGCGATCACCGCGACGGCCAGCGCGGCGATGACCCAGATGTCCTGAGGGGTGACGCTGGCGATGGCGCCGAACAGGTAGGAGTTCAGCTTGGCGTTGCTGCCGCCCGGCGCGATGGCCATGAGCATGACGCCGCCCGCGATCCCGCCGTAGAACAGCAGCGCCAGCGCCACGTCGCCGCTCGTCCGCCCGCGCGCCCTGACCAGCTCGATGGCCACGGCGCCGATGACGGCCACGATCACGGCGGTCAGCACCGGCGCCGTGCCGGTCAGGAAGCCCAGGGCCACGCCGGTCAGCGCCACGTGTCCGACGCCGTCGCCGAGCAACGCCAGCCTGCGCTGCACGATGAACGTCCCCACCGCCGGCGCGCACAACCCCACCAGCAGCGCCGCGATCAGCGCGAGCTGGAAGAGCTGCTCCTGCAGCAACTCCATGATCATATCGGCTCCCCCTGCCACCCGCTGAGACCACTGAGAGGTCCCGCGGCCGTTTCCGCGGTATGCGGGTGCTGGTGCTCGTGCCCTGGCAGCGCGCAGTCGCCTTCGGGCCGCGGCGGGCGGCCGTCGTGCGCGACCCGCCCCTCGCGGATCACCACGCCGCGCGTGATGATCGGCTCCAGCGGGCCCAGCTCGTGCGCGACCAGCACCACCGTCTTGCCGTCGAGCACCAGCCCGGACAGCGTGTCGGCGAGCAACCGCTGCGTCTCGGCGTCCACGCCCGCGGTCGGCTCGTCCATCACGTACGTGTCCGGCTCCCCGGCCAGCGCGCGGGCGATGAGCACCCGCTGCTGCTGGCCGCCCGACAGCGACTGGACCGGGTCGTTCGCCCGGTCGGCCAGCCGGACGGCCTCCAGCGCGCCCGACACGGCCGCCTTGTCTGCCGCGCTGGTCCTGCGGAGCCTGCTCTGCCTGGCGATGCGGCCCGAGGCCACGACCTCGCGTACGGTCGCGGGCACGCCGCCGCCGACCTGGAGCCGTTGCGGCACGTAGCCGATGCGCCACCAGTCGCGGAACCTGCCCGGCGCGGAGCCGTACACCAAGGTCGTGCCGCTGGTCAGCGGCGTGAGGCCGAGCAGCGTGCGGACCAGTGTGGACTTGCCGGAGCCGTTGGCGCCCAGGAGGGCGACGACCTCCCCGGGACTGACGGTCAGGTCGATCCCCCGAAGGACGGGCTTGCCATCGAAGGAGACCCGGCCGTCGGTCATCGCGAAGGCCGTTTCGCTCATGCCGTACACCCCAGTGCTGTTTGTAGGGTTTTGAGGTTATCGCGCATGGCGGACAGATAGTCGCCCGAGGGCTTGCTCTCCAGCGGGTCGAGTACGGCGGTCTTCGCGCCCACCTCGTTCGCGAGCACCTCGGCCACCTTCGGGCTGACCAGGGATTCGGTGAAGATCGTGGTCACGCCCTCGGCCTTGGAGAGCTTGGCCACCTCCGAGAGGCGCGCGGGCGACGGCTCCTGCTCGGGGTCGAGGGTGATGCCGACCTGCTTCAGCTTGTAGCGATCGGAGAGGTAGCCGAACGCCTCGTGCGCGGTGACCAGTGTCTTGGTCTTGCAGGTGCTCAGCCCCGCCGCGAGCTCCTGGTCCAGCGTCCCCAGCGCGCCCGCCGTCTTGGCGGCGCGGTCCTTGTACGCCTGCGCGTGCGCCGGGTCGGCGGCCCCCAGGCGCTCGCCCAGCTTGGTGGCGACGGTGGCCAGGCGGGCGGGGTCGAGCCAGATGTGCGGGTCGTACGAGACCGTGTGCGCCTCTTCGCCCTCCTCCGCGTGCTCCCCGGCGGGGAGGGTGGTGACGGCGGTGACGGCGTCGAAGCTCGTGTCCTGCGCCACCGCGTCGTCCACAGCCGGCTGGACGCCCTTGATGTAGACGGTGAGCGCGGCGTTCTGGATGTCGGTCACCTGCTGGATGCCCAGCTCCAGGTCGTGCGGCTCGACGCCGGGCGCGGTCAGCACCGTCACCTGTACGTCGGATCCCCCCACCTGCTCGGTCAGCCACTGGAGCGGGTAGAAGGCGGCGACCACCTTGGGCTTGGTCCCTGAAGCGGTGGTGGTCCCTGCGGAGCCGGATCCGCAGGCGGCGGTGGTGAGCAGCGCGGCTCCGGCCAGCAAACCGGCAGCATACGACCGGGAATGTCCTGACATCATGTGAGTCAGTATGCGCCAAAATGAAAATGGTTGTCAAAGTCTGGCGAGGGATCGTGAGTGGGGATGCCGGACGGCGGCGCTGGGGGCCAGGCACCGCCGTGCGGCATCCCGTCATCACCCCGGCGTTAGCGCGCCGGCTGAGCCTTGACCGGCGCCCGAGGTGAGATTGAGACGCCGCTCGCCCGTGTAGACGTTCATCGAGTCCCCGCGCAGGAACCCGATGAGCGTCAGCCCCTCCTCCGCGGCCAGCTCGGCCGCGAGCGAGGAGGGCGCGGAGACCGCGGCGAGCACCGGAATGCCCCCCATGACCGCCTTCTGCACCAGCTCGAACGACGCCCGCCCCGACACCATGAGCACCGTGCCGCGCAGCGGGAGGCGCCCGTTCCTGAGCGCCCAGCCGAGCAGCTTGTCCACGGCGTTGTGGCGGCCCACGTCCTCACGCACGCACAGCGGCTCGCCGTCGGCCGTGAACAGGCCGGCCGCGTGCAGGCCCCCGGTCCTGTCGAAGACCCGCTGGGCCGCCCGTAGCCGGCCCGGCAGCTCCGCGACGGTCGACTGCGCCAGCTCGACCGGGTCGTCCCCCGCGCTCCAGCGAGCCACGGTGCGTACCGCCTCCAGGGACGCCTTGCCACAGACGCCGCAGGAGGACGTGGTGTAGAAGTTGCGCGGCTCGGGAGCCGGCACGCCAGGCGCGAGGCGCACGTCGAGCACGTTGTACGTGTTCCCGCCGTCCACCGTCGCGCCCGCGCAGTAGCGGATCGTGGCGATGTCGTCCGCCGAGCCCACGGCCCCCTCGCTGACCAGGAACCCGGCGGCCAGGTCGAAGTCGTCGCCCGGAGTCCGCATGGTCACCGTCAGCGGCGTCCCGTCGAGCCGGATCTCCAGCGGCTCCTCCGCGGCCAGCGAGTCGACCTTGCTGATGCGGACGGTGTCCTTGACGCGCAGGATGCGCCTCTTGACGGAGACCCTAGACATAGCCGTATCCGAAGCGGCCCTTGACGCACAGGTTGCCCTTGGTGACCGGGTTGTCGTGCGGCGAGGTCACCTTCACGATCTTGTTCTCCTGCACGTGCAGGGTCAGGTTGCAGCCGACCCCGCAGTAGCTGCAGATCGTCGTGGTCTCGGTCTGCTGCGACTCGTCCCAGGTGCCCTCGGCCCGCATGTCGAACTCGGTCTTGAACGACAACGCGCCCGTCGGGCAGACCTCGACGCAGTTTCCGCAGTAGACGCAGGCCGAGTCGGTGAGCGGGGCGCCGAACTCCGTGGAGATCGTCGAGTCGAAGCCCCGGCCCGCGACGGAGATGGCGAACGTGTTCTGCCACTGGTCGCCGCAGGCGTCCACGCACTTGTAGCACAGGATGCACTTGCTGTAGTCGCGTACGTAGAGGTCGTTGTCCACCTTGGCGGGCTGCTCGACCGTGGCCGCGTCGTCGCCGAACCTGGCAGGGTCGGCGTCGTACTCGGCGACCCACTCGGCCGCCCTGGGCGTGGTCGACATGTCGACGGAGGAGCCGAGCAGCTCCAGCACGACCTTGCGGCTCTGCCTGGCCCGCTCGGTGTCCGTGCCGACCTTCATGCCGGCCTCGGCCTTCCTGGAGCAGGCGGGCGCCAGCGTCCTGGCGCCCTCCACCTCCACGACGCAGACGCGGCAGGCGTTCTTCGGGGTGAGTGTGTCGCCGTAACAGAGGGTCGGCACGTCCTTCCCCGCCGCCTGGCAGGCGTCGAGGATGGTCGAGCCCTCCGGCACCCGTACGTCCTCGCCGTCGATCTCGACGTCGATGAGCCGCCGGGGCGGCTGGAGCGGGATCATTTGAACACTCCCAGGCGGTCGATGGCCGATTCGACGGCGTTCCAGGCGGTCTGTCCGAGGCCGCAGATCGAGGCGTCGCGCATGGTCTGGCCGACTTCGCGCAGCAGCACGAGATCGGTGTCATCGACCCTCCGTGACAACCGGTGCAGAGCCTCCTCCTGGCGTACGGTGCCGACCCGGCAGGGCACGCACTGGCCGCAGGACTCGTCGCGGAAGAACTCCGCGATGCGCAGCAGCAGCTGCTTGAGTTCCACGCCGTCGTCGATGACGAGCACCACGCCGGAGCCGAGCGTCGCGCCGGCGTTCCTGGTGCCCTCGAAGGTGAGCGGGATGTCCAGGTCGGTGACGAACGCGCCGGCCGCGCCGCCGAGCAGCACCGCCCTGGTCGTGCCGGTCGTCCCGGTCATCTCCAGCAGTTCGCGCAGGGTGGCGCCGAACGTCAGCTCGTACACGCCGGGCCGCTCGACCGCGCCCGAGACGCAGAACAGCTTGGGCTCGGCCGCCGCGTACGCCTGCGCGCCGCCCTCCAGGATCGGCAGCACGTTGACCAGGGTCTCCACGTTGTTGACCACGGTCGGCTTGCCGAACAGCCCCTTCTCCACGGGGAACGGCGGCTTGCTGCGCGGCTCGCCGCGTTGCCCCTCGATGGAGTTGAAGATCGCGGTCTCCTCGCCGCAGATGTACGCGCCCGCGCCCCTTCGCAGCTCGATGTCGAAGGACAGGCCCTTGCCGAGGATGTCGTCGCCGAGCAGCCCTCGTGCGCGGGCGGTCGCGATCGCGTGCTGGAGCCGGGCGGTCGCCCTGGGATATTCACCCCTGATGTAGAGGTATCCCTTGGCGCAGCCGGTGGCGTAGGCGGCGATCGTCATGGCCTCGACCAGCGCGTACGGGTCGCCCTCCATGATGACCCGGTCCTTGAACGTGCCGGGCTCGCTCTCGTCGGCGTTGCACACCAGGTAGTGCGGGTGGTCCGGCTGGCGGGCGGTGGCGTCCCACTTGCGCCCCGTCGGGAACGCCGCGCCGCCCCTGCCGACCAGGCCGGAGTCCAGCACCTCGCGGATCACTCCGGCGGGGCCGAGCTCGAACGCCCTCCTGAGCGCCGAGTACCCGCCGGCCGCGCGGTAGCCGTCCAGGCTGGTGGGGTCGACGGTGCCGATCCGCCTGAGCAGGATCAGGCCGTCCTGCCCGGACTGCGGCACGGCCGCCTTCACGGGGGCGTCGCCCGTGACGTCGAGGCTGGGGGTGCGGCCGTTCGGGCTCGGTGTGGTGGCGATCGTGTCCACGTTGGCCGGGGCGTACACCTGTGCCTTGGGCGGGGTGCCCGCCTCCAGCGCGAGCGCGGCCGGGGCACGCTCGCACAGGCCCAGGCAGGGGCTCTCGTGCCACGACTTCCCCGGCGGGCCGAGGCGTTCCTGTACGCGTTCGCGTACCTCGTCCGAGCCCTTCGCCTGGCAGGCCAGGTCGGTGCAGACGTGCAGCACCCGCTTCGGCCGCTCCTCCATGGAGAAGAGCGAGTAGAACGTCGCCACCCCGTACGCCTCGGCGGGCGGGATCGTGAGGCGGCGGCAGATGTACTCCAGCGCACCCTCGCTGAGCCACCCGACCCGGTCGTTGACCGCGTGCAGCGCGGGCAGCAGCAGGTCACGCTGGGACTCGGAGCGGGTGGCGCTGCGCAGGTCGGCCTCGGTCCTCGAGCCGCCGTCCCAGGCGGTGGCGGGCGGCCCGAGCAGGGCGTCGACCGCCGCGCGCTCCTCCTCGGACGGCTCCGCACCACGGAATCTCAAATCCATCTGTTCACCCGGCCTTGACGAGCTTCTCGACGCGTACGGCCGCGGCCTTGAACTCGGCCGTGCCCGAGATGGGGTCGGTGGCCTCGATGGTCAAGGAGTTGGTGTCCACGTCGTCGGGGAAGTGCATGGTCATGAACACCAGTCCGGGCCGCAGCGCCGGATCGATGAACACGGGCGCGACCACCGAGCCGCGCCGCGAGCTGATCCGCACCTCCTCGCCCGCGATGAGTCCGAGACGGTCGGCGTCCTCGGGGCAGAGCTCGACGGTCTCGCCGCGCCGCAGCGGCGAGGCGAACCCGGAGGACTGCACGCCGGTGTTGTAGGAGTCGAGGCGGCGGCCGGTGGTCAGCCGCAGCGGGTATTCCTCGTCCAGCAGGTCCACCGGCGGCGAGTGGCGCAACAGCGCGAACGGCGCCGGCGTGCCCCGCTTGACCGGGTCGCTCTCCCAGAGCCGCCCGTGCAGGTAGGGCGGTTCGAGCGAGTCCTCCGACGGGCAGGGCCACTGGATGCCCTGCAGGTCGGCGAGCCGCTGGTAGGTCATGCCGTGGTGCTGGGGGGACAGGGCGCGCAGCTCGTTCCAGACCTCCTCCGCGCCGTCGTAGTGCCAGTCGTGGCCCAGCCTGCGGGCCAGCTCGCACATGATCCAGATGTCGTCGCGGGCCTCGCCTGGCGGCTCCAGGGCCTTGCGCACCCGCTGGACCCGGCGCTCGCTGTTGGTGAACGTGCCGTCGGCCTCGCACCAGGCGGCGCTGGCCGGCAGCACCACGTCGGCCATCTGGGCGGTCTTGGTGAGGAAGATGTCCTGCACGACGAGGTGATCGAGCATGGACAGGCGCTTGATGCAGGACAGCGAGTCGGCCTCGGACTGCACGGGGTTCTCACCGATGAGGTAGCAGGTGGTCACCTCGCCGTCGGCCATCGCCTCCAGCATCTCGGTCAGGTTGAGCCCGTAGCGCGGCTGGATCGCCCTGCCCCAGGCGCCCTCGAAACGGTCCCGGATGCCGGGGTCGAGGATGTCCTGGAAGCCGGGCAGGCGGTTGGGGATGGCGCCCATGTCGCCGCCGCCCTGCACGTTGTTCTGGCCGCGCAGCGGCGACAGGCCCGAGCCGTAGCGGCCCACGTGGCCGGTGAGCAGGGACAGGTTGATCAGCGCTCGTACGTTGTCCGTGGCGTTGTGGTGCTCGGTGATGCCGAGCGTCCAGCACAGCTGGGCGCGGTCGGCGCGGGCGTAGGTGTGGGCCAGCTCGCGGATGGCGTCCGCGGGCACGCCGGTGACCTGCTCGGCGACGCTGAGCGTCCACGGCTCGACCGACTCCTTGAACTCCTCGAAGCCGGTCGTGGCCCGCTCGATGAACGCCTCGTTGTGCAGCCCCGCGTGGATGATCTCGCGGGCCACGGCGTGGGCCAGCGGGATGTCGGTGCCCACGTTGAGCCCCAGCCACAGGTCGGCCCACTGGGCGGTGCCGGTGCGGCGGGGGTCCACCGCGAACATCCGGGCGCCGTTGTGGATGCCCTTCAACACGTGCTGGAAGAAGATGGGGTGGGCGTTGCGCGCCGCTGAGCCCCACATCACTATGACATCGGTGTCCTCCACCTCCTGATAGGAGGAGGTGCCGCCACCGCTGCCGAACACGGCCGACAGCCCCGCCACGCTGGGCGCGTGGCAGGTGCGGTTGCAGGAGTCCACGTTGTTGGTGCCGATCACCACGCGGGTGAACTTCTGCCCGACGTAGTTCATCTCATTGGTGGAGCGGGCGCACGACAGCATGGCGAAGCTGTCGGGGCCGTGCCTGTCGACGTTGCGGCGGAAGCCCTCCGCCGCTCGCTCCAGCGCCTCTTCCCAGGTCGCCTCGCGGAGCACGCCGTTCTCACGCACCAGTGGATGGGTCAGGCGGTCGTAGCTCATGATCCCTCCATTCTGTATACAATTTAAGGTATTCCCAGCTAGACCGCGCGGACAAGGTTCTCGTTCAGCAGATCGCTCACCGCGTGGATCGCGCGCAGTGTCGGGACGTTGGCGCCGGTGAGGTCGGCCAGCTCGACCACCGCCGCCAGCAGCACGTCGAGCTCCAGCGGCTTGCCCTTCTCCAGGTCCTGAAGTGTGGACGTCTTGTGCTCGCCCGCCTTCTCCGCGCCGCGCAGGCGGCGCTCGATCGAGATGCCGGGATCGCAGCCGACCCTGCTGGCCACGTCGACGGTCTCCCGCATCATGGCCACGACCAGCTCCCTGGTGCCGTCGTGGCGGCAGATCCCGGCCATCGTCGCCCTGGCCAGCGCGCTGATCGGGTTGAAGGCGATGTTTCCCATCAGTTTGATCCATACGTCACGGCGGAGGTCGCGCTCCACCGGACACTTCAGCCCGCCCTCGATGGCGGCCTGGCTGAAGGCGGCGCACCGCTCGGTCAGCTCGCCGTTCGGCTCGCCGATGGAGAAGCGGGTGCCTTCGAGGTGCCGGATCACGCCAGGCTCCTCGATCTCGGTGGCGGCGTAGACCACACATCCGATCGCACGGTGCAGCGGCAACGCGGTCGTGACCGCGCCGCCTGGGTCGACACTCTCGATGCGGTAGCCCTCGTAGGGGCCCTTGAGTCCGTGGAAGTACCACCACGGAATGCCGTTCTGCGCGGCGATGACGCTCGTGGTCCCGTGCAGCAGCGGCTTGATCATGGGGCCCGCGGAGGCGTAGCTGTTCGCCTTGAGGCCCAGGAAGACGTGGTCCACCGGACCGACCTGAGTGGGGTCGTCGGTGGCATGGGGGTGGGCGACGAAGTCGCCCCTTGGGGTGAGCACCCGCACGCCGGCGCTCCGAATCGCCTGCAGGTGCTGGCCTCTCGCGATGAGGTGCACCTCGACTCCCGCCCGGTGGAGGGCGGCCCCCACGTATGCGCCGATGGCGCCGGCGCCAAGAACAGCGACCTTCATGCTGCGCTCCGTTCTCGCGTCGGATTGTGCATTCGGTATACAGTATGGAAAAAGTCGGGTCAAGGAGCTTGGCTGTGACCGTTGTGCGGCATGAACCAGTGGTGGAAGCAATGTCATGGGGCTCCGCGCGAGCCCTCGCGGCCGGGTCTGCCTGCCCGCTCGGCCCTGTCTCGGTGCCCCTTTCGGACGCGCTGGGCTGCCGCCTGGCCGCCCCCTTGGTGGCTCTGGTCGCCGTGCCGGGGGTGGACGTGTCGGCGATGGACGGCTACGCGGTGGCCGGCTCCGGGCCGTGGCGCGTGGTCGGGCAGGTGCTGGCCGGGGGAGCGCCCCATGAGGGCGAGTTGCGGCCGGGGGAGGCAGTGGAGATCGCCACCGGCGCCCCGACGCCTGCGGGCGCGGACTCGGTGCTGCCCTACGAGCACGCGGATGTGGGGCTCGCGGCGGCCTCGCGGACGGATGCGGTGCGCGTGGCCGGCGCCGTCGAAGCGGGCCGGCACATCCGGCGCCGAGGCGAGGACATCGCCGAAGGCGCCGTCGTGCTGGGAGCGGGCGCGGTAGTGACCCCGGTGGTGCTCGGGCTCGCCGCTGGCCTTGGCCACGACGAGCTGCGGGTACGTCCTCGGCCGCGCGTCACCGTGCTGGTCACCGGGGACGAGGTGGTGCACCAAGGGCTGCCAGGGCCAGGGCGGGTGCGGGACGCCATCGGGCCGTTCCTGCCGGGGCTGGTCGAGTGGGCCGGGGGCCGGGTCACCGGCACCGCACGTGTGCCTGACGGCCAGGAGGCGCTTCGCGCCGCATTGGCCGGGCCGCCCGCTGCGGCGCCTGATGGCGTCGGCCTCGCAGCCAGGCCGGTCGCGTCTGCCGACGTCATCGTCGCCTGCGGCGCGTCCTCCAAAGGCCCGGCCGATCACCTCCGGAAGGTGCTCGGCGACCTCGGCGCGGACGTGCTCGTCGACGGCGTGGCCGTGCGCCCTGGGCACCCGCAGTTGCTCGCCCGGCTGCCGGGCGGACAGCTGGTCGTGGGGTTGCCCGGGAACCCGTTCGCGGCACTCGCCGCGGCGCTCACCCTGCTCGCTCCCATCGTGCGGGAGCTGGCCGGGACGCCGGTGCGCAAGGAGACGAGCGCGCTGGCGGGTGAGGTGCGGACGCATCCGCACAACACCCGTCTCGTGCCTGTGCGGCGGTCCGGCCGGGGCGCCGTTCCCGTAGGTCATGACCGGCCAGGATCCCTGTGGGGAGCGGCGCTGGCGGAGGCGCTGGCGGTGGTCCCCCCGGGGTGGGCCGGCGAGCAGGTGGAGCTGATCGAGTTGCCCCCAGGGGGCTAGACAGGCCGTTCAGGAGGGAGTAAGCATTGCGTTCATACGGTATGCAGTATGCGGAAGACAGACGGCGGGAAAGGGTGGCATGATGTCGGAAACGATCTCTGGCGGTCATCTAGTAGCCAAGGCGCTGAAGGCCGAGGGTGTGGACGTGATCTACACGCTCTGCGGCGGCCACATCATCGATATCTATGACGGCTGCGTCGATGAGGGCATCGAGGTCATCGACGTACGCCACGAGCAGGTGGCGGCACACGCCGCGGACGGATACGCGCGCATCACCGGCAAGCCCGGCTGCGCGGTGGTCACGGCGGGACCGGGCACGACCGACGCGGTCACGGGCGTGGCCAACGCCTTCCGCGCGGAGAGCCCCATGTTGCTCATCGGCGGGCAGGGGGCGCTGAGCCAGCACAAGATGGGCTCGCTGCAGGACCTGCCACACGTGGACATGATGACCCCGATCACCAAGTTCGCCGCCACGGTGCCGAGCACGGAGCGGGTGGCCGACATCGTGTCGATGGCCTTCAGGGAGTGCTACCACGGCGCTCCTGGGCCGTCGTTCCTGGAGATCCCGCGTGATGTGCTCGACGCGAAGGTTCCCCTGGAGAAGGCGCGCATCCCCGCGCCGGGCCACTATCGGGCCTCCACCCGCCAGCAGGGTGACCCCGAGGCGATCGAGCGGCTGGCGGACCTGCTGGCGCACGCCGAGAAGCCGGCCATCCTGCTCGGGAGCCAGGTCTGGACGTGCCGGGCGACCGACGCGGCGATCGACTTCGTCCGGGCGCTGAACGTGCCCGCGTACATGAACGGTTCGGGTCGCGGCACCCTACCGCCGGGCGACCCGCACCACTTCCAGCTCAGCCGCAGGTACGCCTTCACCGAGGCCGACCTGATCATCATCGTCGGCACCCCGTTCGACTTCCGGATGGGCTACGGCAAGCGGCTCTCGCCGACCGCCAAGGTGGTGCAGATCGACCTCGACTACCGCACTGTCGGGAAAAATCGGGACATCGATCTGGGGATCGTCGGCGACGCCGGCCTCATCCTGTCGGCGGCGGCCCAGGCGGCCAGCGGCCGCATCCAGGACGCGGTCGCCAAGCGCAAGGCGTGGCTGGACGAGCTGCGCGCCGTCGAGACCCAGGCGTACGAGAAGCGCCTGCCCCGCCAGCTCTCCGGCGCCCAGCCCATCGACCCCTACCGCCTGGTCCACGAGATCAACGAGTTCCTCACCGAGGACAGCATCTACATCGGCGACGGCGGCGACATCGTCACCTTCTCCGGACAGGTCGTGCAGCCCAAGTCGCCCGGCCACTGGATGGACCCGGGACCGCTCGGCACGCTCGGCGTCGGCATGGCCTTCGCGATGGCGGCCAAGCAGGCCAGGCGCGACAAGGAGGTGCTGTGCCTGTTCGGTGACGGCGCCTTCAGCCTGACCGGCTGGGACTTCGAGACCATGGTCCGCTTCGACCTGCCGTTCATCGGCGTCATCGGCAACAACTCCTCCATGAACCAGATCAGGTACGGCCAGGCCGTCAAGTACGGCGAAGACCGCGGCCGCGTCGGCAACACCCTCGGCGACATCCGCTACGGCGACTTCGCCAAGTTGCTCGGCGGCTACGGCGAGGAGGTACGCGACCCGTCGGAGATCCGTCCCGCGCTGGAGCGGGCCAGGGAGTCGGGCAAGCCCTCCCTGATCAACGTGTGGGTGGATCCGGAGGTCTACGCCCCCGGGACCATGAACCAGACCATGTACAAGTAGGGGAATACACCGACATGAAGGCTCTCGAAGGTGTCCGCGTCCTCGACATGACCCATGTCCAGTCAGGCCCGTCCGCTACTCAGCTGCTCGCCTGGCTGGGCGCCGACGTGGTCAAGCTGGAGGCGCCGACCGGCGACATCACCCGACAGCAGCTCCGCGACGTGCCCGACGTGGACAGCCTCTACTTCACGATGCTCAACTGCAACAAGCGCAGCATCACGCTCAACATGAAGAGCGAGCGCGGCAAGGAGATCTTCACCGAGCTGGTGAAGAGCGCCGACATCCTGGTGGAGAACTTCGGCCCGGGCGCCGTGGACCGTATGGGATTCACCTGGGAACGCCTCCAGGAGCTCAACCCCCGCCTCATCTACGCCTCCATCAAGGGCTTCGGCGCCGGCAGGTACGCCAAGTTCAAGGCGTACGAGGTGATCGCCCAGGCCATGGGCGGCTCGATGAGCACGACGGGCTTCGAGGACGGCCCGCCGCTGGCCACCGGAGCCCAGATCGGCGACTCGGGCACCGGCATCCACGTGGTCGCCGGCATCCTGGCCGCCCTCTACCAGCGCCAGCAGACCCAGCGCGGCCAGCGCGTACAGGTGGCCATGCAGCACGCCGTGCTGAACCTGTCCCGCGTCAAGCTGCGCGACCAGCAGCGGCTGGCGCACGGCCCGCTGCGCGAATATCCGAACAAGACGTTCACCGACGAGGTGCCCCGCTCCGGCAACGCCAGCGGCGGCGGCCAGCCGGGCTGGGCGGTGCGCTGCGCGCCCGGCGGCCCGAACGACTACATCTACGTGATCGTCCAGCCGATCGGCTGGAAGCCGATCTCGTCCATCATCGGCCGCCCCGAGCTGGCCGACGACCCCGAGTGGGCGACCCCTGAGGCTCGCCTGTCCAAGCTGGACAAGATGTTCCAGCTCATCGAGGAGTGGACGATCCAGCACGACAAGTGGACGGTGCTCGACCGGCTCAACGCCGAGAACATCCCCTGCGGGCCGATCCTGTCGACCAAGGAGCTGGTGGAGGACGAGAGCCTGCGCGACGAGGGCATCGTCGTGACGGTCGACCACCCCGAGCGCGGCGAGTTCACGACCGTCGGCAGCCCGCTGCAGCTGTCGGACTCGCCGGTGGACATCGTCACCCCGCCCCTGCTCGGCGAGCACAACCTGGAGATCTACGGCGAGCTCGGCGTGAGCGCGGACGAGCTGGTCGAACTCAAGTCGAACGGAGTCATCTAAGTGGAGCGGCGAGTAGGGCCCGACAGCGGCAGCCTCCAGCGTAACCAGGGAGGGCCCGTAGGGAGCGCGACCATGGGCGCTGCGCGGGAAGTCATCGAGAAGGCGCTCGCCGAAGGGCGTACGGCGCTGACCGCGCCGGAAGGGCGCAAGCTCTGCGAGGCGTACGGCATCGCCACCCCCGGCGAGGGCCTGGCCACCTCGGCCGCTGAGGCCGCCGAGCTCGCGGAGAGCATCGGCCTGCCGGTCGTGCTGAAGATCGTATCCCCCGACATCCTGCACAAGACCGACGCCGGCGGCGTGCTGGTCGGGCTGAAGACGGTGGAGGAGGTCAAGGAGGGTTACGACAAGATCCTCGCCAACGCCCGCGCCTACAACCCCGACGCCAAGATCGACGGCATCCAGGTGCAGCAGCTCGTCGGCGGCGGCCACGAGGTCATCGTCGGCGCCGTCACCGACCCCACCTTCGGCAAGGTCATCGCCTTCGGCTTGGGCGGAGTTTTGGTAGAAGTTTTGAAGGACGTTACCTTCAGACTTGCCCCTGTTTCGGGTGAAGATGCCCTTGGGATGCTGGACGACATCAGAGCGGCAGAGGTGCTGCGAGGTGTCCGTGGTGCCGAACCCGCCAACAGGGAGGCGCTCGCGGCGCTGATCGAGCGCGTCGGGAGGCTGGTCTCCGACTTCCCCGAGATCGTCGAGGTGGACCTCAACCCCGTCTTCGCCGACGCGAACGGCGCGGTCGCCGCGGACGTGCGCATCCTCATCGGCGAGAAGCCGGCCGAGGTCACCCGGCTGTCGCGCGAGGAGATCCTGCGGCAGATGAAGCGGATCTTCAAGCCGCGTTCGGTGGCCGTGATCGGCGCCTCGGCCGAGACCGGCAAGATCGGCAACTCGGTCATGCGCAACCTCATCGACGGCGGCTACAAGGGGCAGATCTTCCCGATCAACCCCAAGGCCGACGAGATCATGGGGCTGGCGGCGTACAAGAGCATCTCGGACGTGCCGGGTGACGTGGACGTGGCCGTGTTCGCGATCCCCGCCAAGTTCGTGGCGCCGGCGCTGGAGCAGGCCGGGGAGAAGGGCGTGGCGGGCGCCATCATGATCCCGTCGGGGTTCGCCGAGACCGGGAACGTCGAGGGCCAGCAGGAGATCGTCGAGATCGCCAAGCGGCACGGCGTGCGCATGCTCGGGCCGAACATCTACGGCTACTACTACACGCCGGAGAACCTCTGCGCGACGTTCTGCACCCCGTACGACGTCAAGGGCAGCGTGGCGCTGACCTCCCAGAGCGGCGGCATCGGCATGGCCATCCTGGGCTTCAGCCGCACCACCAAGATGGGCGTCTCGGCCATCGTCGGCGTCGGCAACAAGGCCGACGTGGACGAGGACGACCTGCTGACCTTCTTCGAGCAGGACGACAACACCAAGGCCGTGGCCATGCACCTGGAGGACCTCAAGGACGGGCGCGGCTTCGTCGACGCGGCCCGCCGGGTGGTCAAGCAGAAGCCGGTCATCGTGCTCAAGGCCGGGCGCACCGCCATGGGCGCGCGGGCCGCCGGATCCCACACCGGGGCGCTGGCCGGCGACGACAAGGTGTACGACGACATCCTCCGGCAGGCCGGGGTGGTGCGCGCGCCCGGCCTCAACGACATGCTGGAGTACGCCCGCGCCCTGCCGATCCTGCCCGCGCCCAAGGGCGAGAACGTCGTCATCATCACCGGGGCGGGCGGCTCGGGCGTGCTGCTGTCGGACGCCATCGTGGACGCCGGGCTGACCCTCATGGACATCCCGGACGACCTGGACGCGGCCTTCCGCGCCTACATCCCGCCGTTCGGCGCGGCGGGCAACCCCATCGACATCACCGGCGGCGAACCGCCCTCGACCTACGAGAACACGGTCCGCCTGGGGCTGGCGGACGAGCGGATCCACGCGCTCGTCCTCGGCTACTGGCACACGATCGTGACGCCGCCGATGGTCTTCGCCGAGCTCATCGCCCGCGTGGTGGCGGAGGAGCGGGAGAAGGGCAACATCAAGCCGGTCGTGGCGTCGTTGGCCGGCGACACCGAAGTTGAGGAGGCCAGCGAGTACCTGTTCGAGCATGGCGTGGTCGCGTACCCGTACACGACAGAAAAGCCCGTGGCGGTCCTCGGTGCGAAGTACCGATGGGCCAGGGCCGCCGGGCTGCTGAGCTAAGAGCCGAGCGAAGCAGCGCCAGGCGAGGGGGCTTTATTCGGGGCAGCGCACGAGCAAGGCAACAACCCCCCAGGAGGTCCGTAGGTGGACACATCGAAAACACCACCGGCGACGGCCACGCCGCCGGTCGAGGACGAACGAGTATGGAAAGCGGGCCGGCTTGAGCCGATGCCCATCAGGAAGCTCCCCGACGCGCCTCCCTCGGTGCACATTCTCGGGCCGACGGTGTTCCTCGTCGCGCTTGGCGTGGGCATCGGCGAGTCGTACATGTGGCCCAGGCTGGTGCTGCTGTTCGGGCCGGAGATCAGGTGGCTGTTCCTGATCGGCGTCACCCTGCAGGCCGTGGTGATGCTGGAGATGGCGCGCTACGCCATGGCCACGGGGGAGAGCATCTTCTCCGGCGCGGCCAGGGTGTTCAAGCCGCTGATGTGGTTCTTCTTCATCGTGGCCATCGCCGTCTACATCTGGCCGGGGCACCTGTCGGCGGGAGCGGCGGCGTTCGAGGAGATAACCGGCATCCCCTGGATTGTGACCGCGATCGTCGGGCTGGTCCTGGTGGGCGTGGTCTTCAGCTTCGCCAAGGTGATCTACAACCTGCTCGAGAACCTGCTGTCGATACTCATCGGCACGCTCGTGCTCGGCACGGCGGTGGTCGCGGCCATGGTGGGCTCCTGGGGCGACGTGGCCAGCACGCTCACGGGCATGTTCGCCATCGGCTACCTGCCGCCGGAGGCCATGTCGGCCGCCTGGTTCCCGGTGATCGTCGGGGCTTGCGCGTTCGCCGGGCCCTCGGGCATGCAGCAGATGTGGTACACGCTCCACCTGCGTGCCTCCGGCGCCGGCATGGGCGCGCACATTCCGAAGATCCGCGGATTGCGGCACGCGGGCGAGGAAGAGGAGATGCCCGCGCGCGGGTTCATGTTCGACACCGACGACCCGGCCGAGATGGCCAGGTGGAAGGGCTGGCGGCGCTGGGTCACGTTCGACGCGCTGCTGCTGTTCTGGGGCATCACCATGCTGGTCACGATCTCCTTCACGGTGATCGCGCAGGCGGCGGTGCGGCTGGACCCGGGCGTGCGCACGGCCATCCAGGGCGACGACCGGGAGGTGGCGCTCTCGGCCATGTCCAACGCCGTCTCCTCGGCGGGCAGCTCGGTGCTCGGGGCGGTGTTCCTCGGGTTCATCGCGCTGATCGGCCTGAACGCCACTCTGGGGCTGTTCGACTCGTTCTCCCGGGGTCAGGCGGACATGACGTACAACTTCATCCCCGGGGCGAAGAAGCTGGGCATGTCGCGTCTGTACGCGTTCTTCCTCTGGGGCGTGATCATCTTCGGCATCCTGATCCTGCTGTTCGGCCCGGCTGACGGACCGAGCGGGATCCTGGACACGCTGGCGTTCCTGTCGACGTTCGCGATGGGCGCGTACTGCGTGACGTTGCTCCTGGTGAACAACCGCATGTTGCCCAAACCGATCAGGCCGAAGTGGTGGACCAACGTGATCATCGGGTTCGGCGCGGTGTTCTACCTCGGCATGCTGTTCTACAGCCTGTTCGCCTTCGGCGTGGTCGTGGGCTGATGAATGGACGGCACAGCCTCGAACTCGCCCTGCCAGGGGCGTCGATCGGAGCCGTAGCCGGAGCCATGGCCGGTGGGCTGATCCTGGTCGCAGGACAGCCCATCGGGATGGCCGCGCTGTCGGCCCTGGCGCTCGCCGTACCGCTCGCCCTCTTCGGCGGCTTATACGGCGTGCTACTCGGCCACGGCGTGTTCCGGCCTGGGACCTTCGGGCCCGTCGGCCTGTTCTGGGTGGCGGCGTTCCCCGCGTCCCGCCTGGTGCAGGAGAGCGTGGTCGGGATCGGCCTGGAAGACGGCGTGCTGCCGTTCCTGGCCTACCAGGCGATGGTGAGCCTGGGCTTCGCGATCGGCTTCGTCTGGCTGCACGAACGGCTCATGCCACACTGGCTCGTGCGCCGCGCCGCCGGCAACCCGCACGCGGAGGCGCTGCTCGGCCTCTACGTACGGCACGCCCAAGCGCTGCACACGAGGAAGGGAGGACGCCGGTGAACCTGCCCGTCTGGATCTGGCTGGCCACGCTCGGCGGCTTCGGCCTCGTTCTCGCGTTTGACTTCTACCTGGTCGCCCGCAAACCGCACGAACCCTCTTTGAAGGAGTGCGTGGCCTGGGTGTCGTTCTACGTGGGCCTGGCCGTGGCCTTCGGCATCGGACTGCTGCTCCTGTCGGGGCCCGCGCACGGCGGGGAGTTCTTCGCGGGGTGGATCACCGAGTATTCGCTCAGCGTGGACAACCTCTTCGTCTTCCTGCTGATCATGAGCCGCTTCAAGGTGCCCAGGCAGTATCGCCAGAAGGTGCTGCTCGTCGGCATCATCCTGGCGCTGGTCATGCGTGGCGGGTTCATCGCGGCGGGAGCCGAGGCAGTGGCCAGGTTCGACTGGCTCTTCTACATATTCGGCGCCTTCCTCGTCTACACCGCCTGGAAGCTGATCGGGCACGAGGACGAGGAGGCGGAGTTCTCCGAGAACATCGCGTTGCGCACGGTGCGCCGGGTGCTCCCGACGACGGACACCTATCACGGCGCCCGTCTCACCGTGCACCACGGCCGCAGGATGGTCACCCCGATGCTGATCGTGATGGTCGCCATCGGGACCACCGACCTGCTGTTCGCGCTGGACTCGATTCCGGCCGTCTTCGGCCTGACCAAGGAGCCGTACCTGGTCTTCACCGTCAACGCCTTCGCCCTCATGGGGCTGCGCCAGCTCTTCTTCCTCATCGGCGGCCTGCTCGACCGGCTCGTCTACCTGAGCAAGGGGCTGTCGGTGGTGCTCGCCTTCATCGGCGTGAAGCTGATCATGGAAGCGCTGCACCACGACGGCGTGTCGTGGGCGCCGGAGATCCCGATCATGGTGTCTCTCGGCGTCATCGTCGGGACTCTCGCCCTGACCGCGGTGCTGAGCCTGCTCAAGTCAGCCCGTGATGCGAAGAAGGCGGAGGTGGTGGAGCCGGAGCCTGCGGAGCGTTAAGTCGGGCCGCGCGCGGGGGCGGAGGTGAGGGCGCCCCTGCCGCGGCTCAACGCCGCGGGCCTTCGCGCACTCCAGGGGGTGCCGCGGGCTCTTGCGTCTGTCCGTGCGCCTGCGGGTCAGTGCCGCGGGCTCTTGCGTACGTCGTGCTCGGTGGCCCACTGGCGCAGGTGGCGCTCCGCGTCTTCGGCGGAGTATTGCTTCTTGAGCGCCATGCTCAGGCCGAGGCCGATCACCCTGCCGTCTGCTGACTGACCCGGGGGATCACCGAGGAGAAAACGGATGAGCGCCTTCATGGTCATGCACCTCCTAACTGTTCGGCTCCATCCTCTACCCGAGGTGTTTCGGAGCATGCGGTCTTGTGTGAACATCGGATCAACCCGTCATCATCCCGCGTACGGCGTGCGCGGGCGGCGCCGGCGCACCGGCTTGGGCGCGGGCTCTACGGGCTCGTTTTCGCGCTGCTCCATGTAGGAGGCACGGGTGTGCTCGGTGTGCTCACGCATGATCTTCGCCGCGCGGCGCTCGTCACCTGCTTCGATGGCGTCGATCAGCGCCGTGTGCTCGTCCCAGGAGGCCATGCCGCGCTGGCGGGCCACCGGCGTGTGGTACCACCGCACCCGCCGGGCCACCTGGCTGGCCAGCTCGGCCAGCACCGCGTTGCCCGACAGGGCGGTCACCAGGGCGTGCAGCTCGGAGTTGGTCGCCACGGCGGAGTCGATGTCGTCGGACTCCACCGCCGCGATGCCGCGTGCGCACAGGGTGCGCAGCCGCTTGACGCCGTCCTCGCCCGCGTGTTTCGCGGCGAGCCTGGCGGACTCGGTCTCGAGCAGCGTGCGGACGGCGAGCAGCTGGTCGGCCTCCTCCAGCGTCGGGACGTGCACGAACGCCCCCTGGCCGGGGTGGAGATCGACCCAGCCCTCGCCGCTGAGCTGCTGCAGCGCCTCGCGGACCGGTTGCCTGGACACGCCCAGCAGCTCGGCCAGCTCGCTCTCCACGAGGTGCTGGCCGGGCTTGAGCTGGCCGGAGACGATGAGCTCTTGGATAGCCTCGATGACGCTCTCCCTGAGCGTCGCGGGGCGGGGAATCTTGGCGGCCGCCGCCTGACCGGCCTGATCCGACAGCAACATGTCTGTGTCTCCAGGGCTGCTTTAAAAGTTTTTCGTCGACTGCCTACAGCATACCGTCATGGGGTTGTCCACGGTCGTGAGTCTCATCACAAGGGGATCGTGGCCGGGAGCCCCGGAATACGCAGTCTCGGCGTCGCCAGGGCCGGGAGCGCCGCGAGCGCGGCGGCGGCCAGGAGACCGGTCGCGGGGGCGCTCAGGGCGAGCAGGGCCAGGGCGACGGCCGCGACTCCGGCCAGGGCCTTGGCGCTGTAGACGACGGCGTGGATCTCGCCGTGCCGCTCGGTGCCGAAGAACTCGCGCACGAGGCTGGCGACGAGCGGGTAGAAGGCGCCGCCTCCGAGTCCGGCGGCGATGGCCCCGAGCCACAACAGCGGTCCCGCGGCGTCGGTCAGCGAAGTGCCCGTCGCCCCTGGCAGTCCGGCGGTCGCCGCACCGTTCTGCACGGCGGTCGCGAGCAGGACCTGGCCGATCGCGAGCGCGGCCAGCACGGCGGCCAGCACCCGCCTGCGGCCGAACACCTCCGACGCCCGCATGGCCACCGACCGGCTGGCCCCGTTCAGCGCCACCAGGACGGCCAGCGCGCCCCATGAGCCGGTGCCCGCGACCACGATCACGTCGAAGACCGACACCGCGCCGGCGCACGTCAGGATCAGGGCCAGCGCGGGCAATGTCCGCGTGCGCAGCGCCTGGCCCAGCAGGAACTGCTTGGCCGCGTCCGGGGTCGTGCGCAATCTCGCGGCGTCCAGGGCGTGCGAGCGCGGGTCCACGTCGCCGGGCCACCACAGAGCCGGAGGGAGCCGCAGGTATCGGGCCGCGGCCGCGATGACCGCCACCGCCAGGACCGCGGCGACCAGGAAGGCGGTGGACGTCGAGCCCGGGGCGATCCCGGCCCAGAGCAGCAGGGGCACCGCGCCGTACCCGAAGGCGCCGGTGATCAGGCCGACGCGGGCGGCGGGCCGTTCCGGATACCAGGAGGAGACGACCTCGCCGCACACGCCGTAGACCAGACCGGCGCCCAGCCCGCCGAGCAGCGCGTAGCCCACGAGGGCGAGCGGCAGCGCCGGGCCGGTGAGGGCCGCCGTGGTGAGGCCGAGGCCGCTCAACGCGGCGCCGGCGGCCAGGCAGGCGCGCACGCCGAGGCGGCCCCGCCGTACCAGGTGGAGGGCGGGCAGCGCGCCCGCGGCCTGGCAGGCGATCCAGGCGGCCAGCAGGGTCAGGCCGTTGGGTTCCTTGGCGAGGAGGGCGGCGTAGCCGTACTGGAGGGGGCTGATCGCTGCCATGGCGGCCCAGGCCAGCCAGAACATGCGCGTGCGGTCCGCGGGGACGGGCCCTGGAAGGTACGGGCGGCCCCGCCAATCTCTAACTGCATTCTCCATACTGTATGGAATATCCAGAGAACAGACCCGTGTCGAGACCCTAGACGGAGCATATTCCATACGGTATACCGTCTACAAAGGAGGCTCGAATGGACCTGTACGAGTACCAGGCGAAGGAGCTCTTCGGGCGTCACGGCATCCCGGTTCCCGCGGGCAGGATCGCGGGCACCCCGGCCGAGGCCCGCGCGATCGCGGCCGAGCTGAACGCGCCCGTTGTCATCAAGGCCCAGGTGAAGACCGGTGGACGCGGCAAGGCAGGTGGCATCAGGACCGCGGCGGGACCGGTCACCGCCGAGCAGGAGGCCGACCGCGTGATCGGGATGGACATCAAGGGGCACATCGCGCGCAGCGTGCTGGTGGAGACGGCGACCGTGCCGTTCGAGGAGTATTACGCGGCTTTCCTGGTCGACCGGGCTGAGGGCGGGTTCCTGGCGATGGTGTCGGGCCGGGGCGGCATGGAGATCGAGGAGCTCGCGGCCACCGACCCCGACGCCCTGGTGAGATTGCCGATCGACCCGGTGGCGGGAGTGGACGAGGACACCGCGCGGCTGCTGGCGGCCAAGGCGGGCCTGCCCGAGCAGGCGGCCGAGGTGCTGGAGAAGTTGTGGCGGGTGCTGGTCGCTGAGGACGCGTTACTGGTCGAGGTCAACCCGCTGATCTGCACCACGGACCAGCGGATCGTGGCACTCGACGGCAAGGTCACCCTGGACGACAACTCTGGATTCCGGCACTCCTGGGAGTACGCGGAGCATTCGGACAGCCTGGAGGCCCGGGCCCGGGCCAAGGGATTGAACTACGTCAAGCTGGACGGGAAGGTCGGCGTCATCGGCAACGGCGCCGGGCTGGTCATGAGCACGCTCGACGTGGTGGCCGGGGCGGGTGCAGCACCGGCCAATTTCCTGGACATCGGCGGCGGCGCGTCCGCCCAGGTCATGGCCGACGGGCTGGAGATCATCCTGGCCGACCCCGACGTGCGCTCGGTGCTGGTCAACGTCTTCGGCGGCATCACGGCCTGCGACGCGGTGGCCAACGGCATCGTCACCGCACTCGAACTCCTCGGCGAACGCGGCCACGGCAGGCCCATCGTCGTACGGCTGGACGGCAACAACGCCGAGGTGGGCAGGCGCATCCTCAGCGACGCCAGGCACCCGGCGGTCCGGCAGGTCTCCACCATGGACGGCGCCGCCGAGATGGCGGCCAGACTCGCGGCAGGTGCTTGATGGCGATCTTTCTGACCAAGGACAGCCGGGTGCTCGTACAGGGCATGACGGGCGCGGAGGGCACCCGGCACACCGCCCGCATGCTCGCCGCGGGCACTGACGTCGTGGCCGGGGTGACCCCTGGCAAGGGCGGGCGGTCCGTGGACTTCGGCGACCGCACGGTGCCCGTGTTCGGGTCGGTGGCCGAGGCGGTGTCGGAGACCGGGGCCGACGTCTCGGTGATCTTCGTGCCGCCGCGGTTCACCGGCTCGGCCGTGGAGGAGGCCGTCGCGGCGGCCGTGCCGCTGTGCGTGGTCATCACCGAGGGTGTGCCCGTGCATGACGCGGTCCGCTTCCGCGCCCTCGCGGGCGGCCGGACCAGGATCATCGGGCCCAACTGCCCCGGCCTGATCAGCCCGGGGCAGTCCTCGGCCGGGATCATCCCCGCCGACATCACCTCCGCGGGGCGCATCGGGCTGGTCTCGAAGTCGGGGACGCTGACGTACCAGCTCATGTACGAGCTGCGCGACCTCGGCTTCTCCACCGCCGTCGGCATCGGCGGCGACCCGGTCGTCGGGACCTCGCACATCGACTGCCTGCAGGCGTTCCAGGACGATCCGGCGACGGAGGCCATCGTCATGATCGGCGAGATCGGCGGCGACGCCGAGGAGCGGGCCGCCGCCTACATCGCCTCCCACGTCACCAAGCCCGTGGTCGCGTACGTGGCCGGGTTCACCGCCCCCGAGGGCAAGACCATGGGGCACGCGGGCGCGATCGTGTCCGGCTCGTCCGGCACCGCCCAGGCCAAGAAGGAGGCCCTGGAGGCGGCCGGGGTCCGGGTCGGCCGCACGCCGTCCGAGACGGCCCGGCTCATGCGCTCGGCCCTCACGAGAGCCGCGACGGCATCAAAGGCGACCGAGCCGCCTCACGGAGTGAGGCAATGAACACGCGTGTCGTGAGGTTCGACGTCAACCTGTCCATCCTGTTCACCGATCTGCCGCTGCTGGAGCGTCCTGCCGCGGCGGCCAAGGCGGGGTTCGACGCGGTCGAGTTGTGGTGGCCCTTCGACACCCCGGACCCCACGAGCGCGGAGCTCGCGGCGCTGCGGCAGGCCGTCGATGACGCCGGGGTACGCCTGGTCGGCCTGAACTTCGACGCCGGCGACATGGCCGCGGGCGAGCGCGGCCTGCTGGCCAGGCCGGACGACTCGGCCAGGTTCCAGGCCAACATCGACGTGGCCGTGCGGCTGGCGGGCGAGCTGGGCTGCGGGGTGCTGAACGCCCTGTACGGCAACGAGCCGGACACCGACCGGGAGCTGGCCGTGGCCAACCTGCGGCGGGCGGCGGACGCGGCAGCCGGGATCGGCGCGACCGTGGTGGTCGAAGCCCTCAACTCCCACGAGAACCCGAAATATCCGATCACGTCGTCGCAGGCGGCGTTCGAGCTGATCGACGAGGTGGACAGGGAGAACGTGGCCTTCCTGGCCGACCTGTACCACCTGAACCGGATGGGCGAGGACGTGTTGTCGCTCATCGACCGGCACGCGGCCAGGTTCGGCCATGTGCAGATCGCCGACGACCCCGGCAGAGGGCAGCCGGGCAGCGGGCGGATGCCGTACGAGGAGATCTTCGGGCGGTTGGCGGACGCGGGATATCGCGGGCACGTCGGCCTGGAGTACCGGCACGAGGGGCCGGGCGCGTTCGAGTGGAGGCGGGCATGAACATCGGGTTCGTCGGTTTGGGGATCATGGGCAGCCCGATGGCGGCCAACCTTCTCAAAGCCGGACATGCGGTGACCGGGTATGACGTGAGCGCCGAGCGCATCGAGCAGCTCGCCGGCCTGGGCGGCAAGGGCGCGTCGAGCGTGGTCGAGGCGGTCGCCGGCGCGGAGGCGGTGATCACGATGCTGCCCGACTCGCCACAGGTGGAGGAGGTCGCGCCGCTGGTCATCGAGTACGGCAAGCCGAACCTGCTCTACATCGACATGAGCACCATCAAGCCGGAGACCTCCCGCTGGGTGGCGCGGCAGGCGGCGGCCGTCGGCGTACGGGCGCTGGACGCCCCGGTCAGCGGCGGCGAGCGCGGCGCGATCGACGGCACGCTCTCGATCATGGTGGGCGCCGAGCCCGAGCACTTCGACGCGGCCAAGTCCGTGTTGTGGTCGCTCGGCACGACGGTCGTGCACGTCGGCGCGCCCGGCGCGGGCCAGACCGTGAAGGCCGCCAACCAGCTCGTCGTCGGCGGCATCTACGGGCTGGTGGCGGAGGCGATCGTGCTGCTGGAAGCCTCGGGCGTGGACCCGGCCGCCGGGCTCGACGTGCTCGCGGGTGGCCTGGCGGGCTCCAGGATCCTCGAGCTGAAACGGCACACCATGGTCAAACGGGAGTTCGCCCCCGGATTCCGGATCGACCTGCACCACAAGGACATGGGCATCGCCGTCGCCGCCGCCCGCGAGGCCGGGGTCAGCCTGCCGCTCACCGGCCAGGTCGCCCAGCTCGTGGCCGCGGCCAGGGCGCAGGGCCACGGCTCGCTCGACCACTCCGCCCTGCTCAAGGTGATCGAAAGGCTCAATGGATGAACCGCATTCCCTGCATGGAGGCCGTGGTCGCGGTCCTGGAGTCGGAGGGGGTGGACACCGTCTTCGGCATCCCCGGCGCGGCCATCCTGCCGCTCTACGCCGCGCTCCAGCACAGCTCGATCCGGCACATCACCGTACGCCACGAGGAAGGCGGCACCCACGCGGCCGACGGCTGGTCCCGGGTGACGGGGAACGTCGGCGTCTGCATCGGCACGTCGGGCCCCGCCGGCACGAACATGATCACCGGCCTCTACACCGCGCTCGCCGACTCCATCCCGATGATCTGCGTCACGGGCCAGGCGGCCACCTCCAAACTGCACCAGGAGGCGTTCCAGGCGGTCGACATCGTGGAGATCGCCAGGCCCGTGACCAAGTGGGCGGTGCAGCTCAAGGAGCCCGCGCAGGCGCCGTGGGTGTTCAGGGAGGCGTTCCGGATCGCTCGCTCGGGACGGCCCGGGCCGGTGCTCATCGACCTGCCGATCGACGTCCAGCGCGGCACCTGCCTGTACGACCGCGACGTGGACGCGCCGCTGCCCGTCGAGGTGCCGCAGCCGCTGCCCGCGGCCGTGCGCAAGGCCGCCGACCTGCTGGCGGAGGCCAGGCGGCCGATCATCCTGGCCGGCGGCGGCGTGATCATCGCCGACGCCGCCGACGAGCTGCGCGCGCTGGCCGAGCACCTCCAGGTGCCGGTGCAGGTGACGCTCATGGGCAAGGGCGCCTTCCCGGAGGACCACCCGCTGTTCGCCGGAATGGCCGGGATCCAGACCCAGACGAGGTGGGGCAACGCCGCGTTCCTGGACAGCGACCTGGTCCTGGCCGTGGGCGCCAGGTTCGGCGACCGGCACACCGGCGACCTCGACGTCTATCGCGGGGGGCGCAAGTTCATCCACGTGGACATCGAGCCGATGCAGCTCGGCCGGGTCTTCGAGCCCGACCTCGGGATCGTCGGCCACGCCAAACCGGTGCTGGCGGAGCTGGTCACCGAGGCGCGCCGCCGCAGCGGGCCGCAGGAGCCGGGCAAGTGGGTGCGCAAGATCGGCGACCTGCGCCGGACGATGGCGCGCCGCGACGACTTCGACGACGTGCCGATCAAGCCGCCGCGGGTGTTCAAGGAGATCAACGAGTATTTCGGCAGGGACACCACGTTCGTCACGGCCATCGGGCTCTACCAGATCTGGTCGGGCCAGTTCCAGACGACGTACCTGCCGCGGCGCTACCTGGTCTGCGGGCAGGCCGGGCCGCTGGGCTGGGAGATACCCGCGGCCATGGGCGTCAAGTGCGCGCATCCGGAACGCCAGGTCGTGGCCGTGGTCGGCGACTACTCCTTCCAGTTCCTCATGGAGGAGGTGGCGGTGGCGGCGCAGTACCGGATCCCGTTCGTCATCGTCATGGTCAACAACGAGTATCTGGGTCTCATCAGGCAGGCGGAGCTCCCGTACGACATGAACTACGCCGTTGACCTGCACTACGGCGAGGGCGGCATCGACCACGTCAAGGCCATGGAGGCGTTCGGTTGCCCGGCTCGCCGGGTAGAGGTGCCCGATGACCTCCAGGACGCCCTGGCCTGGGCGTCGGCCGAGTCGGCACGGGAGCGGCTGCCGGTGCTGGTGGAGGTGATGGTCGAGCGCGAGGCCAACGCCGCCATGGGCCCATCGCTGGAGGCGATCAAGGAGTTCGAGCCGCTGCCCGAGCTCATCACCGCCGACTGGTCCGACTGAGGAGGAGCGCTCATGCAGCTCAAGCCTGGTACGGCCTGGCGCGACGCCTACAACGGATGTTGCACGGCGGCGCCGGAAGCCTTCCACGACGATCGGGTGCTGAACCACTGGGGCGGCATCTGGCACCGCGACGGGCGTCCCGTGCCGAGCTTCTCGCCCGTGGACGGCACCGCCATCGCGGGCCTGCCCAGGCTCGACAGGGCAGGCGCCGGGCGGGCGGTGGCCGGGGCCGTCGAGGAGCACCGGCGCTGGCGGTACCTGCCGCTGGCCGACCGCAAGGCGATGGTCTCGGCGGCCGTGGAGTCCATGGCCGAACACCGCGACCTGCTGGCCCTGCTGCTGGTCTGGGAGATCGGCAAGCCGTGGAAGACCGCCCGCGCCGACGTCGACCGCTGCCTGGACGGCGTGCGCTGGTACCTCACCGAGATCGACCGCATGACGACCGGGCGCATGCCGCTGCCCGGTCCCGTCAGCAACATCGCGAGCTGGAACTATCCGATGAGCGTGCTCATGCACGCCATGCTCGTGCAGGCGCTGGCCGGCAACGCGGTGATCGCCAAGACGCCCACGGACGGCGGCTTGTGCTGCCTCACCCTCGCCTGCGCGCTGGCCGTACGTGAAGGGCTGCCGTTCACGCTGGTCAGCGGTGGAGGGGCGGAGCTGTCGCCGGTGCTGGTGGCGGGCAAGTCGCTGGGCTGCGTGTCGTTCGTGGGCGGCAGGGACGCGGGGGCCAAGGTGGCGACCTCGCTGGCCGACCTCGGGCGTCGGCACGTGCTGGAGCAGGAGGGGCTCAACTGCTGGGGCGTGTGGGAGTACGGAGACTGGGACCTGCTCACGAGGCAGATCCGCGCCTCCTTCGACTACGGCAAGCAGCGCTGCACCGCCTACCCGCGGTTCGTGGTGCAGCGGTCGTTGTTCCATGAGTTCCTGGGCGCCTACCAGGCGGCGGTCGGCTCGCTGCGCTTCGGCCATCCGCTCGCGGTCGAGGATGCCGACGACCCGCTTCCGCAGCTGGACTTCGGCCCGCTGATCAACGCCTCGAAGGCCAAGGAACTGGCCGACCAGGTGGACGAGGCGGTGGGACGGGGCGGCGTGCCGGTGCACAGGGCGTCGCTCGAGTCCGGACATTTCCTGCCGGGGCAGGATATTTCGGCGTACCTCCCCCCGACCGCCCTCCTCAACCCGCCCCGCTCCTCACCCCTCTTCCACGCCGAGCCGTTCGGCCCGGTGGACACGATCGTGCTGGTGGACACGGAGGCCGAGCTGCTGGCCGCCATGAACGCCAGCAACGGCGCCCTGGTGGCCACCCTGTCCTGCGACGAGGAGGAGACGTTCCACCGGCTGGCCCCCGAGGTGCGGGCGTTCAAGGTGGGCCACAACAAGCCGCGCTCGCGCGGCGACCGCGAGGAGCTGTTCGGCGGGCTCGGCGCGTCGTGGCGCGGCGCGTTCGTCGGCGGCGAGCTGCTCGTGCGGGCCGCCACCTCGGGCCCGGAGGCCGAACGCCTGCCCGGCAACTTCCCGCACTACACGCTGCTGCCTTAGAGGGGCTGCCTTAGAGGGGCTGCCCTAGAAGGCCCCGAAGCGGGTCGCCACGAGCAACACCAGGAAGGTCAGCATGGCGACCCGCAACAACCTCCCGCCGATCCCCAGCGACGGCCACGACAGGTACGCCAGCCAGCCGATGAACACGATCACCGGCAACACGGCCACGCCGCCGATCGGGTTGGCCACCGCGAACCCGGCCAGCAGCAGGATCACCAGCACGACAGGCGCCACCCACCGGGGCACCTGCGTGAACAGGAACGTCATCGGCACCGCGCTGCGCTGCTCCACGGCCTTGCGCAGCCCGGTCGCGCCTGGGGTGAAGAACCGCTCGCCCTGGGGCAGCGGACGCTTGTTGTCAGGGGCCACACCCAGAGCCTACGGGAGTTCGCGCATCAGGCGGCCATAGCACCTCTAGGCTGGTCGGGTGCTCGCCGTGATCCGATACACCGTTCCAGAGTCCCAGTCCCAAGACTTCGTCAAGCAGGGCCACACCATCCTCGACACGCTCGCCGCCCAGCCGGGCTACCAGCGGGGCAGGCTGGCCAGGTCGGTCGATGAACCCAACCTGTGGGCGCTGGTCAGCGAGTGGGAGGGCGCCGGGTTCTACCGCAGAGCGCTCTCCGCCGCCCGGATGGCGATGTATCCACTGATGATTCTCATGGTCAACGAACCCAGCGCGTTCGAGGACGTTTAC
Source organism: Nonomuraea marmarensis (assembly GCF_043197025.1). NCBI lineage: Bacteria > Bacillati > Actinomycetota > Actinomycetes > Streptosporangiales > Streptosporangiaceae > Nonomuraea > Nonomuraea marmarensis. The sequence continues at coordinate 428,036 of NZ_JBICRM010000002.1, forward strand.
ACGCAGGATGGGGTGTAGGAATACTCGCGAGCGAGAGGGGCCGAGCGTCCCCTAAGCTGGGATCTCACCAATTTCACTCGCCGACCTCCAGCCGGAAAGAGAATCAACCAAAATGGCACGACGCACCGACGTCATGGACACCATCGTCAGCCTCGCCAAACGCCGCGGGCTCGTATACCCGTCGAGCGAGATCTACGGCGGACTGCGCGCGTCGTGGGACTACGGTCCACTGGGTGTCGAGCTGAAGAACAACGTCAAGCGGCAGTGGTGGCTGTCGATGGTCCAGTCGCGCGACGACGTCGTGGGCCTCGACTCCTGCGTCATCCTGGCGCCCGAGGTGTGGCGGGCCAGCGGCCACGTCGAGACCTTCACCGACCCGCTGACCGAGTGCCTGTCCTGCCACAAGCGCTTCAGGGCCGACCACCTCATCGAGGCCTACGAGGAGAAGAACGGCAAGTCGCCCGAGGGCGGCCTGGCCGACATCACCTGCCCCAACTGCGGCAACAAGGGCACGTTCACCGAGCCCAGGCAGTTCAGCGGCCTGCTCAAGACCTACCTCGGCCCGGTCGAGGACGAGTCGGGCCTGGCCTACCTGCGGCCCGAGACCGCGCAGGGCATCTTCATCAACTACCTCAACGTGCAGCAGTCGGCCCGCAGGAAGATCCCGTTCGGCATCGGCCAGATCGGCAAGTCGTTCCGCAACGAGATCACCCCGGGCAACTTCATCTTCCGCACCCGCGAGTTCGAGCAGATGGAGATGGAGTTCTTCGTCAAGCCGGGCACGGACGAGGAATGGCACCAATACTGGATCGACGAGCGGTTCCGCTGGTACTCCGACCTGGGCATCAGCAAGGACAATCTGCGCCTCTACGAGCACCCGGCGGACAAGCGCTCCCACTACTCCACGCGCACGGTCGATGTCGAATACCGCTTCAACTTCGCCGGCTCGGAGTGGGGTGAGCTCGAGGGCATCGCCAACCGCACCGACTACGACCTGACCGCCCACTCCAAGGCGTCGGGTGTCGACCTGAGCTTCTTCGAGCAGGACACCGGGGAGCGTTACGTCCCCTACGTCATCGAGCCGGCCGCCGGTGTCGACCGGGCCACGCTGACGTTCCTGCTGGACGCGTACAGCGAGGACGAGGCGCCCAACGCCAAGGGCGTCATGGAGAAGCGCACGGTCATGCGGCTCGACCACCGGCTCGCGCCGGTCAAGGCCGCGGTGCTGCCGCTGTCGCGCAACGCCGACCTGTCGCCGAAGGCCCGCGACCTGGCCGCGCAGCTGCGGCGCAGGTGGAACGTGGAGTTCGACGACGCGGGCGCGATCGGCCGCCGCTACCGGCGCCAGGACGAGATCGGCACGCCGTTCTGCATCACGGTCGACTTCGACACGCTCGACGACCAGGCGGTGACGATCAGGGAGCGCGACTCGATGGCCCAGGAGCGCATCTCCATCGACGCCGTGGACGCGTATCTTCGCCAGCATCTCAACGACTAGTCTTTGCGTTCTTCGCACGGGCCGCCCGCCGAAAAACGGCGGGCGGCCCGTTTCGCGTTCAAAATCAAGGTCTTTTACGGCGGAGCCAAGTGGACTCCTCCCGCCGTCGCCGGCTGACGACCTTCCAGGGGGACGCTCCTCCGCTTCACCGCCGCACCGCCGTGACGCGCGCACGCTTGACCGGCTTCGTGGTTTCACGTCAGCCCGTTCGCGGGTTATACGGCACCGGATGCCGCCCGGATGAAGTTGTCCAATCTTTGACCGGATGTGGCCGTCGTGATTGACAAGCCCCCAGGCATACACCGACATTGCGGGCATCCCTAGCGGCATTCGGGGGCTGATTTCTCGGAGGCGCGATGAAGCGCACGTTAATCATGTTAGCCAGCACACTCCTGTTACTCGGCTCGTTCACCGTCCCACCCGCGTCCGCGGTGCCGAAGCCCGCGGCAGGCCCCGACGGGGTCTTCGTCTACACCGGTGAGCTCACCGCCGGCCAGCTCGCCAAGCTGGTCGCGGCAGGTGTGGACCGCGAGGAGATGCGGATCGTCAAGCGCACCAACGGCAAGGTCACCATCGAGGTGATCCTCGCCTCCGCCCTGGCCGACACGCTGGCCAGACAGGGCGTCACCCTGAAGGCCCAGACCGCGGCCGCGGCCCGGCTGGCGGCAAAGGGCGACGGGGTGTTCAAGCGGTACGCGGGCGCGGGCGGCATCCGTGAAGAGATCATCGCCGCGGCGAACGCCAAGCCCGGCCTCGCCAAGGTCGTCAACCTCGGCAACAGCCTCAACGGCACGCCGATCACCGCGATCAAGGTCACCAAGGACGCCCGCAAGCTGGGCGACGGCAAGCGCAAGGCCATGCTCTACGTAGGCGCACAACACGCCCGCGAATGGATCACTCCCGAGATGGTGCGGCGGCTGCTGCACCACTTCCTCGACGGCTACGGGACCAACGCCGAGCTGACCCAGCTCGTGAACACCACCGAGTTGTGGTTCCTGCCGGTGGCCAACCCCGACGGATACGACTACACCTTCACCCCCGACAACCGCCTGTGGCGCAAGAACCTGCGTGACAACGACGGCGACGGGCAGATCACCAGCGCCGACGGCGTCGACCCCAACCGCAACTTCGCCTACAAGTGGGGCTACGACAACGAGGGTTCCTCGAACATCCTCTCCAGCCAGACCTACCGCGGCAAGTCGCCGCAGTCCGAGCCGGAGACCGTGGCGCTGGACAACCTGACCAAGCGGGTGCAGTTCACGTACCTGCTGAACTACCACTCCGCGGCCATGTTGCTGCTGTACGGCATCGGCTGGCAGCAGGCCACGCCGTCGCCCGACGACCTGATCTTCGAGGCCATGCTCGGCGACGACGCCCACCCGGCCGTACCCGGTTACGACCCCGACATCGGCGCCGAGCTCTACACCACCAACGGCGAGACCGACGGGCACGTGAGCAATCTGCGGGGCGTCATGGCGATCACGCCGGAGATGTCCACGTGCGAGGACGCGGTCCAGAGGGACCCGAATGACGAGTGGACGCTCGACGACTGCACCGGCGGGCTGGGCTTCACCTTCCCCGACAGCGAGGCGCTGATCCAGGACGAGTTCCTCAAGAACGTCCCGCTGGCGCTGGCCGCCGCCAAGACCGTGCACACGCCGGACAAGCCGGTCTCCGTGGTCGGGCGCACGGTGCCCGACTTCGCGCCGGACTCCTTCAGCGTGTCGTACGGCGACCCGCAGCCGGTGGCCGTCACCGCCCGCAGGTCGCTGCAGTCCAAGGTGTTGCGCTTCCGCATCAACGGCGGCCCGGCGCAGACCAGATCCCTGTCCGAGTGGCAGGGCGGCGAGCGGTACGGCGACGAGAACGACCTGTACTTCGCCGAATACCGCGCCACCGTCAGCGGCGCGAAACCGGGTGACAAGGTCGAAGTCTGGTTCCAGGGCTTCAAACAGGGCACCGGCGTCGTCTCCAGCTCGCACTTCACCTACACCCTGGCCAAGGACTCCGCGGCCAAGGTGCTGGTGGTGGCGAACGAGGACTACACCGGCTTCAACCCGGACTACCCGGCCTCGGTGACCGCGCCCAAGTACACCACCAAGTACAAGCAGGCCCTGCAGGCCGCCGGGTACGCCTCCGAGACGTGGGACGTGGACGCCCAGGGCGTGCCGCACCACCTAGGGGTGTTGTCGCACTTCAAGGGCATCGTGTGGGAGCTGGGCGACAACCGGCTGTCCATGGACCAGCAGGACCTGGTCACCGTGACCCCGCTCGGCAACCTGCCCGACGCCGACGTCAAGCGGTCGCAGCAGGACCTGACCATCTCCATCCGCGACTACCTCAACGAAGGAGGCAAGCTCCTCTACACCGGCGAGACCGCCGCGTACTACGGCATTCTCGACACCATCATCGGCGGCATCTACTACGGCATCGACGGCAACCCGGACGGCGACTGCGTGGTCACCACCGTCCAGGGCCTGTTCGACGAGTGCCTGCTGCTGGCCGACGACTTCACGCAGTACTACATGGGCGTCGGCGGCCGCATCCCGCGCGAGAGCCCGGCCGGCTTCACCGGCACGGGCCCGCTGGCCGGGGTGAACGGCACGTTCGGCGGGCCCGCCACGGTGGCCAACCCGGTGGACGAGGCCGGCGTGCTGCAGCCCGTGGGCACGGACTTCCCGCTGTTCAAGGGCACACCAGCGGCTGATTACGTGCTCGGCGCCGGCGGCCCGTTCGACCCCGTCGAAGGCCAGTGGTACGTCAGGGGCCCGCACGCCGACGACTCCTACATGCGGCTGACCAGGACCGTCAACCTGGGCTCCGTGACAGCGGCGCAGCAGCCGAGACTGGCGTTCCAGCTCTCCTTCGACACCGAGCCCGGCTACGACAACGTCATCATCGAGGCCCACACGGTCGGCCAGGACAACTGGACCACGCTGCCCGACCTGAACGGCGGCACCGACACCGGGGTCCCGACGGAGTGCGAGGCCGGGTTCTATGTGGCGGAGCACCCCTGGCTGCTGCACTACCTGACCCCCGGCAACCCGTGCACGCCGACCGGGACCAGCGGCTCCTGGAACCGGTTCACCGAGAACTCGGGCGGCTGGCAGCAGGTGGCCTTCGACCTGTCCGCGTACGCGGGGCAGCAGGTCGAGGTGTCGATCAGCTACGTGACCGACCCGGGCACCGGCGGCGTCGGCGCGTTCGTCGACGACACCCGGATCACCACCACCGCCGGAAACCTCGAGGCCGAGGGCTTCGAGACCGGGCTCGGCCCGTGGACGATCCCCGGACCGCCGGCGGGCAGCCCGACGGGCGCCGGTGACTTCGTCAGGGCGCAGGCCGACAAGACGGCGGCCGTGGCCACCAAGGACACGGTGCTCGTGGGCTTCGGCCTGGAGCAACTCGCCAACGACAACGAAAGGAACGCGACCGTCAAGAAGCTGATGAAGTATCTGATCGGCTGACCTAACCCAGGACGGCCACCCCACACCGGGGTGGCCGTCAGGCCAGGTGGCGGCCGAACCAGTCCAGGACCCGCTCGTACGCCTGCGCCGCCGCCTGCGCGTCGTACCGCTGCCCCGTGTCGTTGAAGAACGCGTGCCCGACCCCGGGGAACGTCACCAGCTCGTGCGTCAGCCCCGCCTTCTCCAGCGCGGCCTTGGCGGCGTCCCTGGTGGCGTTCACCCGGTCGTCCTGCTCGGCGTACACGCCCAGGACGGCGGCCTTCGTACCGGCCATATCGGCGTTGCCGGGCAGCGGGCCGTAGAAGGGCACGGCGGCGGCCAGCCGGGGCTCCGACGACGACAGCAGCAGCCAGGTCATGCCGCCGCCGAAGCAGAAGCCCACCATGCCGAGCTTCGCCCCCTCCGCGCGGTTGAGCAGCTCGCCCACCGCCGCCTTCATGTCGGCCACGAACCGCTCGGGCGCGATCTCCCCGAGCTTGGCGGTGGCCTGGGCGGTGTCGGTGAACGACGCGGTGCCGCCCTCGCGGGACAGCAGGTCGACCGCCAGGGCCGAGTAGCCGCTGGCGGCCAGGCGGCCGGCGACCGAGCGGATGTGGTCGGTGAGGCCGCGGTTCTCGTGGATCACCAGGACCGCGCCCTTCGGGTCGGTGGCGGCGGCCCACGCGGCCTGCAACGTCGTACCCTCAGGCCCGGGGAAGGTGATCGGCTCCGTCGGCAGCGGCGCGGGACCCGCCGGGCTGGCCGAGGCCGAGGCCGAGGCCGAGGTGGTGGCGGGAGCGGGGGAGGCCGCCGGTTCCGGTGGCGCGCCGCAGGCGGCGAGGAGCGCGGTGGCGGCGGGGAGGCCCAAGCCCATCAGGGCGAGCCGCCGCAGCGCTTCGCGGCGGGGAATCAGGCCGTCCACGTGGTCGAGGGCCACCTCTTCTGCGAGATAGCGCTGGATGGGCGTCATGCCGGAGATGTAACCCCATTCACCGAAAAATCGTGTAAAGGCGGCGGTTACGCAGCCTTTCGCGGTCGCTTGATGACATACCCCTAAGCCGATACGAGGCTCAATCGAGGGGACGAGGAACACCAATGCGTACATCACGTTTCGCTCTTGTGTTGCTGGCCGCCGGCGCGGTGCTCATGACCGGGAGCGCCGCGTTCGCCGATCCCGAGCCGACCGCTCTGGAGCTGCGGGTGGTCGTGGACGACTGCCCCAAGGTCGTGCAGCCATGACGGAGCCCACACCGCTCGGGCCCGCACTGCTCGAACGGGCGCTGTTCGAGGTCAAGCGGGTGATCGTGGGCCAGGATCACATGGTCGAGCGGCTGCTCGTGGCGGTCCTCGCCAAGGGTCACTGCCTGCTCGAAGGCGTGCCCGGCATCGCCAAGACGCTGGCCGCCGAGACCATGGCCAAGGTCGTGGGCGGCACGTTCGCCCGCATCCAGTTCACGCCGGACCTGGTGCCGGCCGACATCGTGGGCACCAGGATCTACCGGCCGTCGACCGAGTCGTTCGACATCGAGCTCGGGCCGGTCATGGCCAACCTGCTGCTCGCCGACGAGATCAACAGGGCGCCCGCGAAGGTGCAGTCGGCCCTGCTGGAGATCATGGCCGAGCGGCAGGTCAGCATCGGCGGCGTCACCCATGACGTGCCGAGGCCGTTCCTGGTGCTGGCCACGCAGAACCCGATCGAGTCGGAAGGCGTCTACCACCTGCCCGAGGCGCAGCGCGACCGCTTCCTGATGAAGATCGACGTGGACTATCCCAGCGAATCGGAGGAGCTGGCGATCGTCTACCGGATGAGCGTGGACCCGCCGGTGGCGCAGCCGATCCTCGACCCCGCGCAGGTCGTCGCGCTGCAGCGGCGGGCGGAGGAGGTGTTCGTGCACCACGCGGTCGCCGAGTACGCCGTCCGCCTCGTCTACGCCACCCGCGACCCCGACCGGTACGGGGTGGCGGACCTGCGGCGGTTGCTGGCCTTCGGCGCGAGCCCCAGGGCCACGCTCGGCCTGCTGGCGGCCGGCCGGGCGCTGGCGCTGATGCGGGGGCGCGACTACGTGCTGCCCGAGGACGTACGGGACCTGGCGCACGACGTGATGGCGCACCGGTTCGTGCTCTCGTTCGACGCGCTGGCCGACGGGGTGTCGCCCAGGCAGCTCGTGGACCGGGTGCTGGCGGCCGTGCCCATGCCGGTGATAGCGCCCCAGCAGGAAGCCCGGGAAGCAGCGGCATGAAGCCGTACCTGATGGCCGAGTCCGCGCTCCGCAGGCTCGAGCTGACGATCACCAGGAGGCTGGATGGACTGCTCCAGGGCGAACACCTCGGCCTGGTTCCGGGCCCCGGCAGCGAACTGGCGGAGGCCAGGCAGTACCAGCCGGGCGACGACGTGCGGCGGATGGACTGGAACGTCACCGCCCGTACGAACGACCCGCACGTGCGGGACCTGGTCGCCGACCGGGAGCTGGAGATATGGGCCCTGCTCGACGCCACCGCCAGCATGGACTTCGGCACCGCGGCGATGGAGAAGCGGGAGCTGGCCCTGTCCGCGCTGGCGGCGGTCGGCTTCCTCACCCAGCGGACCGGCAACCGGATCGGCACCCACCTGCTGCACGGCGGCGGCGTCAGGACGTTGCCCGCCAGGACGGGCCGGCCGCACCTGATGGCGCTGCTGCAGGCGGCGTTCGCGCTGCCCAGGACCCCGCCGGGGGTGGCCGAGCCGCTGCTCGGCGTGGCGGTCGAGCAACTGGGCAGGGTGGTACGCCGCCGCGGCCTGGTCGTCGTCGTGTCGGACTTCCTGGACACACCGGAGACCTGGGAGCAGCCGCTGCGCCGGCTCACCGCCAGGCATCAGGTGCTGGCCGTGGAGGTGCTCGACCCGCGCGAGCTGAGCCTGCCCGACGTGGGGATCCTGATGCTGATCGACCCGGAGACGGGCCGGCGGCGCGAGGTCGCCACGGGGAACGCGCGGCTGCGCCGCAGGTACGCGGAGGCGGCGGCCGGGCAGCGCGACGCCATCGCGCAGGGGCTGCGCCGGGCTGGGGCGACCCACCTGCGGCTGCGCACGGACCGGGACTGGGTGCGCGACCTGGTCCAGCACGTCATGAGGCAACGCCGCCTGGCCAGGCTGGCCGCCAGCCCGGCACTGCCCGCGCGGCCACCCGATGGAGGAGGTGATGCGGCGTGACCTTCATCGCGCCCTTCTGGCTGCTGCTGCTCATCCCCGTGGCCCTGCTCGCCGTCACGTACGCGATCATGGCGCTGCGCCGCAGCTCGTACGCCGTCAGGTTCACGAATCTGGACCTGCTCGACAAGATCGCGCCGAGGCGGCCCGGGTGGCGCAGGCACGTTCCCGCGGCGGCGTTGTTGTTCATGTTCGCCCTGCTGGTCGTGGGCTTCGCCAGGCCGACGGCCGAGGTGCAGGTGCCGAGGGAACGCGCGACGATCATGGTGGCGTTCGACGTGTCCGCGTCGATGGGGGCCACCGACGTTTCGCCGAACCGGTTCGAGGCGGCCCAGCAGGCGGCCAGGCAGTTCGTCCAGGGGTTGCCTGAGCGGTTCAACCTCGGCCTGGTGTCGTTCTCCTCGACGGCCTCGGTGGCGGTGCCGCCCACCAGGGACCGGCAGGCGGTGCTGAGCGCGCTCGACCGGCTCAGCACGGCGTCTGGCACCGCCATCGGCGAGGCGGTCTACTCCTCGCTGGAGGCCATCGCGTCGCTCGACACGGAGGAGGAGGCGCCGCCCGCGCACATCGTGCTGCTCTCGGACGGCTCCAACACGACGGGACGCACGGTGACCGAGGCGGCCACCGAGGCGTCCAACAGGGGCGTTCCGGTCACCACGATCGCGTACGGGACGCCGGACGGCACCATCTCCCTCTCGGGCCGCGAGGTGCCGGTGCCGGTGGACGGCCCGGCTCTGCGCGGGCTGGCGGAGGCGGCCGGTGGCGGCTTCTACGAGGCGGCGAGCGGCGACGAGCTGCAGGCCGTCTACGAGGACATCGGCACCTCGGTCGGCTACCGGACCGAGCGTCAGGAGGTATGGCAGTGGTTCGTGGCGGCAGGGATGGTCTTCGCGCTGATCGCGGCGCTGACGTCGATGCTCTGGTTCTCGAGGCTGCCGTGAGGGGCCTGGGCCGGCCGCGCGGGCCGGAGTTCCGCACGCTGCCCCTGGACGCCCGCCAGGAGCCCGCAGTGCCCCTCACCGTGCCGCATACCGTGCCGAACGTGCCGAAGGCGCAGAAGGCACCCACAGCGCCGCCCAAGGGACGCCTGCTGGTGACGGCCGCGCTCGTCGCGGCGCTCACCGGAGCGGCGGCGGGCGTGGCGGGGGCCCGGCTCTACGAAGGGTCCGAGCCGGCCCCCGCCGCGGCCCTCCCGAGGGTGGCGGCCGCCCCGTCGGCCGGCCTGAGCGGGCTCAGCGCGACGGCCGCCCGCGTGTTGCCCAGCGTGGTGTCCGTGGAGGCCGGCAGGGGAGGCGGTTCCGGGTTCGTGGTGGACGAGCGGGGCCACATCCTCACCAACGCGCACGTGGTCAGCGGCGAGGTGCAGGTGACCGTGGTGCTGAACGACGGCCGCCGGCTGACCGCTCAGGTGATCGGCGAGGACGACGGCGAGGACCTGGCCGTGCTGGAGGTCGACTTCCCCGGCGACCTGACGCCCGCCACGCTCGGCAGGTCCTCGGACCTGTCCGTGGGCGACCAGGTGCTCGCCATCGGCTCGCCGCTGGGCCTGTCGGGCACGGTCACCGCCGGCATCGTGAGCGCCCTGGACAGGGAGGTACGGCTCGGCGGCGCCCGGCGTACGGCCGTGCAGACGGACGCGTCCATCAACCCCGGCAACTCGGGCGGCCCGCTGGTCAACGCCAGGGGCGAGGTCGTGGGGGTGAACACCGCGATCGCGGCGAGCAGGGGCGGCGGCAACATCGGCATCGGGTTCGCGATCCCCATCGACAGGGCGGCGCCCATCGCGGAACGCATCATCCGAAATTAGGGTCCTTGGCATGCGACTGCTTGTGGTTGAGGACGAGGAGGACCTGGTCGACGCGTTGCGGGTCGGGCTGGTCCGCGCGGGATACGCGGTGGACGTGGCCTACGACGCGCCTGCCGCGCACGAGAAGCTGCAGATCAACACGTACGACCTGGTCCTGCTCGACCTGAACCTGCCAGGCGGCGACGGCTTCCAGCTCTGCCGCACCGTCCGTGCCGCGGGGCAGGGCGCGCGGATCATCATGGTGACCGCCCGCGACCGGCTGGACGACCGGGTGCGCGGGCTCGACGAGGGGGCCGACGACTACCTGGTCAAGCCGTTCGCGTTCCCGGAGCTGCTGGCCAGGGTGCGGGCGCTGCTGCGCAGGGACGCCGGCGGCGGCACGTCCGTGATCGAGGTGGGCGGGCTGCGGATCGACACGGCCAGGCTGGAGGTGTCGCTGGACGGCCGGTCGCTGGCGCTGACCCCCAAGGAGTACGGCGTGCTGCATTATCTGATGACCAAGCCGGGGCACGTGGTCTCCAGCGAGGAACTGCTCGAACACGTCTGGGACGAGCACACGGACCCGTTCACCAGCACCGTGCGCGTCACGGTCGGCAACCTGCGCCGCAAGCTGCAGGAGGACGGCCTGATCGAGACGGTGATCAGCCGCGGCTACCGGCTCAAGGAGCCGACATGATCCACACCATCCGCTTCCGGATCACCGTGCTCTACTCGGGCCTGCTGTTCGTGCTGGCCGCGATCGTGCTCGGCGGCATCTACTTCGCGGTCTCCAAGACCACCGACCAGCGCCCGTACACCACCGAGTACGCCAAGGCCTACCGCGGCAGCGAATACCTGGGCAAGCAGGAAGTGGTCTTCGTCGAAGAGGTCGAGAACGCGGTCAACGTCGGGACGATGGCCACGTTGCGCGACTACTCGCTGGCCACGCTGGCCGGCCTCTACGTCGCCAGCCTGGGCATCGGCTGGGTGCTCGCGGGGCGGGTGCTGCGCCCGGTCAGGTCGATCACGCACACCACGGAGGAGATCCAGGCCACCGACCTGACCCGGCGCATCAAGCTGAACGGCCCGCGCGACGAGCTGAAGGACCTGGCCGACACCATCGACACCATGCTGGAACGGCTGGAGGAGGCGTTCAGCGCGCAACGCCAGCTCATCGACGACGCCTCGCACGAGCTGCGCAGCCCGCTGACGATCATCCGCGCGAACGTGGACGCCGTGCTCGCCGCCCCCGACGCCAGCGACGAGGAGCGGGCCAGGGCCGTGGCCATCGTCGACCGCGCGACCACCCGCATGACCAGGCTCGTGGAGGACCTGCTGGCCAGCGCCAGGCGCCAGGGCGCCGCGTTCGCCGACGCCGACCTGGATCTGGCCAGGGTGGCGGGGGAGGCGTGCGAGGAGCACGCCACCCCGGCCGCCGCCCGCCACGTGACGATCGTCCGTGACCTGGGGCCCGGCCTGGAGATGACCGGCGACTCCGACGCGCTGCGCCGCGCCGTGGCCAACCTGCTGTCCAACTCCGTGCGCCTGTCGCCGCCCGGCGGCACGATCCGGGTCGCGGCGGGCAGGTCGGAGGGCTGGTTGTGGGTGGCGGTCCGCGACGACGGGCCCGGGCTGGGGGAGGCGGATCAGGCGCGGGTGTTCGACCGCTTCTGGCGCGGCGAGGCCAGCCGCCGCGACCGCCACACGGGTCTGGGTCTGGCCATCGTCCGCCAGATCGTGGAGTCGCACGGGGGCCGGGTGTCGGTGTTCTCGCGGCTGGGGCAAGGGGCGACGTTCGTGCTCTGGCTGCCGCCGCGGGACGGCGTGCCGGGCTCGCCGCCCGAGGACAACCCCCTCGCCTCCTAGGACATCCGCCGCCGGCAGATCGCCCGGGTGACGAGGAAGGCCAGCACCGGCAGCACGAACACCGCCACCCGCAGACCGAAGACGACCACCTGGTACGTGTCGGGCGGCACGGTCAGCAGCGCGTCCGGCGCGGGATTCGGCTGCGGGAAACCGGCCGCGGAGTGCATCTCCGGCGACGCCTCGGACAGCCACATCCCCGCCCACAACACCGTGAAGAACGTGATCACCGCGACGCCCAGCGCCGTGCGCACCGGCGCCTGCGACGGCCGGTCCAGCAGCTGGTGGTAGTCGCCGTCTCCGGTGAACCGCCGCTCCAGGAACGGATACAGGAAGAGCACGCCGAAGAACACCGCGAGGATCAGCGGCGGTATCCACAATCCGAGCTGTAACACGTACCCGCCGATCGTGATCTCCCACGGCGGGACCAGCCGCTGCGCGCCGTCCAGCACCCCGTAGTACCAGAACGGCTGCGCCGACGGCGGATAACCGCCCTGGCTGTACGCCCCGTGCTCCCACACCGGGTTGACCCGCACGAACGTGGCCAGCAGCGCGATGACCCCCATCGTGAACAGCGCCGTGGCGCCGTTCTTGACCGCGAAGTAGGGGAAGAACGGCCCGCCGGTGACCCGGTGTTCGTCGGCGGCTGTCGCCCGGCGCTCGGTGTGCTTCTGCCGCCAGGTGAGGATCAGCGCGTGCACCGGCACCACCGCCAGCAGGATGCCGGGCACCAGCAACACGTGCGTGACGAAGACGCGCGGGATGACCTGGCCGGGGAACGCGCCGTCGAACACGAACGCCGACAGGTACGTGCCGGCCAGCGGGATCGACAACAACAACCCCTGCGCCTGCCGCAGCCCGGTCATGGCGAGCTGGTCGGCGGTCAGCGAGACCCCCAGGAACGCCTCGAACAGCGCCAGCCCGAACAGCATCACGCCGAGCATCCACGTCAGCTCGCGCGGCTTCCTGAAGGCGCCGGTGAAGAAGACGCGGCACATGTGGGCCACGATCGCCAGCACGAACACCGTCGCCGACCAGTGGTGCAGCTGGCGCATCAGCAGCCCGCCGCGCACCTCCAGGCTGATCTCCGTGACCGACGCGAAGGCCACGTCGGGGTTGGGTTTGTAGAACAGCGTCAGGAACGTCCCCGTGAGCACCAGCAGCGCGAACGAGTAGAGCGCCAGCTCGCCCAGCAGGAACGACCAGTGGCTCGGGAACAGCTTGCGCAGTTGCGGCCGGAGCCAGCGGGCGAACGGCAGGCGGTCGTCGAGGTAGATCGTCGAGTCGACGGCCGCCTTTGCGGAACCCGCGACGACCCGGGCGCGCCGCTTGGGCTTGGTAGGAGTGGCCATGGGGGCCTCCTGGTGGGGGTGTGATCCGATTCTGCACCCACCCGCCGTCTTTCTCAAGAATTGGTTTAAACCAATTGGTCTAATCCAATTTTGCGACTTCCGAGCTTATAATTGGATTAGACCTCTCATAGGCCCTTCACCAGCACAAACGCCGACTTATACGAGGAGTGCAGTTTCATCATCAATTTCGCCGGTAGAGTCCGGGCAGAGGCGTTGGATTGGAGCGTGTGGTGGCCAAGTACGTTTACGACTTCACCGAGGGCAACAGGAATCTCAAGGATCTTCTCGGCGGCAAGGGTGCGAACCTCGCCGAAATGACCAATCTTGGGCTGCCCGTTCCCCCCGGATTCACGATCACCAGTGAGGCGTGCCGCCATTACCTGGCGGAGGGCGCCGAGCCGGACGGCCTTTCCGAGGAGGTCGCCGAGCACCTGGAGGCCCTGGAGGCCCAGATGGGCCGGCGGCTCGGGCAGGCCGACGATCCGCTGCTGGTGAGCGTGCGGTCGGGGGCCAAGTTCTCGATGCCGGGGATGATGGAGACGGTGCTCAACATCGGTCTCAACGACGAGTCCGTGCACGGCCTGGCCAAGCAGGCGGGCGGCAACGACCGGTTCGCCTGGGACTCCTACCGTCGGCTCATCCAGATGTTCGGCAAGACCGTGCTCGGGATCGATGGCGAGCGGTTCGAGCAGGCGCTGGACGCGGTGAAGGGCAAACGCCAGGACACCGACCTGGACGCGGGCGAGCTGCAGGGCCTCGTGGAGACGTTCAAGGGCATCGTGCGCGAGGAGACCGGCAAGGACTTCCCCACCGACCCGCGCGAGCAGATGCGGCTGGCCGTCATGGCCGTCTTCGACTCCTGGAACGCCCCGCGCGCCATCCTCTACCGCCGCCAGGAACGGATCCCCGCCGACCTCGGCACCGCCGTCAACATCGTGGCCATGGTCTTCGGCAACGTCGGCAACGACTCGGGCACCGGCGTCGCCTTCACCCGCGACCCCGGCTCCGGCCGGCAGGGCATCTACGGCGACTACCTGCAGAACGCCCAGGGCGAGGACGTGGTGGCCGGCATCCGCAACACGATCCCGCTGGAGGAGCTCGAACGCATCGACAAGCAGTCGTACGACGAGCTCCTCGCGATCATGCGGACCCTGGAGAACCACTACAAGGACCTGTGCGACATCGAGTTCACGATCGAGCGCGGGAAACTGTGGATGTTGCAGACGCGGGTCGGCAAGCGTACGGCGGCGGCCGCGTTCCGCATCGCCACCCAGCTCGTGGACCAGGGCCTGATCACGCTGGACGAGGCCGTCACGCGCGTCACCGGCGACCAGCTCGCGCAGCTCATGTTCCCCCGCTTCGACGGCGGCGCCGCCAAGCAGAAGATCGCCAAGGGTATGAACGCCTCCCCCGGCGCCGCGGTCGGCAAGGCCGTCTTCTCCTCCGAACGGGCGGTGGAGCTGTCGGAGCAGGGCGAAGACGTCATCCTCATCCGCCGCGAGACCAACCCCGACGACCTGGCCGGCATGATCGCCGCCAAGGGCATCCTGACCAGCCGCGGCGGCAAGACCTCGCACGCGGCGGTGGTGGCCCGCGGGATGGGCAAGACGTGCGTGTGCGGGGCGGAGGAGCTGGAGGTCTCCACGCGCGAGCGCACGTTCACCGCGCCCGGCGGGGTGGTGGTCTCGGAGGGCGATGTGATCTCCATCGACGGGACCTCCGGGGAGGTGTTCCTCGGGGAGGTGCCGGTGGTGGACTCGGCGGTGGTCGAGTACTTCGAGCGCGGCATTCAGGATGACGACCTGGTCGGGGCGGTGGACCGGATCATGCGCCGCGCGGACGCGGCCCGCAGGCTGGGCGTGCGGGCGAACGCGGACACCCCGGAGGACGCGGCTCGGGCCCGTCGCTTCGGCGGGGAGGGCATCGGCCTGTGCCGGACGGAGCACATGTTCCTGGGCGAACGCCGGCAACTGGTGGAAGATCTGGTGCTGGCATCGACGGACGAGGACCGCCAGGCGGCGCTGGACGCGCTGGAGCCGCTACAAAAGACCGACTTCCTCGGGATTTTTCAAGCTATGGGCGGCGACCCCGTGACAATCCGCCTAATCGACCCACCTCTCCACGAGTTCCTCCCTGACATCGTGGACCTGTCGGTCAAAGCGGCCACGGACGAGGCCACGGAGAAGGACCACCAGCTCCTGGCAGCGGTAAAACGCCTGCACGAGCAGAACCCGATGCTGGGGTTGCGCGGCGTACGCCTGGGCCTGGTCATTCCGGGCCTGTTCGCGATGCAGGTGAGGGCGATAGCCCAGGCGGCCAAGGAAGTCCCTGGGGCAAAGCCGGAGATCATGATCCCGCTGGTGGCGGCCGTACAGGAGCTGGAGTCGGTACGAGAGGAGGCGCGCGGCATCCTCGCGGAGGTCGGCGTGGAGGCCCTGATAGGCACCATGATCGAGGTCCCCAGGGCAGCCCTCACGGCGGCCCAGATAGCGGAGGCGGCGGAGTTCTTCTCGTTCGGCACCAACGACCTGACCCAGATGGCGTGGGGCTTCTCGAGGGACGACGTGGAATCGGCCTTCTTCCCGAAGTACCTGGACCTGGGCATCTTCGGCGTCTCCCCGTTCGAGACCCTGGACCGAGAGGGAGTCGGCCGCCTCGTCGAAATAGCGGTGGCGGAAGGCAGATCGGCCAGACCAGACCTGCACCTGGGCATCTGCGGCGAACACGGCGGAGACCCGGACTCGATCCACTTCTGCCACGACGTGGGCCTGGACTACGTCTCCTGCTCCCCGTTCCGCATCCCGGTGGCCCGCTTGGAGGCAGGCCGAGCAGCCTTGGCAGAAACGGACTCCGACACCCGCTAGATCATTCCGGGGTTCCGCCCCTTCGACCCCGGAAAGGTGCTCAGCGAAGCACGGTGCAGGCGTAGTACACCTTGGTACCCCGCACCTTGCACGCCTTGAACCAGACGTGGTCGACCGTCCTGTTGAACCTGCCGCGTGTCACGCTGTAGGACACCTTGGGGCGTTTCGACTTCACGGTGTAGATCGCCCCCTTGCGTACGCCGGTCACCTCGAGTCCGATGCGCGTGCCCCTGGGGTAGTAGTGGGTCGTCCAGAAGACCCGCTTGGCTTTGCCGCTGCCCTGCCAGCAGTAGTAGACCGCGATGTCCGCCCTGGGAGCGCCCTTCGGGCTACCTGAGATGCTCTTGCAGCCGCCTGCCTGCGTCGCTAATGCTGTCGAGCTCCCTCCGATCGCGCCGGAGGCGGCAGAGGCCGGAGCGCCGATCAGGCCGGCGGCCACGACTGCGGCCAGTCCCGCTGCGGTGGTGGTGATGTGTGACATGATCATGATAATGAGGCGGGCCCTGTTCGTCGGTATCGCGTAGCCCTGAGCCCGTTCCCCCGTAAGTGGGCGTTGCGTGCATTGGCCTCCATCATGGAAGAGCACCCTCGCGCTTGGCATTGGCGCTGCGCGCACCGCAGTTATCCATGCACGCAGACACCTGCCACGCGGGAGTGCGCCAACAGGTCCGCCGCCTCCGGCAGGCCTGCTCTGGCCTCCGAGGAACAACGCGACCGGGGCGGGTCGTTGGGGTCTGCGTCGTTCACGGCCTGAGCAGGTTGCCTCGAAGCCGGCTGATCAGTTCCTTGTCGATACCGAGTCGCTCGGTGGCGTAGGCGTGGATGGAGCCGTAGGTCGCGGTCATGTCGGCAAGGGACAGGCGCATGATGTCCGCCGGGGCTCGTCCGTAGGCGGGCCAGCGCAGTTCGCGGCCGGGATTGGCGGCTCGCCAGTCGGCGAGCAGGCGGTCGGTGGCCAGTTCGGTGAGCGCGAAGTCCTCGACGATGTCGTCTTCGGCCACACCCAGCAGGGACAGTACGAGGGCGGCCACCAGACCGGTCCGATCCTTGCCGGACTTGCAGTGGAACACCAGAGGCCCGGTGCCCGCGGCGATGACCTCGAGCGCCTGACGGAGCTCGTTCACGCCGTCCAAGGCCACCTCGGCATACCGGTCGGCCAGGTAGCGCCACGGGTCCACGTCCGGGTCGATCTCCGCCTGGTCGTACGGCCGGTGCTCGATGCTGAAGTTGAAGTAGGCCAATCCCCGCTGTGCGGGCACGCGGCCCTGGGCCTCGATCTCCCAGGGGTAGCGAAGGTCGATCACAGTGCGGATCCCCAGCTCCTGGAACCGGGCCCAGTCCAGACCTTCGAGCCTGGCCAGCGAGTCCGAGCGGAACAGCCGCCCCCACCGCACCTCACGGCCGTCCGCGGCCTGGTAGCCGCCGAGATCGCGGAAGTTGTACAGCCGCTCGAACGCGATATGTCTCTCCACGGCGATCACCCTACGGCCCTCCGCCGCCAATGGAACGAGTCAGGCTCGCCGGGTGGGTCCGCACCGCATGCCGGCCGCCGAAGTGGACGTCTCCCCGGATCTCGTACGGCGGCTCCTTGGCCGCCCAGCACCCTGACCTCGCGCACTTGCCGGTCGAAGCGATGGCGAACGGGTGGGACGAACGGGTGGGACAACGTCATGTGCCGGATCGGCGACACGCTGGTGGCCCGGCAGCCTATCGGGCGGCCTGCGCGTACGCACCGGACGACCATCGCCGTCAGGAAAGCCAGCGGGCGGTCGGCCAGGACTCGCGGTGCCAGGCGCTGTCCCAGAACATCCACTCGTACGCGGCCGCCCGGCAGTACGCCTCCCCCATGGCCTCCCGAGTCGCCGGGTCGGTGGTCGTGGCGAGCCGGTCCGTGATGGACTTGGCCTGTTCGACCGAGGCCGCGAAGGCGGGGTCGGAGTAGGTGGAGATCCACTTCTGGTACGGGTGCTCGGGGCCGGCCTTCTGAAGCAGGGCCGTACCGACGTCCTGGTAGATCCAGAAGCACGGCAGCACCGCTGCGGCGAGCACCGGATAGGGCGCGGTGAGTGCCGTGGCCTGCAGGAACGACGCGTACGCCAGGCACGTCGGCGAGGTCGCGATGCCCGCCGCGTCCTCGGCGCCGAGGCCGAACTCCTCGATGTATCCCGCGTGCAGCATGCGTTCCGCGGCCAGGGCGGTGTGGGCGCTCTGGGCGTAGAAGGCCGCGTCCGCGGGGTCGGCCGCGCGGGTCGACGCGGTGGCCAGGGCCTTGGAGAACGCCTCCAGGTAGCGGCCGTCCTGGACGATGTAGAAGGCGAACCGGTCGCGTTCGAGGGTGCCGTCGCCGAGGGCGGTGTTGAACGGGTGGTCGTGGATCGCGCCCATCAGATCGGCGGTGCGCTGCCACATGTCGTCGCAGAACGTACCTTGCGCGCCCGCGTCGCCGTTCGGGGCGATTGCCGCTATGGACGAGGTCAACGTTGACGTCCCTTCGCTAGTCCGAACTAGATCAGGTTCGACGGGTTTGATCTCAGCCCGGATCTCCGGGCACCCCGCGTCGCCGCCCAACATAACAGAACACCGCGCGTGCTCAGCCGTCCGGCTGGAGGGGCGCCTCGAAGTGGGCCAGCCAGGCCGCCAGCAGTGATTCGAGTTGGGCGGCCTGCTCCGGGTCCAGCTCGTCGACGAGGCGGCGTTCGTTGCGCATGTGCTCGGTGAACGCCCGGTCGATCAGGTCCTTGCCCGCGTCGGTGAGCGCCACCACCCGGCCGCGCCCGTCACGCTCGCTCACCCGGCGGGTGACCAGCCCGTCGCGTTCGAGCCGGTCGATGCGCTTGGTCATCGCGCCCGTGGTGACCATGGTGAACGCGGCGAGCTCCCCGGGCGCGTGCTCGTACGGCTCCCCGGCCCGCCGCAGAGCGGCCAGGACGTCGAACTCGCCCTCCTTGAGCCCGTACCGCCGGTAGACGACGCACAACTGCTCGGTGAGATGCCCGGCGAGGCGGTGCAGCCGCCCGATCACCCCCTGCGGGGTGACGTCCACGTCCGGGCGCTCGCGAGCCCATTGCCGCTGGATGCGGGCGATGTGATCCAGGGGTTCGCTCATGACTCTCCAATATAGCTTCCAAGGAAGATATTATAGCTTCCATGAAAGCTACTGCGGGTTGGGCCTTGGTCACTGCGATCGCGCCCGTGGCCTGGGGGACGAACTACTACGTCACCCACCAGTTCCTCCCCTCCGGCTACCCCCTGTACGGGGCCGCCATCAGGGCGCTGCCCGCCGGGCTGCTGCTGCTCCTCCTCAGCAGGAAGCGCCCCCATGGCACGTGGTGGTGGAAGTCTCTCGTCCTCGGGATCCTCAACATGAGCGCCTTCTTCGCGCTCGTCTACCTGGCCGCGCAACTGCTCCCGACGACCGTCGCCTCGACGATCATGGCGACCTCGCCCGTCGTGATGATGCTGCTGGCCTGGTCGTTACTCGCCGAGCGGCCGCGGGTCACGTACCTGGCCGGAGCCGCCGTCGGCATCGCGGGCGTGTGCCTGATGCTCCTCACCGGCACGACCGCCGTCGACGGCCGCGGCGTGCTCGCCTCCGTCGCGGCCATGCTGATGTCGTCACTCGGGTACGTGCTGGCCAAAAGGTGGAGCCACGAGGTCGACGTACTGTCATCGACGTCGTGGCAGCTCATCGCCGGCGGCCTCGTCCTGATGCCGTTCGCCATCGCTCTGGAAGGCCCGCCACCGACCCTGACGACCCCCGCGATCGCGGGTTTCACCTACGTCACCGTCGTCGCCACGGCCATCGCCTTCGCCTCTTGGTTCGCGGGGCTGCGGCACCTGCCGGCCGGCACGGTGGGCCTGCTCGGACTGCTCAACCCGGTGACCGGGGTCCTGCTCGGGACGACGATCGCGGCGGAAGCGCTCACCGCGCAGCAACTCGGCGGGATCGCGCTGGCCCTGCTCGGCATCTTCCTCGGCCAGCCCGCCGCCACCCGCCTCGCCACGACCGCCCGCACCCGAGCCGACCGCCTCCTCGAACGGAAAGGCGCCGCCTAACAAAGACGGTGTTGCCCTGGATTGCGACCGCATTTGACGTAGTCGCGAGCCTGATCTTTCATAAATTCGAGGCCTGTGATGGAGACTTCTGACAAGATGCGAATGGCCCGCTGACGTGGCCGTCTACTAATGTCCGAAAGGGTCAAGATGGTTCTTATGAGAGCCCACAGGCGAACCGAAATGATGAACAACCTGGCCGCCGCGATCAAGGAGTTGAACCTCCCCGACGGTCCCGCGGTTCGCCAGGTAGTCGTCGAGCCGTACGAGGATTCGGCGGGAGAAGACATCCTCAGGGCGCTGGTCGTCACGGACTCGCCGGAAGGCGAAACCTGGTCTGTCGCGTACTTTCACGGACTCCACACGGGGGCGAATCGGCTCGCGGTCGAACAAGGCCTCGATGACTACGTGCATGTGAGGCTGTTCACCGCAAGCTACTGGGCCTCTCGCGACCGGCCCGAAGACACGAGCGCCGGCAATGAGTCGATGGACTCCGATCAGCAGGAGAGGCCGTGAGACGAGACTTCAATGCCGACGACTACCTCCATCTCGCCAGCGCTCTGACGGGCGAAGCATGGGGCCGCCGCACCGTTTTTCTGCGCCGCGCGATCTCGACCGCATACTACGCGCTCTTTTATGAGCTGGTTCAGCATGGCGCACGTCGAGCGGCCCGAACGGGGCCGCTCGAACATCAGCAGGTCATCGGCCGCTGGTACGCCCACGGCAATTTCCGGAAAGCGGCCAGATGGGTCGATGACCTCGTCGCTCGGCGCACTCTTCCTGGCCCGGTCAGCCTGCTGTTCGTGGACTCCACCACGGGAACGGTCCCGGCGGACCTCGAGGAACTGGCCAAGACCTTCAGCGAACTTCAAGTGCTGCGGCATCGCGCCGACTACGATCCCGCGTTCCAGGTCACCCGCGAGGAAGCGTTGATCCATGTCTGGACCGCCAAAACAGGCATCGAAGCGATCAGACGCATGGACAAGGCCAACCTGCACCAGTTCGATATGTTCCTTCTTCTCGCTCTGGGGGGCGAGAGAATGATCAAGAACAGCTGAACAAGAGATTCACTGGGATTCGTCGTCCCAGTCCGGGAGTGTGACCGTCCCGGAAAGCCAGTCACGGCGAAGGATCGCATAGCCGATCGAGTCATAGCGGATCCCGTCCTGGCCTGGCCACGCTTCCCGGTAATGCGCCTCTTTCGCGTATCCGCTCTTCCGGAAGACCGCTCTCATCGCGTGGTTGTCCTGGCGCGTCGTGCCTTCGATCCGCGTGATCTGCGGGAACTCGGTGAAGAGGTAGCCGGTCAGCCAGGCGACCGCCGCCGTGCCGAGGCCCCGTCCCCGCCATGACTGCCGGATCCGCAGGTCGAACATGGGGGTGTCGTCGGGGAGGTCCTGCAACCTGACCAGCCCCGCGTGCTGTCCGTCGGCGAGCACCCAGAACGTACGCGTCTCCTCGTTGTCATAAAGCCCTTCCACGGCCCTGCGCCGGACCGTCTCCCGGTCCTGGGTGCCCGCGTGGAAGGGCCATTCCTCTTCGGTCAGGAAATCGACCAGTAGCTGTATGTCGCCGGGCGAGAATCTCGAGACATCGATGCGCACCACCTGATCGTCGTCATCGGCGGTCCGCGTGGTCAAACGAGTTTCCGCCCCCCAACGCGGCCGGCCTGGAGGGTTATCGCCGTGTTCGTGACTGACATGAAGATGCCTTCTTACGACACCGCCGGCTCCGGGCCGATGCTGGGACGTGGTTCCCAGCAGATCAATGTGAGGAGTGTCTCGATGATTCTCGTTACCGGTGTTTCCGGAGCGCTCGGCGGCCTGATCCTGGACGGTCTGGCCGCGGTCGGTGGGCTGGACGTCGTGGCGGGCACCCGGTCGGGCGACGGCCCGACCGCGCGCCGGATCGACTTCGACGATCCGGCGAGCCTGTCGGAGGGTTTCAAGGGAGTGGACGTGCTGGTGTTCGTCTCGGCCGGGTACGCCGAGGACGACGTGGTGTTCGCCCGTCATGGGGCGGTGGTGGACGCGGCCGCCGCCGCGGGCGTACGGCATGTGATCTACACCAGCCTGGCAGGCTCGGGTGACCTGATGACCATCGCGCTCCCGCACCGCTGGACCGAGGCCCGCCTGGCCGCCGCCCCGTTCGAGGTCACCGTGCTGCGCAACGGGCTGTACGCCGAGGTGCCCGTCGGCCTCGCGGCCGCGGGCGCCGAGTCGGCCGCCGCGACCGGTTTCTTCGCGGCGGCACTCGGGACCGGCCGGGTATCGGTCGTGGCCAAGCAGGACCTCGCGGACGTGGCCGTACGCGTCGCCGCCGAGACCCAGCACGACCTCGCGGGCACGGGCCGCGGCCGCCACGCGGGCAGGACGTACGAACTCGAAGGCGTCACCGCGCTCGGCGGCCAGGACATCGCCGAGGTCCTGACCGGGGCGCTCGGCCGTACGGTCGAATACCGGGCCATCCCCCTCTTCGACACGCGTGCGGCGCTGGCGGGAAGCGGCCTTGAGCCGTATCAGATCACCCACACGATCTCGCTGTTCTCCAACGCCATCGCGGGTGTTCTCGAAGCGCGTGACACCGACCTGACCACCCTCCTCCCGGCCGAGCCCCGGCCGGTCCACGACCTCGTCGTCGAGGCTGTGGAGGCGGGCGGATACCGATCCCAGTCGGTCAAGACCGTCAGCTCACGGTGATGGTGTGGAGGAGGTTGTTCAGGCCGGTGCCGGACTCCCAGGTGCCCTGGTTGGCCAGCCGGATCGAGTATTCCGTACGAGATGCGAGCTGCGGATCCGGCAGGTTGAGCAGGAGCGCGTAGCCGCCTGCGGGGATGGACGCGCGCAGGGTGACCGTCTGGGTGATCGCGGTCGTGGTGCCCGGCTGCCACTTGCGCGGGTCGGCGGTGAGGGGGAAGCGGTACACGGCCGAGGTGGCGGTCTTGCGCAGGATCAGCTCCACGCCGCGCGGGTTGACGGGGTTACGGAGGTGACGACCTGCGGCCCATCGCGTTCATCGACTGGGACCTGGCGGGACCCGGGCGGCGGATCCACGACGTGGCGCACGTCTGCTGGCAGTACGTGGGCCTGGGCCCCGGGGCCGTCGACGCCCCCAGACGGGTCCGGCTGATCTGCGACGCCTACGGGCTGCCCGACCGGAGTGGCGTGGTGGACACGATCCTCAGCGCCGGGACGGCTGATGTCCTGATGCGCGTAGCGCCCCTATTGCGCAGGCCGTGCTTGTGGCCCCGGCGAAACACCCACCGGGACGTAGTCGTGGCGCATGCCGTGGTCCCCCAGCCACTGCCGCAACCCGCCCACCGCCGCCGGATTCGCCGCCACCTGGGCCGCGTACTCCGACAGCGCCACCTCCTCCCCATCGTCGAACAGCAGCCGCGCCGGCCCCGACCACGACAACGTCCACTTGGCCTCCCCGAGCTGGATCAGCACGGCCTCCAGCGCCTGGCCCAGAACCCCGGCCAGCAGGGTGTCCGACGGGTTCCAGCCCCGCTCCAGGAGCTTCGCCGCCAGCTCCGCCTGCCGCCCCCGCGCGATCGCCTCGAAGGCCGCGTCCAGGTACGGCTGGGCCGCCCCCATCACCTCCTGCCCCGACACCGCCAGGTCGTGGAGGGCGTCGGCGTTGCGGCCCGCGTACATGCCGTGCGCGATCAGCTCCTCCCACGGCACCGGCCGCAGCCCGGTCAGCGCGTCCGGCGTCCACATCGACTGCTCCACCGCCTGCACCGCCACGTTCGCGTCCCGCAGCAGCGTCAGCGCGGAGCGAGGGTCGGGTACGTGCTGCGGCTCCGCCAGGTGCTCGATGGCGGACAGGCGTTCGGCCAGGCTCGGATGGGAGTCGTACGGCGAGACCTCTTCAGGCTGTTCCCCCAGCTTGGCGATCTCGGCCTGCCGGTCCGGGTCGCTCATCAGCGCGTGGAAACCCCCGAACACCGCCGCCGGCCTGGTCCCGCCCGCGCCCGTCAGGGCCAGGTAGTTGTTGACGTACAGCTCCCAGCCCATCGCGGTGGCGTGGATCTTGCGCAGGGCGTCCGCCATCGCCTGCCGGCCGCCGATCCCGACGGCGAACGTGTCGGCCTCCAGCTCCTGCTTGCGCGAGACGCCTTGTGAGACCCGGAGGTAGAGCTTGGCGTACCAGGTGAAGACCCGCTGGATGAACGGGTGGTTGCCGAGGCCCTGCACGGTCGCGATCAAGGAGACCCGGCCCCGGTAGACCGGCGCGCCCAGCCGCGTGTGGGCGCCGCTGTAGTGGCCCAGCTCGTGCCCGAGCACCGCGCGCATCTCGTCGACGGTGAGCGTCTGCAGCAGCGGCAGCCCGATGAACATCCGCCGCCGCGTCGCCTTCAGCCCCAGGTATCTCGTGTCCTCCGAGACGGCCGCGTTCACCTCCGCCACCAGGCGGATCTCGTCCGGCGGCGCCGTGCGCACGCGCTGGGCGAGGTCCTCGACCGTCTGCCAGAGCACCGGCTCGTGCTCGCGCCCGACCGGCACGCCCGGCTGGTCACCGCCGCGGCGGCGGCTCACCATGAACAGGGCACGTACGAGCGCCCCGGCGGCCAGGGTGAGGACGATCGCGATCTTGACGGTGTTGGCGTGGAAGTCGACGAGGAGCAGGACGTCGAAGAAGACGGCGGCCGCCAGGATGAGGCCGACCAGAACGTAGAAGCCGGCGAGCAGGGTGAAGGCCAGCACTGCTCGGAACGCTGTCGTCATGGGGGAGGGCTCCCGGGGAATGGGTTCTCGCGAGGCTTGACACTAGCGGAGTCAGGAAACTGGATAAAATCACTGCACTGATGCCGTACTACGACGAGCACGACCAGGAGCGCTGGGTTCCGGAACCTCCCGGCAATCCGGAACGAGCCGCGTTCGAACGCGACCGAGCCCGGGTGCTGCACAGCGCCGCACTGCGCAGGCTGGCGGCGAAAACGCAGGTCGTGGGCCCTGGAGAGACGCTCGGCGGGGGCCAGCACATCCCGCGCACCAGGCTCACGCACTCGCTCGAATGCGCCCAGGTCGGCAGGGAGATGGGCGCCACGCTCGGCGTCGACCCCGACCTGGTGGAGACCGCCTGCCTGGCGCACGACCTGGGGCACCCGCCGTTCGGCCACAACGGGGAGATGGCGCTCAACGCGCTGTCGGCCTCGTGCGGCGGCTTCGAGAGCAACGCCCAGAGCCTGCGCCTGCTCACCAGGCTCGAGGCCAAGGTGCTCACCGAGGACGGCCGCAGCGCCGGGCTGAACCTGACCCGCGCGGCCCTGGACGCCTCGATCAAGTACCCGTGGACCTGCGACAAGTCACCAAAATTCGGCGTATATGACGACGACCTGCCCGTGTTCGAGTGGATCAGGGACGGCGCGCCCGAGGGGCGGGTGAGCTTCGAGGCGCAGATCATGGACTGGGCCGACGACGTG
This sequence comes from Nonomuraea marmarensis, assembly GCF_043197025.1. Lineage (NCBI taxonomy): Bacteria > Bacillati > Actinomycetota > Actinomycetes > Streptosporangiales > Streptosporangiaceae > Nonomuraea > Nonomuraea marmarensis. The sequence continues at coordinate 453,513 of NZ_JBICRM010000002.1, forward strand.
GCCTACTCCGTACACGATCTCGAGGACGCCCTGCACTCCGGCCACGTCACCCCCGAGGCACTCCAGTCACCGGTCGAGCGCAGCCACGTGTGCGAGATCACCCGCACCTGGTACGCCCCCGGCACCGACCCGAACGAGCTCGAACACGTCTTCGCCAGGCTGATCGCCGACCCGCTCTGGCCGCGCCACTTCGACGCCACCCTCGCCGACCTGGCCGGGCTCAAGGCCCTCACGAGCGGCCTCATCGGCCGCTTCTGCCGCTCCGCGCAGGCCGCCACCAAGGAGGTGTACGGCTCCCGCCACCGCGCCGACCTCGTCGTGCCGCACGCGACCCGGCTGGAGTGCGCGCTGCTCAAAGGCGTCACCGCCCACTACGTGATGACCACCAAGGACCACAACGCCAACCAGGCCAGGCAGCGCGACCTCATCACCGAACTGGCCTCCCTGATCACCCTCGGCGCCCCGGGCACGCTGGAGCCCGCCTTCCGACCCGCGTACGCGGAGGCGCCCGACGACGCGGCCCGCGTGCGGGTGGTCATCGACCAGATCGCCTCGCTCACCGACACCTCGGCGGTGGCCTGGCACAGAAGGCTCTCGCGATGACCAGCTTTCGCGATGACCAAGGTTTGCCAATGAGGCAGGTCACCTGACACAACCCGCTTTCGCCACGACCCCGGTGGGCGGATACTGCGCCCATGGCCACATATGTGATCGTCGGCGCCGGCCTGGCGGGAGCCAAGGCGGCGCAGACGTTGCGCGAAGAGGGCTTCGACGGCGAGGTCGTGCTGGTCGGCGCGGAGAACGAACGGCCCTACGAGAGACCTCCCCTGTCCAAGGAGTACCTCCAGGGCAAGAGCGAACGAGAGAAGATCTTCGTCCACGCCTCCGAGTGGTACGCGGACAACAGCGTGGATCTACGGCTCGGCATGCGCGTCACCCGCATCGAGCTCGATCACCACCTGATCAGGCTCGGCGACGGGTCGCGCCAGCCGTACGACAAGCTGCTCATCGCCACCGGCGCCGTGCCCAGACGCCTGCCGGGACCCGCGTACTACCTGCGTACCGTCCAGGACAGCGAGACCCTCAAGGAACGCTTCGCGTCGGCGGGCAGTGTGCTGATCGTCGGCGCGTCCTGGATCGGACTGGAGACCGCGGCGGCGGCCCGCGCGGCGGGCTGCGCGGTCACCGTCGTCGAACCCGAACCCACCGCCCTGAACCGGGCGCTCGGCCCCGAACTCGGCGACCTGTTCGCCCGCCTGCACGTGCGCAAGGGCGTCGACCTGCGCTTCGGCACCGCCGCCGCGGAGATCACCGAGACCGGCGTGCGGCTCAGCTCCGGCGAGCGGCTCACCGCCGACATGGTCGTGGTCGGCATCGGCGCCGCCCCCGAGGTCGGGCTGGCCCGCGACGCCGGCCTCGACGTCGGGCACGGCATCCTTACGGACGCCGCCCTGCGCACCTCGCACCCCGACGTGTTCGCGGCGGGCGACGTGGCCGAGCCCTTCCACCCCCTGTACGGCCGGCGCCTGCGCGTCGAACACTGGGCCAACGCGCTCAACGGCGGCCCCGCGGCGGCCAGGTCCATGCTCGGCCAGGAGGTGGTCTACGACGCGGTGCCGTACTTCTACACCGACCAGTACGAGCTCGGCATGGAGTTCTCCGGCGACATCGAGGGCTACGACGAGATCGTCTACCGGGGCGACCCGGAGAGCCTGGAGTTTATCGTCTACTGGCTGCGCGGCGGCCGGGTGATCGCCGGCATGAACGTCAACACCTGGGACGTCGTGGACGATATCCAGGAGCTCATCAGGTCAGGCGTCATCGTAGACCAGAAAGAGTTGTCGTCGGGTCCATAGTGATCACCACGGGCACGTCGTCATCGGGCTTCGGAGTCTTGCTCGCCTGCGGTGTCCTCTTCGCCTTGCACTGAACGGCGCAGCGCGGCGTCTCACCGAGCCTGCCGCGCAGCGCCAGGGTCTCCTCCCTGGGCGACAGCGTGCGGTTGCCGGACTGCCACGCGTCCAGGTAGTCCCACGGCTCGACCATGCCCCTGCGTACCCACCAGAAGGCCGGGCCGGTCTTCCACGAGATCGCGAAGTAGAGGTTGGACGCGGTGTCGCGGGCGTTGCCCGACCTGCCCACCCGCCCGAGCAACTGGCCCGCCTTGACCCGCACGCCCGGCCTGACGCCGTCGGCGATCGTGTCGAGGTGGCCGCCGAGGTAACGTACGCCGTCATCGCCGATGATCGTGACGAACCGGCCCTCGCGGTCGGCGCCCTCGTCCGTGGACGGTCGCCACTTGTTCTGGGCGTTCACCTCGTCCACGACACCCCCGACGGGCGCCACGAACGCGCACCCCTGCCCGGCCCAGATCGTCGTCTTGGGTAACACGAGCAACTTGCGCTGGTAGGTGGTCTTGCACCCCTTGACCGGGAACGCGTACGTGTACTTCGACAACTTCGGCGGCGGCACCTTGACCGGGTCGTCGCCCTTGGGCGGCTGCTCGGCGGCGGCCTGCGGGCTCGGTTGCGGGATCGTGGCCGTGACCGACGGGGTGCCGGTGACCGGGGCGGTGGAGGGCGACCGGGCGCTGACACCCGCCAGGCCGGTCGCCTGGGTGCAGGCACCGGTCAGCAGCAGCGCGCCCGTGACGGCCGCCCATCGTCCGATAAGCCCCGATCGCATGATCTCCACCCGTGTCACCGTTTCCACCGACAACCTTTGTAGCCGACCGGGAGCCCCCGCATAGCCGCTTTCCCCCTTTAGCAACTGACAGGTAACCCATGCCTTCCCGTACCGTCGAGGTCGGGAACCGTCGGTGGGGCGGAATAGACTCACCGGCGTGGCTGGCCGGATCCGTGATGTCGACATCGCGCTCGTACGCGAGCGTTCACCCATCGCCGACGTGATCGGCGAACACATCCAGTTGCGCAACGCGGGAGGCGGCAACCTCAAGGGGTTGTGCCCGTTCCACGACGAGAAGAGCCCGTCGTTCAACGTCACCCCCGAGCGCGGAATGTTCTACTGTTTCGGCTGCTCAGAAGGTGGCGACGTGATCACCTTCATCGAGAAGATCGAGCATCTGCCGTTCGGTGAGGCGGTCGAGCGGCTGGCGCAGCGGGCCGGGATCCAGCTCCAGTACGAGCAGGGTGGTTACGTTCCCAGGCGCGATCACGGCGAGCGGGCCCGGCTGGTGGAGGCGCACAAGGCGGCGGCCGAGTTCTACGCCGACAAGCTGCTCGGGCCCGACGCCTCCGTCGGGCGGCGGTTCCTGTCGGATCGGGGCTTCGAGCGGGCCGACGCGGAGACGTTCGGAGTGGGGTACGCGCCCGCCGAGTGGGAGGCGCTGACCCGCCATCTCCTGGGGCGCGGGTTCACCGCCGAGGAGCTGGTCAAGGGTGGGCTGGCCAAGGAGGGGCGGCGGGGGCCCATCGACCGGTTCAGGGGGCGGCTCATCTGGCCGATCAGGGACGCCACCGGGGATGTGATCGGTTTCGGGGCGCGGAAGTTGCTCGATTCCGATGATGGTCCGAAATATCTGAATACGCCTGACTCGCCGCTTTACAAGAAGAGCCAGGTGCTTTATGGGATCGATCTCGCCAAACGGGAGATCTCCAAGCGGGCCCAGGCGGTGATCGTCGAGGGCTACACCGACGTGATGGCCTGCCATCTGGCCGGGGTGCCGACGGCGGTGGCCACGTGCGGCACCTCGTTCGGCGAGGAGCACATCAAGGTCCTGCGCAGGTTCCTGCTGGACCAGGCCGAGTTCCGGGGTGAGGTGATCTTCACCTTCGACGGCGACGCGGCGGGGCAGAAGGCGGCGCTGCGGGCGTTCGCGGACGAGCAGAAGTTCGTCACCCAGACCTACGTCGCGATCCAGAGCGACGGGCTCGACCCGTGCGATCTGCGTATCAAGCAGGGCGACGCGGCCGTGCGCGATCTGATCGCGAGCCGGGAGCCGCTGTTCCAGTTCGCGATCAGGAACACGATCTCCCGCTACGACCTGCGCAGCAACGAAGGCAAGATCGCCGCGCTGGACGCCGCCGCGCCGATCGTGGCCGGGATCAAGGACGTCGGGCTGCGCAAGCGGTACGCCATCGACCTGGACCGGTGGCTGGGGTTCATGGACGAGCGGTTCGTCATGCAGCGCATCTCCGACATCTCGCGCGCGCAGCAGGGCCGGCCGCAGCGGGTGCGCAGGGCGGCGCCCGTCGATCCGAGCGTGCGGGTCGAAGGGGAGCTGCTCAAGCTGGCCGTGCAGCGGCCGGCGCTGCTCGGTCCCCGCTTCGACGCGCTCGACCCGCAGGCCTTCACCGCCGTTGACCATGTGGCGCTGCACAAGGTCATCGCCGCCGCCGGTGGTGTCGTGGCGGCTGGGCACGGGGGGCGGGAGTGGGTGGACCGGCTGCTGGAGCACGCCCATGAGGAGGGTTCCCGGGCGCTGGTGACCCGGTTCGCGGTGGAGCCGATCCAGGCGGACGCGCATGCCGAGGAGCGCTACGCCGAGGCCATGCTGGCGGCCATCGAGGCCATCGCGGTCGATCGGGCCATCGCGCAGGTGAAGTCGCGGATCCAGCGGCTCAATCCGGTGGAGGAGCAGCAGGAGTACAACAAGCTGTTCGGGGAGCTCGTGGCGCTGGAGCAACAACGCCGCGTCCTCCGCGACCGCGCAGCCGGCAGCTGACCAGCGGGTCGCGGGTGTCCCTGCGTGCTGCCGTGGCCGCCTCGCCGCTGCCCTGTGCGCACAGCCGTGCCGCCGTGGCGCTCTCGGCCGCGCTGGCGTGGTGGGGGCCGGCATCGCCCAGTGGGCGGCCTGACCCTGCCTGGTCAGGCTCATCACGCAGGTGGTTGATAACAGTTCGGCGGCGATCGTAGGCGGGATACCAGGGTGGTTGACCAGGGAACTTGGCGCGGTCCAAGATGCGACAAAGAGGATGGACAACGCTATCCAGGCAGCGAAGAAGTTGCGTCCGACTGGAGGGCGTTGCCGGGCGCGTGTAACCAGACCGCGTAATTGACTTTACTTTCCTGATCAAACTCCGGCTAAACCTTATTTCGATCTCAATTCGGTAAGGACGATCGCCTTACCTTCAGTGACAAAAATGGGTCTGCCATTTGATGGAACCAATACTGCAGACTGTCTCCCGTGGGTGCATCGGTGCTGCCAAGCGGACCGCCATCGGTAGACCAGGTGGCGGACCTCGTCGCGAAGGGAAGGGAGCGCGGGAGCGTAACCGTCGATGACGTCGCAGCCGCGCTTGACCGATCCGAGTTGCCGTCCGACGCGCTGGAACGCGTCGTGCGGATGCTCGCCGAGAAGGGCGTGGAGGTCCTCGAGCCCCAGGGCGATGAGGAGTCCCCCCGCGCCGATGAGGAAGACGTAGGCAAGCGGGCGCCGACCAGCGATCTGGTCCGTATTTATCTGCGGGAGATCGGCCGAGTGCCTTTGCTGACCGCTGAGGAGGAGGTGGAGCTCGCCAAGTCGATCGAGGCCGGTCTGTTCGCCGAGGACAAGCTGGGCAACGGGGTCTCGCGTCTGGCCTTCCCGGAGTTCAGGGAGCTCGTCTGGCAGGGCACCCGGGCTAAACAGCGGCTCATCGAGGCCAACCTCAGGCTCGTGGTGTCGATCGCCAAGCGGTACGTGGGCCGCGGCATGCTCTTCCTGGACCTGATCCAGGAAGGAAACCTGGGGCTCATCCGGGCGGTCGAGAAGTTCGACTATACGAAGGGTTACAAGTTCTCCACCTACGCCACCTGGTGGATCAGGCAGGCGATCACCCGGGCCATCGCCGACCAGGCGCGGACGATCCGCATCCCGGTGCACATGGTGGAGACCATCAACAAGCTCGTACGCGTGCAGCGTCAGCTCCACCAGGACCTCGGCCGCGAGCCGATTCCCGAGGAGATCGCCAAGGAGATGGACCTCCCTGTCGATCGGGTGGTGGAGATCCAGCGCATCGCCCAGGAGCCTGTGTCACTGCAGTCGCCGATCGGCGAGGAGGATTCCGACCTCGGTGACTTCATCGAGGACGCCGACGCGGTCGTGCCCATGGAGGCCGCGGCCTTCATCATGCTGCAGGACCAGCTCGACGACATCCTGGCCACGCTGTCGGACCGCGAGCAGCGCATCATCCAGCTCCGCTTCGGCCTGGCCGACGGGCATCCGCGCACGCTGGAGGAGGTGGGCAGGGAGTTCGGCGTCACGCGGGAGCGCATCCGGCAGATCGAGTCGAAGACCCTGGCCAAGCTCCGCCACCCGACGCGCGCCCAGATGCTCCGGGACTACCTCGACTGATCCGACGAGCCGCGGAAGGGTCCGGGCCCACACGGCCCGGACCCGTCGCACGTCAAAAGGTCAGGAACAGCCCTCGAACTGCGGGACCGCGATGGTCGTGAGATTCAGCCCCGACTTGCCGAACCACTTGTGCAGCAGCTTGGCCGCCGTCCCGTCCTGGTACATGTCGGTGATCGCCCGGTTCACCGCCTCGCACCCGGGCACGTCGTCCTTGCGCAGGCCCACCCCGGTGCGCTGCTCGTTGAACTGGGCGTTGGCCAGCCGCAGCCCCGAGCCGTCCTGGGCGGCCAGGCCCGCCAGGATGACGTCGTTGGTGGTGACCGCGTCCACCTGCTTGCCCTTCAGCGCCGCCAGGCACTGCTTGTAGTCCGCGAACGGCACGACCTGCGCCGCCACCTTCCGCTCCTCGACCACCCGCTGGGCCGCGTTCGAGCCCTTGACCTCGCAGATCCTGCGCCCCTTGAGGTCGCGCACGTTCTTGATCGTCTCGTCGGGCCTGATCAGGATGTCCTGGTAGGAGATGTGGTACGGCCCCGCGAACAGCACGCTCGCCTTGCGGTCCTGGCTGATCGTGTACGTCGCCAGTACCAGATCGGCAGGCCCGCTGACCAGCACCTTCTCCCGGCCGGACGCCAGCACGGGAATGAAGGTGAAGTCCTTGCCCAGCTTGCCCGCGATGTAGCGGGCCACGTCCACGTCGAAGCCCTCGTACTTGCCGTCGGGCCTGCGGAACCCGACCGAGGGCAGGTCGGGGCGTATCCCGATGACGAGCTGGTCCTTGTCCACGATCGATTCCCGGCCGCTCGTCCCGCAGCCCGCGACGACCGTCGCGGCCAGGGCCAGCACCACCACCAGCACTCGCTTCACCGGTACTCCTTGAGTCGTGGCCACACCCCGGCGATCACCAGCAGGCCGATCGCGCCGATCGCGTAGGGGAGCAGCCGCCACAGGTTGTTCAGCGCGCCCTCGCCGTCGCTGATCGCGCGGGTGAACACGTCCTGGTGCGTGTCGGCCAGCGCCACCAGCGACCGGTCGTAGGAGTCGAACTCCGAGGTGACGGGCCCGAGCCTGGCGGCGACTGCGTCGTTGGCCCGCCCGCTCAGCGCCAGCTCGCGGAACCTCGTATCGGCCGCCTGGAAGCCCCGGTACGCCTCCACCACGTCGTCGCCCTCCTTGCCGACGATCTCCGGCCCCAGCATGCCGAGGAAGTTCTCGGAGCCCTCGGCCACCTTGTCGTGATAGGCGTCCAGGTTGCCCGCCTCGAAGTAGATGACCGACAGCGACTTGTCCAGGTACGTGTGCTCGTAGGTGTCGGCCCGCTCCTTGTCCAGCAGGTAGCGGCTCTGGTCACCCTGCATGCTGTTGCTGATCGCCCGCGCCTTGGCCAGCGTCAGCACCGAGTCGAACCCGGCCGACTTGGCCGTGCGCAGCGCCTGCTCGTCCTGGCCGAGCACGTTCACCCCGAAGACCAGCGCGACCGCGGTCGTCACCGTGGCGGCCAGCAGCGCGGGCCCGAGCACCCGGCGGAAGCGCCGTGCCAGGAAGAGCTGCAGCCAGATCAGGCAGCCCAGCGCGATCAGCCCGGCCGCGAGCACCGCGGCCCGCACGAGGGGCACCATGAGCGCCTTCTCGTCGTACGTGCGGCGCACGATCGTGCCGCTCTCCAAGGTCAGGTTGTAGGCCTGCGGCAGCAGTACGAGCCGCATCAGGTCGGTGGCGGCGCGGTAGGTCCCCACCACCTCCTGGGGCGGCGGGCCCGGCGCGTGCCCGGAGCGCTCGTCGAGCAGCAGCGCCTGCCCGGCCAGCCGCTCGTACCGGCCCAGCCCGTCGAGCACCGACTGTACGGTCCTGCGCTCGGCCGGGTTGTCGCCCGACAGCTCGAACGCCTTCAGCAGCGCCTGGTTGGCCTCCGAACGCCGCCGCTCGTACTGGGCGAGCGCCTCCTTGCGCTGCTGGGCGTACTGGTCGCCCATGACGAGCACGTTGGCGACCTGCGCGTCCATGTCGCTCAGCGCCAGGTAGAGCCCGGCGGTGGCCACGACCTGCGGGCCCGCGTCGCGTCCGATGACCCGCAGCCCGTCGCGGGCCGACGAGCTGCCGACCGCCAGCGCCGCGAAGAGCAGGGCCAGCGAGGCGACGGTGATGCCGGAGATGACCCGGATCCTGCCGGGCACGCTGCGGCGTACGGGTAACGGGGCGCCCCGGGTCTGCACCAGGGGGCCCTGGGTTGGTGGTGCCAGGGTCACGGCGTGCCCTCCCTGATCGTGATGACGGTCCACGCGCCCAGGTGGATCTTGTCGCCGGCGCCGATCCTGACCGGCACGTTGACCTTGACGGGCCTGCCGTTCACCTGGGTGCCGTTGGACGAGCCCGGGTCGACCAGCATCCACGAGCCGTCCGGCTGGCCCAGCAGCACGGCGTGCAGGTGCGAGACGCCCGGGTCCTCCGGGGGCCCGGTCAGGTCGATCTCCGGCGCCAGGTTCCTGGCCTTGCTGCGCCGCCCGATGCGTACCTGCTCGCCGTACAGGGCGAACGAGCGCTCGGGGCAGTACGGCGGGAACGCCACCGCGTCCGCGTCGGGACCAGCCTCGGCGATGATCTTCTCGTAGTACGTGCGGTCGGCGGCCGTGACGGCCTCCCATCGGGCGCCCGAGACCGGGACTTGGACGGATGGATGTCCTCGCTCCGCTGCGGATCCATCACTGCTGTAATCGTGGCCGCACACCTCGCAGAACTGCCCGGCGCGCGGCGTCTGGCACACCGGGCAACTCTCGGCCGCCGTGCCCCCGGCCTGGGCCTCGGCAGGGGCGGCCGCGGGCGCGCCGGCCATCTGGGTGCCGCAGAAGTCGCAGTATTCGTCGTCGCCCGACTGGTGCCCCTGTGGACAGGTCGCCATCAGCTTCCTTCCTTGCGCAACCGGCTCGTACGCACCGAGCCGGTGTCCAGCTCGATCTCGTCGGCCTTGTCCACGTTCCTGCGCAGCCTGGCCGTGCCGGTGGCCGGATCGACCTCGACCACCCTCTCCAGCAGCCTGGCGGTGTCCTCGCGCCCGGACTCCGTGGCCAGCCGCCTGGCCTTGGCCAGCTGGGCGGTCGCGGTGTCGACGTCGCCCATCGCCCTGGCGCTGAGCCCGTCCTGAATCAGCTCGTGCAGCTCGGCCTGGCCGGTGTAGTGGGCGACCTTCCGGTTGATCCGGGTGGACTGGGCCAGGTCGTCGGTCCACTGGGCGAGCACGTTTCCGCTGGCCACGACCTCCTGCGTGTCAGGGCGTACGAGCTTGACCCAGCCCGCCCTGATCTCCTGCCCCATCTGCCCCGGCGGCACCTCGACGCAGACGTGGTATTCGCGCTCCTCCGCGCCCCACGAGCCCGTCGGGTAGTCGCCGGTCAGCGGGTTGACGTCGGTGCGCTTGCCGGTCAGGTCGAGCAACGTGGGGGAGACCTGCTTGACGAACTTCAGCGTCGCCGTCTGCGGCACCCACACCCGCAACGACAACTCGGCCACCGTCTTGCTCATCGACGCCTGCGTGAGCCTGCGGAAGAACTCCGACAGATCCCCCTGGTTCCGTACGAAGTCGAACGTGCCGAGCATCGCCTCGGCCACCTTGCGCAGCTCGGCGGGCACCCAGTCGTCGCCCACCCCCAGGCAGTCGCACACGAACTTGCCGCTCCAGCCCGACAACACCGAGCCGAACACCTCGGTGCGCTCGTTGTTCTGGCCGTCGGTCATCAGCAGCGCGTGCCGGATGGCCGACGGGTGCGCGGTCAGCAGATGCCCGGCCAGCTTGAGCCACTCGCCCATCGCGGTGCCGCCGTGCGCGAGCAACCGGCTGATGGCCCGCTCGGCCTCGGCCCTGGTGGCCGGGGTGGCCTTGACCAGGTGCGGGTTGCCACCCGGGTAGATCACCCTGGCCGTCTCGGTGCCGGCGATCACCGCGAACTGCACGCCGTCGCGCAGGGTGCGCACGGCGGTCGCGGCCGCCTGCCTGGCCTCACGGATCTTGCCCCCGCTCATCGAACCCGAGGTGTCCACGATGATCACTTCGGCGGCTTCCGCGGCCACCGCCTGCGTGGTGACCCCGCCCCCGGTCGAGCCCACGCTGAGGATGGCGTGCACCTCGCGGCCGTCGGTGGGGAGGTACTTGTTCTGGTCGATGTTCAGCGTGAAAGCGGGCTGGTCACCCATGCGCTTCTCCTAGGGGGATCAAAACAATGGTCACGTTGTCCTGGCCGCCGGAGTCCAGCGCGTGGCGCAACATCTCGCGGGCCATCTTGAGCGGGGTGCCCGTGCTGGGGAAGGCGTAGCCGTCCAGATAGCGCCACAGGCCGTCGCTGCAGACGAGCAGCAATCCGGGCGCCGGCGGGGTCAGGGTGCGTACGTGGAGCGCGACGTCGCCGGCGTCGGCGCCGAGCCAGGCGGTGATCTCGCCGGTCTCCACCGCGTCGTCCTCGGTCAGAAGATCGCCGCTGGGCAGCCAGTAGGCGCGGGTGTCGCCGGCCCAGCCGAGCGTGATCCGGCCCGGCTCGACGACGGCGGAGATGTAGGTGCAGGCCGGGGCGTCGTTCACGGAGGTCGCCAGCTTCGTCACGGCCCGCCCGGCCAGCTCGAACGCCTCCTCCTGCGGCAATCCCCTGGCCAGCGCGGCGACCGCGGTCTCGACGGCGACCGCCGAGGCCTCGTCGGCCCTGGGCGAGCTGCCCACGCCGTCGCAGACCACGGTCACGACCGTGTCGCCGGACGCGAGCAGGGCCATCGCGTCCTCGTTCCGGCTGCGCCGCAGCCCCTTGTCGGTCACGGCCGCCGCCCCGCCGTCGAGCACCGTCTCCGCGTGGTCCCTGCCGGTGGGCTGGCGCAGGCCGCACCGCTCGCAGTAGCCGTCCGCGTCGACGGCCGCGGCGCCGCAGGACGCACACGTCGGGGCGCCCAGCGCGTGGCCGCACGCCTCGCAGTAGGTGTCGCCGTCCAGCACCGGGGCCTCGCACACAGGGCAGATCACAGCGTCCGTCACAGCGTCTGATTGCCGAGCTGCGCTCGGGGTGTTGTGATGGATGTCCTCGCTCCGCTGCGGATCCATCACAACCAGGTCCTCGGTCGTACGGCGTTCGCCTGGTCGATGAGCGCGTGGCGTTCCTGGCGCGTCTCCGCGGCGACGGCCAGCTTGCGGAAGATGGACTCCAGCCGCCTGCGCAGCCCCGGCTCGGTGAACGGCGCGTCGGCCAGCTTCAGGTCGGGCGGCGGCGAGTTCGTCGCGAGCCAGACCAGCGCGTGCCCGAGCAACTCCGCGGTGAGCAGGTCGCGGCGGCGCGGGTCGAGGTCGGCCAGGTTGGCCAGCCGGCCCGTCGCACCCACCAGATCGGCGGCGGCGAGCCCGCTCAGGTCGGGCCGGCGCACCACGGAGGCCGCGAGTGCCACCTGTGCCGCCACCCGGTAGCTCGACGTGGGCGGCACCTGGTCGAGCACGCCCATCTTGCCCGTCCTGGCCAGCCCGAACGCGGCGCTCACATAGGAGTGGTCGGTGCGCCAGACGGATTCGTACCAGGGGGCCGCCTGCTTGCCCGCGCACTCCAGCGCGTACGCCAGAGCCAGCTTGGGCGCCTGCTCGCCCGGCAGCTCCGACAGGCACAGGTCGAACATCGACACCGCCAGGTCCGCCTGCCGCGTGGCCAGCGCCAGCACCCCGCGGTACCAGGTGACCCGCCAGTCGCCGGGCAGCTCCCTGGACAGCTCGTTGAGCGCGATGGGCGTCTCCGCCGCGCCCCCCTCGGCCAGCAGCCTGGCCCTCATCAGCTTCGTCTCGGGGGTCGGGGTCATCGTGGCGAGCTGGTCGATCAGCTCCTTGCCGTCGCGGCCGAGCAGCCCGGCCAGCGCGCCCGCGGCCGGGTCGGCCGGATCGACCAGCGGCACCGGCAGCTTGTCGGCCACCGTCTCCGGGTCGAGCCGCCCGAACACCACCTGGTCGTCCCCCTCCCACAGCGCCGTCCCCACCGCGGTTCGCTCGGGCCCGAACAAGGTCGAAGGAGCGGGGTACGGCACCCCGTCCTCGACCGCGCTGACCTCGCGCAACACCCCGACGAGCTGCTCCTCCATCTCCCACGCGCTCTGGAACCTGTCGGCCGGATCGGTCGCGGTCGCCTTGCGCAGCAGCCGGGTGAACGACGGGTGCCCGCAGTCCTCCGGCAGCGGCGCGGCCCGGCCGTTCGCGGCCGGGCTGAAACCCGGGATCGCCAGCACCGCCAGCGTCCTGGCCACGGTGTAGAGGTCGGACGTGACCGACGAGGAATGGGTCTCCAGCTCGGGGGCGTGGTAGCCGACCGTCGCCCAGGACGTGCCGGGCGGCGAGCCGACGGGCTGCACCGCGCCCAGGTCGATGAGCTTGAGCCGCTTGCCGACCCTGATCACGTTGGCCGGCTTGAGGTCGCAGTAGACCAGCCCGTGCTCGTGCAGGTAGCCGAACGCCTGCAGGATCTCCCGCCCGTACAACAGGGCCTCGCGCAGCGGCAGCGGGCCCTGGCGGCGCAGCTCGTGCAGCGACTGGCCGCCGACGTACTCCATGACGATGTAGCCGAGCCCGGCCGAGCGCTGGAAGTTGAGGATCTTGACGATGTTGGGGTGGTCGACCGTGGTGAGGAACTTGCGCTCGGCCTCCGCCGCTGCCAGCGCCTCGGCGTCGTTGGTGTTGAGCAGGCCCTTGAGCACCACCCACATGCCGTCGAGGTTCTCGTCGGCGGCCAGGTAGATCCAGCCGAGCCCGCCGTGCGCCAGGCAGCCCAGCACGCGGTACTGGCCGGCCACCAGGTCGTCCTTGTCCAGCTTGGGAGTGAAGGAGAACGCGGTACGGCAGTGCGGGCAGAACCCGTCCGTCAGCCCGGGCCGCCCCTGCCGGGAACGCCCCACCTTCTGGCCGCACGCCGGGTTGGCGCAGTACCGCTTGTCCTCCGGCACCTCGGGATTGCTCATCACCGCGCCGGCCGGGTCGCGGGCGGGCACCGCAGGCAGGTCCGCGATGGTGGCCAGCACGCCGGCCCGCGACCTGCCGCTGCTCACCGGCGAGCTCACCGACCGGCTCACCGGCTGGGTCACCACCGGCGCGGACGCCAGTGCTGGTGGTGGCGAGCTCTCCGCGGTGCCGCACAGGTCGCAGTAGCCCTCCTCGATCGTCCCCGTGCAGCCGGGCTGCGCGCAGCGGGTCATCGCTTACCTCCGTGTATCGCGCGCTGGTAGGTCTCGACGGCCGCCGCCGCCTTCGTCAGATCGCAGGGGGCGCTCCACAGCAGCACCCGCGCCCGCTCGAACAGCTCGGAGGCGGCCGGATCCTCCGCCAGGCCCTTGCGTACCGCCATCACCTGGCAGGCGCCCAGCCGCCCGCGCAGCTCGTCACGCCTGCTGACCAGGCCGTAGAGCGCCTTCGCGGTGGCCTGCGCCTGGTCGGCGGCCTTGCGGGCGTCGCTCTCCAGCGCCGCCAGCCGCCTGGCGCGCAACACCCAGGTGTCGGCCGAGGCGTCGAGCGCGTCCAGTTCGACGGCCAGTGCGTCGGCCCTGCTCCGCGGCTGGGCCTGCGGCGGGAGGGCGATCTTGACGACGACCGCGCCGTGGGCCAGCCTGGCCTCGCTCTCGGCCGCCCGTACCCGGTCCAGCGCGGCCGCCAGATCCTCGCGGCGCCTGGCGTATTCGGCCTTGACGGCGATCGCGAGATCGAGCTCGGCCTTGGCGGCGGCCAGCAGCCGGGCCAGCCGGTCGAGGTCCTGCTCGACGGCCGCGCCGAGCGGGTCTTCGAGCACCGAGGTCCGCATCCGCTTCAGCTCGGCCTCCTGCGCGGCCAGGTCGGCGGCCTCGCCCAGGTCGCGTTCGAGGTCGTGGATCCGCCGCAGGTCGCCGTCGGCGGCGTCGAGGCGGGGCAGCACGGTGTTCCACACGGCGTCGATGTCGTTGAGCGCGGACGTGACCTCCTGGAAGGCGGCGTCCATGCGCGTCACGGTCTGGTCGAGGGTCAGCCGTTCGTCCGCCTGGGGGAGCAGCGAGCGCTGTTCGACCGGCTTGGCGGCGGCCCGCAGCACCACGGACGTGCCCGCGAGCAGCTCGGTCAGCTCGGCGAGCTGCTCCGCGCCCAGCCGGCCCCGCGAGGCCCTGATCTGCTCGGCGTCGCGCAGCACGGCCCGGTAGGCGTCGTTCAGCGACCACAGTGCGGCCAGGGACTCCTGTGCCGCGGCCCATCGCCGCTCGGTCGCCCCGCGTAAGGAGGCCCCCTTGAGTAAGCGGTAGGTGGTATGGGATTCGAGATCGAGCAGGTCGCCGGAGATCCGGTCGCGTTCGTCGGCCCGAGCGCGCAGCGCGTGCTCGGCGCCTTCCCTGCTCATGGGTGGTCCCAGGCTCATCACGCTCCCCGTTAAGCGGGCCCCCGATGCCGCGTGGTCCTACCGGCACAACGGGCGAACCGACCGGTTGGTTCCTAGGGTAGGGGGGACCCTGACTTGTCCCTGATTCAACCCTGTCTTGCCTGCAATTCGCTTAAAGGATCTCTTACCGTTTCAGACATGGGACGCATTCTTCTGATCATCGCGGCGGTCGTCGCCGCACTCGTACTCCTCGGGCCCCTCGTGGGCTTCGCCCTCACGCTGCTCAAGTGGGGCCTCATCATCGGCGCTGTGGCGTTCGGCGTCATGCTCCTGACGAAGTGGGCCCGGAGGACATAGCTTCCTGGCGCATCCCCAGTCATAGTTGGGTGATGGAGGCGCGGCCGGCGGTCGACGATGCCGCGCTCGGGCGCGAGGCACTGGCCGTGCTCGAGGCGAACTGGACGGGCACGGGCACCGTGCCCGCGCCGGGTCTCTACCCGCACCAATGGAGCTGGGACTCCGCGTTCGTCGTCATCGGCCTGGCCAGGCACCGGCCCGACCGGGCCCGCGACGAGCTGCTCAGCCTGCTGGGCGGGCAGTGGGCGACCGGGATGGTGCCGCACATCGTCTTCCACACCCGCGAGGCGTACTTCCCCGGGCCGTCCGTGTGGCGCTCGCAGGAGCACGAGGCCGCGCCGCACGTGCTCACCTCGGGGCTCACCTCGCCGCCGCTGCACGCCCTGGCCCTGTGGTGGCTCTACCGGCACACCGGGGACGCCGCGTTTGTCCGGCAGGCGTTCCCGGCGCTGGAGGCCCAGCACGCCTACCTCGCCTCGGCCCGCGACCTCGGCGGCGCCGGGCTGGCCGCGATCGTGCACCCCTGGGAGTCGGGCATGGACGACAGCCCGGCGTGGGACCAGCCGCTGGCCGCGCTGCCCATGATCAAGTACGGCTACCGCAACGTGGAGCTGGAGGAACGCCACCCGGACAGCGACCACGACCGCTACGTCTGGCTGGCCATGCGCTACCGGGACGCCGGATACAGCGCCGAGTATCTGCGCGACGAGCATCCGTTCGCGATCGAGGACCCGATGTTCAACGGGATCTGGCTGGCCTCCTGCCAGGCCATGGCGGAGCTGGCGCCGCTGGCCCGCGCCGATCCCGTACCCCATGCCGAGCAGGCGGAACGCATCAGGCAGGCGCTGCTGGACCGGTTGTGGGACGGCTGCTTCTACGCCAGGGACCTGCGGGCGGGGCGGCTGATCCGGGTGTGCACGGTGGGCGCGTTCGGGCCGCTGCTGGATCCCGGGCTGCCCAGCGACCGCCTGCACGCCGCCGTGGAGGTGCTGGAGTCGGCCAGGTTCATGGGCGCCACCGGCTATCCGGTGCCGAGCTGCGAGATCCGCGCCGCCGAGTTCGACCGTACCCGCTACTGGCGCGGGCCCTCGTGGGTGAACACCAACTGGCTGTTACGCCGGGCCGCCGCCGTGCACTCGCTCGACCAGCTCGGCCAGCAGCTCACCAACGGCACCTTGCGGCTGGTGCGGCAGGCCGGCTTCCGCGAGTGCTTCGACCCCTTCGACGGCAGCGGGCGTGGGTGCCGGGACTTCTCGTGGAGCGCGGCGCTCACCCTCGATCTGCTCGCCGATACCGTGGTGGAATGAGTATTTTCCGCCGCCTGCCCGCTGACGTGCGCAAGTCCCTGGACACCGAGCCGGGGGAGCGGGTGCTGACGTTCGCCCGCAGCGATGACGGCCACGTGGTGGCCACGAACCTCGCGCTCTACCTGTCGGACGGGACGCGGGTGCCGTACGAGGAGGTCGACAAGGCGGCGTGGGACGAGGAGGGGGTGCGGGTGATCACCATGGACGGCGCGCGGCACTTCGAGCGGGTCCCCGAGCCCCGGCTGCTGCCGGAGACCGTGCGTGAGCGCGTCAACTCCACGATCGTGGTCAACAAGCACGTCAGGCTGCCCGGGCGGGGCGGTGTACGGCTGGTGGCCAGGCGCCGGCCCGGCGGCGAGGTGCTCGGCTGGACGTTCGTCTTCGACGACGGGCTCGACCCCGAGGACCCCGGCCTGCGGGCGCAGGCCGAACAGGCCCTGGAAGGGGTGCGGCGCAGCATGGGCGTGTGAGCCCACGCCACCCTCAGTAGGGAATGCCGGACTCGCGGGCCTTCCTGTCCATCTCGTCCTCCTCCGGCCAGCCGGTGCCGGTGTCGGGCTTGTGCTCATTCGAGCCGAGGAACGGGATCCGCCGCTGCAGCGTGTCACCGACCCTCGTCCTGGCCATCCCCGCGAACCTCGACGCCTGTGCGCCGACGACCCCCGCGATCTCCTGGACCCTGGGGCTGTCGGCGACGCGCTGCGCCGTCCGCTTGATCTGCTCGTACCGCTCGCGTCCGGCCCGGCTGCCCAGCACATAGCCGATCGCCAGACCAACAGCGAATGTCATCCGATAACGCATTTCGCACCTCCGCTGTCTCCGGGCCTACCCCGCTCGCGATGCGACACGCACTCCCGGAGTGCGCTAATCTATTTCTGCGCACGGCGGAGGGCCAAACCGGCCCGGCGATCTGCGCAGATGGTCGATCCCGCGTAGCTCAACGGCAGAGCAGCCGGCTGTTAACCGGCAGGTTATAGGTTCGAGTCCTATCGCGGGAGCCAACGCGCGAGGCCCTCTCCCGAGGTTCCGGGAGAGGGCCTCGTTTCGTGTGTCAGGAGGTGCCGTCGCGCTTGGTCGACACGACGCTGGTGAGGGCCCAGCCGAGGCCGACGACGATCCCGCCGGCGGCGGCGACGATGCCGATGTTGCCGATGTCCAGCAGCGCGAGCAGGGCGATCACCGCGCCGAAGACCAGCGTCAGTACGAGCATCAGGCGGAGATAGGTCTTCTGGTTCATACCCACACGATCACGTGACGAGAGCCGCCGGTGTATCCACCGATCGGTGGACATATCACCGTAAACTGCTGATCCATGGGTCCTGGGAGCCCCGCCGACGCGCGGGCCGAGAACGCCTGGCTGCGTTCCTATCCCTTCTGGGACGCGTACTTCGCGGTCGTGCTGGTCGCGACCATCGTCATCATCGTGGTGGACGGCGGCGCGCCGGCCGGGATCGTGCTGCTGCTCCTGATCACCGTCTCGTACGCGCTGTGGGGCCGCACGGCCGTGCGGGCGCCGGTCGTGCCCGTCAGGCAGAGCTGGTGGCACGCGGCCGCGATGGTCATCCTGTTCACCGCGGCCGACCTGGTGGCGCCCCAGTCGGCCATTGCGCTGTCCGCGCTGATCCCGATGGCGTTCATGTCGCTGCGGACGGCGCAGGCGGTGGCGGTGATGATCGCCATGTTCGCCGGTCCCGCGATCCAGCTCATGGTGGAGCTCGGGTCGCACCCCGCGGTGGTCGCGGTGGCCATCGTGCTCGGGCTGTCGGCCAGCTCGCTGCTCGGGGTGTCCATCGACCGGCTCGCGCGGCAGAACTCCGAGCGGGCCCGGCTGATCGCGGAGCTCGACCGCACCCGCGAGGAGCTGGCCGAGGTGAGCAAGGAGGCCGGGGTGCTGGCCGAGCGGGAGCGGCTGGCCGGCGACATCCACGACACGCTGGCCCAGGGGTTCGCCAGCATCCTCATGCTGCTGCAGGCCACCGACGGGCGGGACGGGCACGTGGCGCGGGCCGCGCAGACCGCCAGGGAGAACCTGGCCGAGACACGCGCGCTCATCGCCGCGCTCGCGCCGCCCGCGCTGGACGGGGCCTCGCTGGAGGAGGCGCTGGGGCGGCTGGCCGAGGGGTTCGAGCTGCCGGTGGAGGTGACCGTGACCGGATCCGCGGGCGTGCCGCCCGCCGTCGCGGAGGCGCTGGTGCGGGCCGCCCAGGAAGGGCTGGCCAACGTGCGCAAGCACGCCGGCGCCCGCGCCGTGCGGCTCGCGCTTCAGCACGCCGACGGGGGTGTCGTCCGGCTGTCGATCAGCGACGACGGGTGCGGCTTCGACCCCGGGGTTGTCGTGGACGGGTACGGCCTGCGCGCGATGCGGGGCCGGGTGACCCGGCTCGGCGGGACCGTTTCTGTCATCGGTACGCCAGGCCAGGGAACGACGGTCGCGGTGGAGCTGCCGGGTTCAGGGTCATGATCGTCGACGAGCATCCCGCCTTGGTCAGGGTGATGATCGTCGATGACCATCCCGTCGTGCGCGAGGGGTTGCGCGGGATGTTGCTGGCCGAGCCGGGCATCGAGGTCGTGGGCGAGGCCGGGTCGGGGGACGAGGCCGTGGCGGTCGTGTCCCGGCTGCGGCCCGACGTGATCCTCATGGACCTGCGCATGCCGGGCGGCGACGGGGTCGGCGCCATCAGCCGGCTGGGGCCGGGGCATCGGGTGATCGTGCTGACGACGTACGAGGACGATGGGGAGATCCTGCGGGCGGTGTTGGCGGGGGCGGCCGGGTACCTGCTGAAGGACGTGTCGCGGGCCGAGCTCGCCGCGGCGGTGCGGGCGGCCGCCCGCGGCGAGACGGTGTGGTCGCCCTCGGTGGCCGCCCGGCTGGCCGCACGCAGGGAGACGCCGGTGTTGTCGGCGCGGGAGCGGGAGGTCCTGGAGCTGGTGGCGGAGGGGCTGACGAACCCGGAGATCGGCAGGCGGCTGTACATCGGGGAGGCCACGGTCAAGACGTACCTGCTGCGGGTGTTCGGCAAGCTGGGGGTCTCCGACCGGACCTCGGCCGTGCTGGCGGCGCTGGATCTGGGGCTGGTGTGGCGGCGTACCTGAAGATCACTTCGGGTGTCTTTAGGCTCGCTTCAGGTGTGGCGGGCCACCCTCGGGGCTGTCTAATCACCTCGGGGAGGGAGACCCCATGTTCAAGCGACGCGTCGCCATCGTCACCGCGGTCGCCGCGCTCGGCCTGGCCGGGATGGCCGGGTCCGCGCTGGCCGACGAGGGGCCGGTCAGGGTGCACGGCGGTTCCGAACTGGTCCTGCAGGGCGGGCGGTTGACGTGCTGGTTGAGTGACGGCGAGGTCGTCAAGTTCTCCAAGGCGAAGGTCACCGAGCTCATCGAGGGGGACTTCGTCGAGCCGACGCTCGAATGGTCCGTCACGGAGGACGGCGTGACGACCGTTCCCGCCGACCGGTTGTCGATCAGCGTTCCCGCCAAGAAGCTGCCGGGCAAGGCCGGCAAGCGCTGGAAGCACCGCCGCCTCATCCACCTCACCTGTGTGGTGGACGAGCCCGTGTACAAGGACTCCGTGTACAAGGACAGGGCACTGTACAAGTAGGCGGTATGAGCGCTCCCGGGCCCCCGGGGGCGCTCATTTCGGTTTAGCGGGACAAACGGGGTTCGGCGCGGAAAGATGGGGAGGCCGGTCCTCGGGGCCGGAGCCGCGGGCAGGTCGTGACGGAGGCGAGGAGAGGGCGCCGCCACCAGGACGTGCCGCCGACCCGGAATCGGCGGGGCGATCCGACGACGGAGAAGTGCTGGTTGCCGCGTGCCTACCTGGATCAAGACCCTGCGCCCCTTTGACGCGCTCGCCGCGCTGGCGGTGATCGAGCGAACGACCGACCTGCGCGAGGCGGAGCGCTTCATCAGGCTCTACCACGCCGAGAACCCCTCCGCCGGGGGCCTGCACGCCCGGCTCCGCGACGTCGCCAGGGATGTGGCCCGCTACGGGACCTACACGCACACGTACGAGGAGCTCGAGTTCGGCGCCCGGGTGGCCTGGCGCAACAGCAGCCGGTGCATCGGGCGGCTGTACTGGCGCTCGCTGAAGGTGCGTGACCGCAGGCAGGTGAGCACGGCCGAGGGGGTGGCCCTCGAATGCGTCGCCCACCTGCGGGAGACCACGGGAACCGGCAAGATCAGGCCCACCGTCACCGTCCTGTCCCCCGACACCCCTGCCCTGCCCGGCCCCCGGATACTGAACGAACAGCTCATCCGCTATGCCGGGCACCGCACCAGTGGCGGCGTCGTCGGCGATCCCAGGAACGTGTCGCTCACGGACATGGCCAAGGCCCTCGGGTGGCGGGGCGGGTCCGGGCGGTTCGACGTGCTGCCGCTGATCATCCAGCCCAGCCTCGGCGATCCGCTGCTGTGCAACCTGCCGGGGGACGCCGTGCTGGAGGTGCCGCTGGTCCACCCCGAATACCCCTGGTTCGCGGAGCTCGGGCTGCGCTGGCACGCCGTACCGGCTATTTCGGATATGTGCCTGGAAATCGGTGGCATCTGCTACCCGTGCGCCCCCTTCAACGGCTGGTACATGGGCACCGAGATCGGCGCCCGCAATCTTGCGGACATCGACAGGTACGACCAGCTCAAGGTGGTCGCGGAACGCCTCGGGCTGGACACCTCCACCGAGCGCTCCCTGTGGCGCGACCACGCGCTGGTGGAGCTGAACGTGGCGGTGCTGCACTCGTTCGAGCGGGCGGGGGTCACGATGACCGACCACCACACCGAGGCGCGCCGCTTCCTCACCCACCTGTCGCGCGAGGAGAAGGCCGGGCGCGTCTGCCCCGCGGACTGGTCGTGGATCGTGCCCCCGTTATCGGGCAGCGCCACCCCGGTCTTCCACCGCTACTACGACACCCGCGTCCTGACCCCTGCCTTCGTCCACCACCGTTAGCCGCTCGCGCAGCGCGGTCAGCTCGGACGCGGTCAGGCCGCCCGACCGCAGGTACTCCTCGGCGTCGAGGCCGTCCAGGAGCGCGCGGATCACCTCGGCCGTGGTGGTGCCCGCCTGGGCGAGGCGCCGCTCCACGCGCAGGCCGTCGTCGGGCTGGCCCAGCCTGGCGTAGAGGGGCCGCAGGCGGGCCGCAGACAGCTCGTAGTCGGCCAGGATGTCCCGCTGGGGCACTCCGGCCAGGGCGAGCAGCAGCAGCGTGACCAGCCCGGTGCGGTCGCGCCCGGCCACGCAGTGCACCAGCACCCCGCCTGGGGGCGCCTGGGCGATCGCGCGCAGGGCGCGGGCGCACCGGTCCGGCCACCGTTCCATGAAGGGCCGCAGATAGAGCGGCGTCCCGCCGTACGCGCCGCGGTTCGGGTCGTCGGGATGGTCCAGCGGCACCTGGACGACGGTCATCTCCGGGGGACGGTGGCCGGGCCCCGCCCGGTGCTCGCCGGGGGTGCGCAGGTCCAGGATCGTGCGTACGCCGTGGGCCGCCGCGGCCTGCCAGCCCGCCGGGGTCAGCCGGTCGGGAGTGTCGGAGCGCACCACCGCCCCCCAGCGCGTGCGGCGCCCGCCGGCCGCCGGTAAACCACCCAGATCACGTACGTTGGCGCAGCCGTCCCACTCCAGATCCCTGTTCACCCGATCACCGTATCCTTGCCTTCCGGGGCTAGAACATGGTTCGGTGAGGGCATGGCGGAACTCGTACTCTCTACGCTCGACCAGGGCGTGCTCACGCTGACCTTCAACCGTCCCGACACGTTGAACGCCTGGACGGACGCCATGGGGCGGCGCTACTTCGACCTGCTGGCACAGGCCGAGAAGGACCCCGAGGTGCGGGCCGTGGTGGTCACCGGCGCGGGCAAGGGGTTCTGCTCGGGCGCCGACTTCAAGACGCTGACCGCCATCCAGACCGGCTCGTACGACGAGGAGCCCGATCCGCGGCCCAACACGTTCCCCACGACCATCGGCAAGCCGATCATCGCCGCCGTGAACGGGGCCTGCGCCGGGCTGGGCATGGTGCACGCGCTCGTCTGCGACCTGGTCTTCACGGCCGAGGAGGCCAAGTGGACGACGGCGTTCCCGCGCCGGGGGCTGATCGCCGAGTACGGGCTGTCCTGGGTGCTGCCTCGCGTCATGGGCCAGCAGCGGGCCATGGACATCCTGCTGTCGGGGCGGGTGTTCACCGGGCGGGAAGCGTACGAGCTGGGGCTGGCCAACCGGGCGGTGCCGGGGGAGTCGCTGCTGGCGCAGGCCTGCGAGTACGCCAGGGAGCTCGCGGCGCACAGCTCGCCGGCGTCGATGGCGGTGATCAAGCGGCAGGTCTGGCACGACTGGGACACCACGCTGGAGGAGTCCGCCAGGACGGCCACCCAGGAGATGATCGCCTCCTTCGGCCGCCCGGACTTCACGGAGGGCGTCGCCAGCTTCCTGGAACGCCGCCCGCCGAACTTCCCGCCGCTGTGAGACCCCGCCTATGGCAGCCCGCCCATCGGACGGCGCCCGCCCTCGTGCGCGTCGCTCGTGCGCGTCGTCCGGTCCGAGGGGGCGGGCGTGCCAGGACGGGGTGGCGCGTGTCTCAGGTGGGGCGGCCGGGAGGGTTCAGGCCACGCGGTGGGCGCCCGCGGCCAGGGTGGCGGGCAGGAACCGGGGAGCCTGGAAGCCGCGCTCGGCGTAGGCGCTCGTCACCGACCCCTGAACGGTGTCCAGGCGGTCCTCCGGCACCAGGGCGATGGCCGAGCCGCCGAAGCCGCCGCCCGTCATCCGCGCGCCCCGCGCGCCGCCCCTGATCGCCGCCTCCACGGCCACGTCCAGCTCGGGGGATGAGACCTCGTACTGGTCTCGAAGTGACAGGTGGGAGGCGTTCAGCAGGGCGCCGATCTCCGTGACGGCGCCCGCGCGCAGCAGGCCGATGAGCGCCTCCACGCGATGGTTCTCCGTGACGACGTGCATCGTGCGCTTGCGCTCGGCGCCCTGCAACCGCTCCAGGGCCGCCGCCAGGTCCGTCACGTCGCGCAGGGCCGGGACGCCGAGCTTGCGGGCCGCCGACTCGCACTCAGCGCGGCGCTTGGCGTATTCGCCGCCCGCGTGCTCGTGGTGCACCTGCGTGTCGATGATGAGCAGGCTCAGGCCGTGGGAGGCCAGGTCGAGCGGGATGTTCCTGGAGCCGAGGGAGCGGCAGTCGAGGAACAGCGCGTGCCCCTCCTGGCACAACGCCGAGGCGGCCTGGTCCATGATGCCGCAGGGCATGCCGACGAAGTCGTTCTCCGCCTTCTGGCTGAGCAGGGCGAGCTCCATGGGCGTCAGGCCCAGGCCGTGCAGGTCGTTGAGCGCCGAGGCGACGGACACCTCGAGGGCGGCGCTGGAGCTGAGGCCCGCGCCCTGCGGGACGTCGCCGTCGATGGCGATGTCCGCGCCCGCCACCCGGTCGCCCAGCATGGCCAGCACGCCCACGACGTAGCGGGTCCAGCCCTTCGACTCCTCGTGGCTCGCCATGGTGACGGGCTCGCCGGAGGACTGGAGCGACAGCAGGCGGATGGTACGGTCCGCGCGCGGCGTGATCGCGGCCGTCACGCCCCAGGGCACCGCGAAGGGCAACACGAAGCCGTCGTTGTAGTCGGTGTGCTCGCCGATCAGGTTGACCCGGCCGGGCGCATGCCAGACGGCCTCGGGGGACGCGCCGTAGGCGGCACGAAAAGCTTCAACAACGCGCATAACCGAACACTCCTCAACAAAGCCCCGACCGTAGACTAGCGCCATGGAGGAGCTCCTGGATCCAGGACTCGGTCAGGTCCGGGTGTTCCTGATGCACGACGACAACAAGCCGCGCAAGCTCAAGTACAACCTGGGCCATTCGCGCCTGCTGACCTTCGGCGGCGCCTACTCCAACCACATCAGGGCGGTCGCCGAGGCCGGGCGGTGGCACGGGATCGACACGATCGGCGTCATCCGCGGCGAGGAGCACCTGCCGCTGAACCCTTCGCTCGCCCACGCGGTGGCCTGCGGCATGACGGTCACCTATCTCGATCGGGCCTCCTACCGGCTCAAGCACACCGAGGAGGTGCGGGCGCGGCTGCGCGAGCGGTGGGGCGACGACTTGGTGATCCTGCCCGAGGGCGGGAGCAACGCGGCGGCCGTGCGGGGCTGCGCGGAGCTGCCGGGGGAGATCTCCGAGGAGTACGACGTCATCTGCTGCCCCGTCGGGACCGGGGGCACGCTGGCCGGGATCTCGGCGGGGTTGCCGGAGGGGAAGCGGGCACTCGGGTTCGCGGTGCTGAAGGGGGCCGGGTTCCTCGCGGGCGAGGTGGAGAGGTTGCAGCGGGAAGCGTACGGCCGTACGTGGTCGAACTGGTCGATCAACCTCGACTACCACTTCGGCGGATACGCCCGGACAACCCCCGCCTTGGACCGATTTATCGCGAAATTTCGGGTTGAGGGGATTTATGTGGCGAAGATGCTCTACGGCCTCCTCGACCTCGTACGCCAGGGAGCCTTCGCCCCCGGCACCCGTATCGTCGCCGTGATCACCGGTCAGCCCTCCACGCCCGTGGCCGAGTGGGACGCCCCGACCGGCTTCGACTCGGGCGAGCCCCGCTGGCGCAGGTAGATCGACAACACCACCATCGACAACACGGCCAGCAGCTCCGACTGCCAGTTCTGCAGGCTGCGGTCCCAGAACTCGGCCGAGGTGACGTACGAGCCCCACGAGACCGGATCGCGCAGGTCGCTGAGCCGCTCGGAGTTGTACGCCGCCTGCCCCGCCACCGACTGCGCCAGCCACGACAACACGAAGAAGCCCCCCATCACCAGCCCCAGCGAGTTGCTGAACAACCACAACCGCACCCCATGCGCCCTGGCCCAGGCAGGCGAGCGGTCATGGGCGTAGCGTCCGATCTGCTGCCGTTCCTCGGACTCCACCCCCTCCTCGCCCGACTCCTTCGACTCGGGCGAGCCCTTCTGGACGAGCCAGACGGTGAGCATGATGAACAGGAAGAACTGCAGGTATTCGGACTGCCAGTTCTCCGCCACGTCCACGGCGAACGCCGAGGAGGCCACGTACTGGAAGAACGAGGCCGGCTCGGCGCCCTCGGCCACCTGCCGGTCGTTGAACTGCAGCAGCCCGGCCACCGCCTGCCCGCCCAGCGCCAGCAGGAACATCACCAGGAACGCCAGCGCCAGCGAGTTCTCCCTGAGCCACCTCACAGCCGCGACCACCCCACGGCGAAGAACCACGCCAGGCCGGTCACGATGACGATCAGAGTCAACGTGAAGATCACGCGCATCAGTCCTCAACCTCGCACGCGTAGGGGAGGTCGCCCATCGGCCGGCAACCGGCGGCCTTGACCCGCCAGCCGTAGCTGAAGCGGTGCAGGAAGAGCGTGTCGCCGGTCAGCCGCACCTGTGCCTCGTCGCCCCACACGCCGACCGAGGCGACCGGGCCGCCGGGGCCGAGCCGCAGCTCCCGCAGCGCGTCGGCGCAGGTCTGACCGGGGTCGGGGAGCCTGTCGGCCGTCCTGCGGGTGAGCAGCGCGCACGCGGCCTCCTCCCGGTGCGCGGCCAGCGCCGCATGGAAGCGCTCCGCCGCCCGCGCGGGCGGGGCCGTGTCCACGGCGCAGCCCGCGACCAGCGCCAGCGCGACGAGCGGGATCCTCATGATCCCCCTGCTACCCACAGGCGGATCAGGCAAGCGTTCAGCCCAGCTGGTCGAGGACCGGGGAGACCAGCGCGTTGAGCTCGCGGGCCAGCACCGTCACGGCCCGGTGCGCGCTCTGCTCGACCTCGTCGTGCGGCCCCTCGGGCTCCGGCGGCAGGTCGTCGAGCGGCACCGGCGCCTCGACGAGCAGCGTGGCGCGCAGGAACGGGATCCTGGCCAGGTCCTGCTGGGTCGGCTCGACGTACTGGCCGAAGGTCTCCTGCCAGCCCAGCCAGCCGCGGTCGCGCCACCAGGCCCGCGACCGGGTCAGCTCCTCGGGCAGCGGCGAGACGACCCTGACGCGCGCGTAGAGCGTGCCGTCCCAGGTGTTGCGGTGGCAGGTCGCCTCCAGGACGCGCCGGTCCCACCGCACGTAGCCAGGAGTCAGCGACGGCGGCGTGGCCAGCCGCCACGCCGCGCACGCGAACCTGACGGGCGCGATGTCCCCCCACTCGAACTCGTCCAGGTTTTTACGCACGTGTACGGCATAGCGCCCGTCACGGTCCCTGTCGAACTCCTGATCGATCCAGAACGCCTTGCCCATGGAGTACACGCTACGGCGCTCCCGTACTTTTCCGCGTGAGGTCCGGAGATCTCGGAATGCCCTGTGACCGGAGTGACACATGTGTAGCTTTTTCACATTGTTTGGATGACATTGGAGTGAGTAATGGCGTCAGAACAGCTCGACGCGGCCATGAGCTACTGGAAAGCGGGAGATCTCGATGAGGCCGCCGCGCTGTTCAGGCAGATCGCGGCCACGGGCGACCCGGAAGCCTCCCATCTGCTGGCCGGACTGCTGCAGGAGCAGGGGGACCTGGACGGCGCCGAGGCGGCGCACCGATCGGTGATCCAGTCGGGCGACCCGGTGTTCGGGCAGCGCTCGGCCATCGCCATGGGAATGATGCTGGTCAACGTCAGGGAGTGGCCCGCGGCGCACCGGGTGTTGTCGATCGCCTCCAGCGGGGCCGACTTCGAGGTGGCCGCGCTCGCCGACACGGCGATGGTGCTGGTGTGCACGCAGCTGGGCGACGCGCCGGGCGCGCAGGCGGCGCTGGAACGGGCGCGCAGATGCGACAGCCCCGCCGTGGCCGAGCTGGCCGCCCGGCTGGAGCTGCCCGAGTTCCACCAGGACCCGGCCTCGGCCCGCGACCTGTATGAGGCGGCCGAGCGCGAGGACGACTACCGGGCGCTGCTGACCTGCGGCGATCCCGACGTGGTGGCGTTGTCGGCGTTCCGGCTCTATCAGATCTACGCCGACGAGGAGGAGTTCGAGCAGGCCCGCGAGGTGTGCGAGCACGCCATCGCCGTCGGCCACCCCGACCACCTGGCCATGGCGCACAAGCTGCTCGGCGCGGTGCTGGTGGACCTGGGCGAGTACGCCGAGTCCGCGGCCGCCTACCGGGTGGCCGCCGAGGACCCCAGGCCCGAGGTCCGGCTGCCCTCGCTGATCGAGCTGGCCAAGGTGACCGCGCAGCTCGGCGACGAGGAGGAGACGAAGGCGATCTTCCGCAGGGTGATCGCCAGCGGGCAGCGCGAGTTCGTCGTGGAGGCCCAGGCGTGCCTGGCCCAGATGCACACGGAGGCGGGCGAGCCGGCCGAGGCGCTGGCCGCGCTGCGTGCCGTGCTGGAGGCGGGCGAGAGCGAGTGGGCCTCGATCTGCGTCACCCTGCTCGGCCTGCTGCTCGAACAGCACCCCGACGCCTACGACCAGGTCATGGAGCTGGTGGAGCTGGCCTCTGGGCATGAGGACCCCGACGCCGGGTTCAAGGCCGCGCTGATGCTGGAGCACGCCGCCAGGCAGCAGCCGCTGGCCGACCCCGTGGCGGAGCAGGCGCTGCAGGACACCGACGACGGGCTGGCCCGTCTACAGGCCGGCGAGCTGGCCGAGGCCAGGCGGCTGCTGCGGGTGGCGGCCGACGCGGGGGCCGGCACCGAGTCGATCAGGGCCATGGTGATGCTCGCCGAGCTGGAGCTGGGCGAGGGCGACCGGGAGCAGGCCGACGAGCTGCTGGCGTACGTGGCCGAGTGCGACGACGTGCTGCAGGCGTTCAACGCGACGTTCCTGCTGCACCTGCTGCGGGAGTCGGCCGACGAGCCGCATCCCGTGCTGGGGGCGATGCTCGACCACCAGCGGCTGGGCAGGGAGGACGGGCTGGTCCGCTACCGCGCGGCCATGGACCACGCCGACCCGGCCGTCTCCGCGATCGGCACCGCCGTGTTCGCGCAGGTGCTGGCCTCGATCGGGTACGACCTGTCCGAAGCGGCCAAGATGTTCCAGTCGGCGGCGGACTCCGGTGATCCGCTGGCTTTGTCGTATACGGCGGTGATCTGCAAGGACGTGTTGTCCGACGCGGGCGAGGCGGTCGCCATGTTGCGCCGGGCCCGGTCGGATGGTCATGCCGTGCTGGCGCCGTGGGTGGCGTACGCGCTGGGCGGGCTCGTCGCGGAGCGTGACCTCGGGGAGGCGCGCACGGCGTACCAGGTGGCGATGGACACCGGGTGCGGCGGGTTGCGGTTCGCGGCGGCGGCGGAGCTGGTGCAGGTCTTCGAGCGGCAGGGCGACCTGCTCGCGGCCTGCCGCGTGCACGAGCGGCTGATCGCGGACGGGGCGGTGGAGCGCAGTGCCTGGCCGCTCGGGTACACGAGGGTCAGGCTCGACGACTTCGACGCCGCGCGGGCGGCCTTCGCCATGGCGCCCGGCGAGATGGGCACGTTCGGCACGTTGCTGCTCGACCGGGACTTCGACGGGGCCGCGCGGGCGTTTCCCGAGGGGGACGCGTGCTGGATGGCGAGCACGCTGGCGATGGAGAGCGCGCACGCCTGGCAGCGCACCGGGCAGACGGCCGCCGCTGACGGCGCGCTGTCGCTGGTGGCCGCGTCCGGGCACCCGGAACTGCGCCAGCGGGCGGGCTGCTACCTCGGCGCCCTGCGCAACGACTCGGGCGACGAACGCGGCGGGATCGACGCCTGGCGGCGGGCCGTCGGCGACGACGAGCACCTGAACGGCGTGGCCCGGCACGCCGTCGGCAAGATCCTCCAGGAGCTCGGGGAGCATGCCGAGGCCGCGGAGGCGTTCGCCCGGGTGCCGGACTCCGGCGACGAGGGCCGGCGGGCCGAACTGGCCCTGCGGCTCGGCGAGTCGCTGGTGGCGTGCGGCCGCGAGGAGGAGGCCCGGGAGCGGCTGGCCGCGACGTTCGGCGCGGACGCGACGCTGCACTTCGCCCGGTTCCTGAACGACCACGGCGACCCGCAAGGAGCGCTCGCGGCCATGACGGGCGAGCCGCCCGAGGTGACGGGGGAGTCCGAGCGCCTGCTCGGCGCCCTGCTCGCCAGGACGGGCGACCTGGAGGGTGCGAAGGCGGCCTTCGAACGCGCGGCGGCCATCGACCCTGGCTCGGCGGCGGAGACCATGCTGGAGGCGGGCCGCCGCCTGCTGGAGGCGGGAGAGAGCGAGGCCGCGCACTTCGCCCTGGAGCGGGCCGCGGCGCAGGAGGACGACGGGTACGCCGCCGCCGTGTCCCGCTTCCTCCTGGGCCGGGCCACCCCGGAAGAGCTGCCCTGGGTGCTGGCGGCGGAAGGCGACCGGCAGGGAGCGCTGGCGGCGCTGACCGGGCAGACCGGCTCCGAGCCGACGGCGGAGCTGCTGCTGGCGCTCGACGACGGCGACGTCCCGGGCGTTCAGCGCTTGCTGACTGCGACCGCCGACAGGGCCGACGCCCTGGCCCAGACGTTCGACGGAGCTAGTCGGCAGGATGACGACGACGTGGCCGCCGGGCTCTACCGGCTGGTCGTCGAGCTGGGCGACCCGGCGCTCGCCGCGCGGGCCGGGGTCCAGCTCGGGGCGCTGCTCGCGAACGACGGCCACCACTGCCGGGCCGAGCTGGCCTTCCTGCCCGCCACTCTCGGGGACGCCGAGGTGGCCTGGATGGCCTGGCGCAACATCGCCGTCGTCCGCCGTCGCCGCGGCGACCTCGACGGGGCGATCGAGGCGGCCCGCGCCGCGATGCCCGCCACCGCCGTCCTCCTCGCCGAGCTGCTGGCGGAGCGGGGCGACACCGCCCAGGTACGGGCGGCGCTGACCGCCGGAGCGGCCGGCGGCGACCTCGAATGCCTGCGTCAGCTGCTCGTCCATCTCCTCCAGGAGCAGGACCACGACGCCCTGGCGAAGGAGGCGGACCGGGCCGTGGGGACCGGCGACCCCGAGACCGTGGCGCTGGGCTACTGGGCGTGGGGCGACGTGTTCAAGGCACGGGGCGAGCTGCAGGACGCGGCCCGCATGTACGGCAGGGGCATCGACACCGGCTTCCCCGGCACCACGCCCAGCATGCGGGTGGACCTCGCCGGGGTCCTGCGCGAGCTGGGCGACGCGGGAGGCGCCTCGCGGGAGGCGCGGCTGGCCGTCGAGTCCGGTGATCAGGACGCGGTGGCCAGAGGCGGCATCCAGCTGGGCGTCTGGCTGCACGAGGAGGGCGACCGGCTCGCCGCCGCCGAGGCGTTCGCCGCGGCTGCCGGCACGGACACGGACCTGGCGCAGACCGCGCTGAACAATCTCGACACGCTCGCCTACCAGGCCTGCCAGCGCGCGGACCACTCACTGGCCGTCCAGGTGTTGTCGCTCATGGGCGCGCACGCCGCCGACCAGGCCCGCGAGCTCGGCGACCTGTGCGAGGACCCGGCGGCCATGCGGCGGTACTACGCGCTGGCCGGGTCGGACGCCTTCACCGAGCTGCGGGTGGCCGAGCGGCTGGCGGAGCTGGGCGAGACGGCCGAGGCCCGGACGATGTACGAGCGGCTGAACGAGCACGAGGACGCCGAGGTGCGCTTCGTGGCCGGCGGCAGGCTGCTCGCCCTGCTCGACTCGGAAGGCGACTCCGAGGCCTTCTACAGCCTGGCCGAGCGGCAGGCGGGCGACGCCGACAGCCCCGTGCAGGGGGTGTTCGGGAGCCTGCTGGGCATGCTCCAGGGTCGTCAGGGGGACACCGAGGAGTCGCTGCGCACGCTGCGGGCGGCGGCGGAGAGCGGGGAGCCGACGGCGCTCAGCGTGTTCGCCCAGGCGCTGGTCGGGGTGGGCGAGGTGGAGGAGGGGCGACAGGTGTACGTGCGCGTGGTCGACGCCGGTGACGCCGACCTCGCCGCGCGGGCCATGGTCGCGCTCGGGCAGACGTACCACGACGAGGACGAGTCGCGGGCGCGCGAGTGGTATCTGCGGGCCGTCGAGGAGGGCGAGGCGCGCAACAGCGCGGTGGGGGCGATGTGCCTGGGCCTGCTGGCCAAACGGAACCGGGACTTCCCCGAGGCCCTCACCTGGTACCAGCGGGTCATCGACGCGGGGGACCCGGAGTCGGGGCTGGCCGCGGCGCACCTCGGTGAGCTGTGCCACTGGCTCGGGGACCGCGACGGGGCGCTGCGCTACTACGAGCTGACGCTGGGGCTGACCGAGGAGGCCGACCTGGTGGCCGAGGCCGCCTGCCGGCTGGGGGAGATCCGGTACGCCCGCGGCGACCTGGAGCTGGCCAGGCGCCTTCTGTCGCAGGCCGTGGGCACGGGCGATCCCGCGTTCGGCCCTGAGGCGGAGGCGCTGCTGGGCAAGCTCGGCTGAGCCCGGCTCGAACGCCGAGGAGGCCATCACGGTGAACTTGCGATTAATTAAATGACCAATTAGTCTCATCTGGTCAACAAATGGGGTGAGACACATGGTCGGGCGGCCGCCGCAGGATCCCGCGCGCCAGGTCGAGCGGGCGCACCGGATCCTCGACGCCGCCGCCGAGCTGGTCCTGCGCTGGGGTTACGACAAGACCACGATCGACGACGTGGCCAGGCGGGCGGGTGTCGCCAAGGGCACCATCTACCTGCACTGGAAGACGCGCGACGACCTCCTCGGCGCGTTGTTGCGGCGCGAGCGGGTCCTCATGCTGGCCGAGGTGCGCCAGAGCGGGCCCGCCACGCTGAGCGCGTTGTTCGGGGAGTTCGCCCGGGCACTGCTGGGCCGGCCGCTGCTCCGGGCGGTGCTGGCGGGCGACTCCGAGGTGCTCGGCAAGCTCACGCGCCTGAAGCGGCACAGCACCAGCGGCCTGGAGCAGGGCGACGTCTACGATGCGTACCTGGCGGAGCTGATCAGGCACGGCGCGGTGCGCGCGGAGCCGGGAGACCACGCTCTGGTGATCAACTCGATCGTCTACGGGTTCCTGTTCTTCCCTGGTGGGGCGGAGCTGCCCCATGACCGGATCGCGGACCTGGTGGCCGACACCATCGAACGCGCCATGAGCCCCGGCCGCCGGCCGTCCCCCGGCCAGGCGAGCGCCGTGGCGCGGTCCACCCTCGACTTTCTCGACGCCATGGGGGAGGTCGCCCAGCGCAAGCTGGCCGCCTCCCTGGGCTCTAAGGAGCATGCCAAGTGAGGGCCGTACTCCCTCTCGAGGATGCCGCGGCCGATCTGGCGACCGTGGGTGGCAAGGGTGCCTCCCTGGCCAGGCTGACCAGGGCCGGGTTGCCCGTTCCCGGCGGTTTCCACGTCACGACCGGGGCCTACCGCACGTTCGTGGCGGGTTTCCGCGACAAGATCCTCCAGGCGGCGTCCTCGGGCTCGGCCGAAGAGATCGCGGCGCTGTTCGACGGGCACGACATGCCCGCCGAGATCGCCGCGGAGATCCGGCGGGCGTATGACGCGCTCGGCGACGACGTTCCGGTGGCCGTGCGCTCGTCGGCCACCGCCGAGGACCTGCCGGACATGTCGTTCGCCGGGCAGCAGGACACCTACCTGAACATCAGGGGCGACGCGCTGCTCGACGCGGTCAGGCGCTGCTGGGCCTCGTTGTGGAATCCACGCGCCGTCGCCTACCGCGACCAGAACGGCGTGCCGCACGACGACGTGGCGCTGGCCGTAGTGGTCCAGGAGCTGGTCGACGCGGATGCGGCGGGCATCATGTTCACTGCGAACCCCATCAGCGGCGCCCGCGACGAGACCGTCATCAACGCCTCCTGGGGGCTCGGCGAGGCCGTCGTCGGCGGCCAGGTCACCCCCGACACGATCGTCGTGTCCGGCGGCGCGGTCACCCAGTCGCGGATCGGCGACAAGACGGTCATGACCGTCCGCACCCCCGCGGGCACCCACGAGGAGCCGGTGCCCGCCGAGTTGCGTGGTGCAGCCGTGCTCGACCCCCGGCAGGCCGTGGAACTGGCCGGGATCGGCGAGCGTATCGAGGCCCTGTACGGCACGCCGATGGACGTCGAATGGGCCAGGTGCGGCAGCACGTTCGCCATCGTCCAGGCCCGCCCGATCACCGGCATCAAACCCCAGGCCGAGGAGTGGAACGACAGCCTCAGGGGCGACTACCTGTGGACCGCCGGCAACCTGGGCGAGGCCATCCCGGACGTGATGACGCCGCTGACGTGGTCGTTCGTGCGCCTGTTCATCCACGAGGCCATGTCCGCCTCGGCCCTGCCGGGCTTCGACCTGGTGGGCAACATCGGCGGCCGCTTCTACATGAACCTCAGCGTCGTCTACTCCATCGGCGCCGCCCTGGGCATGAAGAGCAGGCTCAGCGCGGTCGAGCAGGTCTTCGGCAAGCTCCCGCCCGGCCTCGACGTGCCGAAGCTGGAGATCTCGCGCTGGGAGATCGTCAAGCGCGTCCTGCCCTTGGCCGTCCGCATCCAGCGCCGGGTACGCGAGAACCTCAAGGGCATGCACGCGTTCCTGGAGACCTCGCGGCAGCGGTGCGAGGACTTGCGCGCCGGCATCGCCGCCACCGGCTCGGGGCCCGAGCTGGCCGACCTGTGGGCCCGCGAGATCGAGCCCCACATGGTCGCCTCCTGCCGCATGCTGGAGGCCGCGGGCCGCCAGGGCGGCGCCACGCTGGTCTACACCCGCGACAAGCTGCGCAAGCTGATGGGCGACGTGGCCGCCGAGGCGATGCTGACCGGCGTCAACGCCGACGGCGAGCTGGCCAGCCTGGGCCCGGTCATGGGCCTGTCCAGGCTGGCCCGCGGGGAGATCACCAGGGACGGGTTCGCCAGGATGTACGGGCATCGCGGGCCTCACGAGTTCGAGGTGTCGATTCCCCGGCCCGGCGAGGACCTCGGCTGGATCGACGCCCAGCTCGCGGGCCTGCGTGACCTGCGGGCCGACACGGAGGCGCTGCTCGCCCGGCAGGAGAAGGCCAGGGAGGAGGCGTGGGCGCGCTTCGCCCGGCGTTATCCGGGCAAGGAAGCGAA
This sequence comes from Nonomuraea marmarensis, assembly GCF_043197025.1. Taxonomy (NCBI): domain Bacteria; kingdom Bacillati; phylum Actinomycetota; class Actinomycetes; order Streptosporangiales; family Streptosporangiaceae; genus Nonomuraea; species Nonomuraea marmarensis. The sequence goes on from NZ_JBICRM010000002.1 coordinate 487,690, forward strand.
GATGCGCGCCAGGGTCCAGCGCTGGAATTCGGTCGTACGCGATCGGGAGCTCACGCGTTCGGAGAACATGCGGGCGTTCTGGGTGCTGCGGGCGTTCGCGGTGCGGGCGGGGGAGTTGTCCGGGCATGGCGACGACGTGTTCTTCCTCTACCTGGAGGAGCTGCTCGCGCTGCTGCGCGGCGACGAGGCCGCGCTGGAGCAGGTGCCGGTGCGGCGGGCGACCCACGAGCAGTACGCCGCGCTGCCGCCCTACCCGGCGCTGATCGTCGGCCACTTCGACCCCGTACGCTGGGCCGCCGACCCCGACCGGCGGGCCGACGTCTACGACGCCCGCGGCGGTGTTGCCCCGGTGAGCGACACCGTCACGGGATTCCCCGGCGCTCCGGGCGTCGTGGAGGGCGTCGCCCGCGTGATCTCCGGCCCCGAGGAGGGCGAGCGGCTCAAGGCAGGCGAGATCCTGGTCACGACGCTGACGAACGTGGGCTGGACCCCGATGTTCCCGCGCGCCGCCGCCGTGGTGACGGACATGGGCGCACCCCTGTCGCACGCCTCGATCGTGGCTCGCGAGCTGGGCATCCCAGCCGTGGTCGGCACCGGCAACGCCACCATGCGCCTGCGCGACGGCGACCGGATCAGGGTGGACGGCGAGCGGGGCACGGTCGAGTTGCTGGCGTGAAAAGACTCCGCCAAGTCGGCCGCCCGGAGGGCCGGCGGGTGATCACGTTGGTGACCATGATCGAACAGTGGACTTCCGAAGACGAACGCGAGCTCCAAGCCCGGTGCGCCAGCTTCAGGATCGCCAAGCTCGCACTCGACCACCGCCACGAAGCGGACAAGGAGGATGAGGCCGATCCGGCGGCGTGAGTGGGCCGAATTGCCCGCGTCCCTGGTGGACGAGGTGGAACGCCGCCTGGGCGCCGTGCGCGACTTCGAGCCGCGCCCAGGCGGCTTCGCGCCCGCTCCAGCGGGTTCAGGCGCGGCCCCGGCCCCTCGTCGTACGCCCGGCGCGCACGCTCGTTGACTAACCCCGCACGCCCAGCTCGCGGAACTCGGCGGGCGGCATCCCATGTGCCGCCCTGAACGCCCGGCTGAAGTGCGCCGCGTTGCCGAACCCCCAGCGCCCGGCGATCGCGCTCACCGGCCGGGACCGCAGCGCGGGGTCGAGCAGGTCGTGCCGGCACCGGTCCAGCCTGCGTTGCCTGATCCACCCGGCCACGCTGGTCTCCTGCGCCTCGAACAGCTTGTACAGCAGCCGTAACGAGATGTGGTGCGCGGCGGCGATCGTCGCGGGCGACAGGGCGGGATCCCCGAGCCGCTCCTCGATGTACGCCCGCACCCGCGCCAGCAGCACCTCCTGCCGCGTCTCCACGGGCACCGCCGAGACCCGGTCCGCGCGTCCGGCCAGCGCCACGGCCAGCAGGTCGAGCACGGCGGAGCCGAGCCGGACGCCCTCGGCGGGCGGGCAACCGTCGAGGCTGGCGGGCAGCTGGCGGGTGAGCGAGGAGATCAGGGCTCCGGTGCCGCGGTCGCCCGGCATGGCGGTCCCGGTGAGCCCGCCCAGGTCGCGGTCGGCGAGAGGGAGGAGGCCGCGCGGGAAGCTGACCGCGACGTTGACGGCGGAGACGGGGTTGACCCAGCGGCAGGGACGTGACAGGTCGACGAAGACGAAGTCGCCGGGGCGCAGCCTGGCCTGCCTGCCGTCCTGCTCGACGACGAGCTGCCCGCGTACGAGGACGTCGATCTTGCAGAGGCGCGGGTCGGCGCGGCGGATGAGGCGCTGCGTGCGCACCGCCTCGCCGCTGCTGGTGGACAGCTCGAACACCTGGGCGGCGCCCACTTCGGCGGCGACGGCCCTGCTGTGGAAGTCGCCGCCCTTGGGCATGCGCAACTCGAGAGGGGCGAGCAGGTCGCGCATGATCTGCTGCCAGTAGTCCCGCCTCGAGACCACCGGCTCGTCCTCGGCCTGGAACACGACACTCATGACGTTCACCCAACCACCCGCGGCGGCGGGCGGGCAACCGGCCCGTGCACGAATGGTCAAGCACCGTGCACGTCAGGAAGCTTTCACCCCGTAGGAGATCTCGACGCGCCGGTTCTTGGTCCGGCTCGCGTCGTCGGTGCCCGACGCGCGGGGGCGGCTCTCGCCGTACCCCTTGGCCTGGAGGTCCAGACCGCGGCCCGCCAGCAGCGTCGACAGAGCCGTGCGTACGGCCTGCGCCCTGCGGTTGGACAACCGCAGGTTGTAGGCGTCGCTCGCGCGGTCGTCGGTGTGACCGGCGATCCGCACGGTGCCGCCGGCCTCCTCCGCCTTGATCTGGTCGGCCACCGCGCGCAGCCGGTCGCGCGCCCGCGAGCTCAGGTCGGCCTTGTCGGTGGCGAACAGCACGTCGCTGGTCAGCACCACCGTGACCCGGCGCGGCTCGCGGACCTCGCTCTCGGTCCCGTCGAGCGACTCCACCGTCAGGTACAGGTCCTCGACCACTCCCTGAGCGTCCGCGGGATCGAGGCCGGAGGCGACGAGCACGCAGGCGCATGCCGCCTCACGCCAGCGGGACATCGGTGAACGTCCCCAGCAGCGGGATCTCCACGTTGACCTTGGTGACCTCGGCCGGCGGCGCGGGGAACGTGGCCGACAACGTCGCCGACTCGTCGGGCCCCACCGAGTAGAGGTCGTCGGTCGCCGAGCACACGCACGCGCCGCCCTGGCCGCCGCTGCGGGCGACCCGATAGCGCTTGGCGTTCACGGGGTCGACCAGCGAGACGCCGCTGACGTCGTTGGTCTTTCGGTCGGCGCTCATGTACGTGTAGATGTACCAGGTCCCGTCGTTGAGGGTGCTGGCCGACCAGTTGAGCGTGGCCAGCCGCCCTTCGCGCCGGAATCCGGTGATGTCCACGCGCACCTCCGCGCCCTTCACCTTCACCGTCCTGGTGGCGACGGTCCCGCCCTCCGGCTGCCCGGACCCGACGTCCGAGGCGGGCTCTTCGGAGGCCGTGGCGGGCGGCTCGGCGGGTGGGGGTTCGACGGCCGGCGACTGCTGGGCCGCCGCGGTCGTCGGGGGCTGCTTCGCCGGCTGCGTGTCCTCTCCTCTGTCCTGGATGGGTGCGCCGCAGGCCGCTACGAGGGCCAGCGACGCGACCACGATGATCGATTGCCTCATGGTCTGCGTCGTCTCCGTTTCTCGGGTGGCCTCCCAGTCTTTCGGCGGAGACGGCGGCGCTCATTGGCGTGGCCTGCACGCTTGTTGACGACCAACGCATGAAGGAGTTACGTCAAGCTGAAAAATAACCGTCAAGCACTCGCGGGAACGCTGTTGAGCAGGAACTCGTCGATCACCAGCGTCGCCGCCCCCAGGGCGATGGAGTCCACGCCCAGCCTGCCCAGCTTGATGGACGCGCTCATGTAGGGCCTGGCCAGGCAGTTCGCCTCGGTCGCCCGCCGGATCCCGACCAGCAGCCGCTCCCCGAGCAGCACCCCGGCCCAGCCGCCGATCACGATGCGCTCGGGGTTGAACAGATTGATCAGGTTGGCCAGCCCCGCCCCCAGGTAGGCGACGGTCTCCTCGATCACCGGGGAGCCGCTCGCCAGCAGCTCGGCCAGCGCGGCCGGCTCGTCGACGGTGTCGGTCCACATCCCCGCCCGCTCCAGGATGCCTCTGCCCCCGACGTACGCCTCCAGGCAGCCCTTGCCGCCGCACCGGCAGGCGCGCCCGCCGACCACGATCTTCGTGTGGCCCCACTCGCCGGCGCTGCTGTTGGCGCCCCGGTAGGTCACGCCGTCGGTGACGATGCTGGCGCCCGCGCCTGTGCCGATCAGCACGGACACGACGTGCCGCGCCCCCCGCCCGGCGCCGAACCACAACTCGGCCTGGCCCATCGACTTGGCGCCGTTGTCGACGTACAGCGGCAGGTCCGTGCCCTTGCGCAGGAGCCTGCCGAGCGGCACCGCGTCCCAGCCGAAGCCGGGCGCGTGGATGACGGCGTCAGGACCCTGCTCGACCACCCCAGGAACGCCGACGCCGACGCCGAGCACCTGGTCATGGGCCACGCCGGCCTCGCTCAGCACGAGGTCCACGCCCGCCAGGATGTGGCGTACCACGATCTCCGGGTCGTGCCTGGCCGGGCGCAGTTTGTACTCGGTGCGGGCCAGCGGGTTCATCTCCAGGTCGAACAGCTCGACGCGGACGTGGGTCTCGCCCACGTCGATGCCGACGGCGTACCCGTGGGCGGCGTTGATCCGCAGCAGCACCCGCGGCCGGCCGCCCTGCGACTCCGCGACGCCGGCCTCGTAGACCACCTGGTGGGCGAGCAGGTCGCCGACGACGTTGCTCACCGTGGCCGGGCTGAGCGAGGTGATCCGGCTCAGCTCCTGGCGGCTGGCGGGCCCGCCCAGGTAGAGGGCACGCAGCACGGTGGCCCGGTTGCCGCGCCGCAGGTCGCGAACCGTCCTGTGCGGTGCCTCCGTCATGGCGGCCATCTTAGGCCACGCCTCGAATTAATCCGCGCGCCGCCCTCGTCCCCGCCATCCGTCCAACTGTGCCCCGCAGTTACTGCAAGCCGTGAACAAAGCCTTCACTTGACGTTCGGCGGGTCTAGCCGCCGTCTTTGTCGGGGTCGACGGACAGGATGATGGCGCCCCAGTAGCCGTCGCCGTCTTCGACGACCGTCAGCCGCAGGTCGTCCTTGTAGTACAAATCATTGGTGTTGTACGTGTCCCGCCCCCTGTGGTGTGAGTACGGCGGCTGGGACAGAACCTGGCAGTTGAGCGCCTCCTCGAACATCAGCTGCGTGGTCAGCACACGCGCGTTGCCGATGTGCACCATGACATGGATGTGCACCGTGCGCCCCGGGTACCATCCCGGCCATACCGTTGTGAACTCCACGACGCCGTCGCCGTCCGTCACCTGTGCGCCGCGCAGGTAGCGCTTGCCGTCGGTGGGCTTCAGGTCGGGCCAGGGCCTGTCGTGGTTGATCGTGTTCGCCTCGGCCTGCTCGATCATGGCTCCCCGCTCGCCTCCCGAGTAGAGCCCGGAGGCGTCGCAGTTCCAGATGTCCACTACCACACCTGGCAGTGGCTGGCACGTATCGCTGTCTTGCACCTTGATGGCGAGGCGCAGGCGTACACCGGGCTTGTTCTCGCGGATGTCGCTGCGGATCTTGTCTGCGTCGAAGTAGAAGGGGCCTTTGGTCGCGGCCGGCGTGAGCGTGCAGGTACGGGCGTCGGAGAACAGGTCCCCAGAGTCCGTGACCGCCGTGGCGTCGGGGCTGCGGGCGGCCAGGACGCCGCCGAGCCCGAGCGAGCTGATGCCGATGCTGGTGATCAGCCGCCGACGGCTGACCCGCTGCCCTTCATGATCGTGTCTCACTGAGATCGTTCTCCGGCAGGTGAGGAGGAGCCCCCGATGTCTCCTCCGGTCCAGTCGAACCTCTCATGAGATGTGCGGATTTCGTCGGAGGCGCGGCGCGTATCACCTGTTATCGAGGACGACGCCGGGCTGCGGCCGTGCGAGGGGCAGGGCGTCGCCTTCGTCCCCTACTTCCCGCTTTCGGCCGGGCTGGGCGCGCTTTAGCCGCCGACGTGGATGCCGGGCCGCCGCGCGGGGTCGGGCTCGCTGGTACGGATGATCTCGCGTACGACCGGGGCCGTGTCACCGCGTCCCAGGATGAGATAGCGGAACAGATGCACCAGCGGCGACCCTTCCGCCCACTCGAAGTAGCAGTGCGGCCGGACCCCGGTGGCGTCGCGCAGGGCGAGCAGGATGGCGGCGATCGCGTTGGGCGCGGCCGGGCTCTCCACGCGCAGCACGCGGTGCCTGCCCACCTCGACCCCGCGCACCCGCAACACGTCGCTGAAACTCGACGGGTCGATCACGTCGATCTCCAGGAACAACACGTCAGCCCGCCCGGGCACCGGGTTCATGCCGCGCTGCTCGGCTTCCTTGGCGTCGTATTCGGCCTCGTCGCCCGGGCCGCGGCGGTTGGCGATGACGTTGAGCGCGCCGTCGAAGTCCAGCGACTCGGTCACGAACCGCCGCGCCGCCGCGTCGAACTCGATCCGGTCGGCCCGCAGCTCGGTGGTCCGCGACACGCGCGAGACCAGGGAGATGGCGACCATGCCGAGGATGAACAGCGCGGAGATGGCGATGCCGTCCGGCTTCTCCCTGATGTTCTCCACCAGCGCGTACAGCAGGACCAGGGTGAGCACGGTGAACCCGACGATGGCGAGCCCCTGCCTGCGCCGGATGGCCGAGATCGTCACCGCGACGGCGCCGGAGACCATCATGGCCAGGATGCCAGTGGCATAGGCGCCCGCCTGGGCGTCCACGTCGGCGTCGAACGCCATGGTGAGCACGATGCAGATGCCCGTGTAGACCAGCACCACCGGGCGCACGGCACGGCCCCACTCGGGTGCCATGCCGTAGGAAGGCAGGTAGCGCGGCACGATGTTGATCAGCCCGGCCATCGCGGAGGCCCCGGCGAACCACAGGATGAGGATGGTGCTGATGTCGTACGCGGTGCCGAACGCCTCGCCCAGCCGCTCATGGGCCAGGTACGCCAGCGCCCTGCCGTTCGCCTCGCCACCGGGACTGAACTGCTCGGCCGGGATGAGCACGGTGGTCACGAAGCTGGTCGCGATCAGGTAGACGCTCATGATCAGCGCCGCCGCGGTCAGCAGCTTGCGCGTGTTGGCGATCCGCGCCCCCAGCCGCCGCTCGGAGTTCTCGCCCTTGGCCGCCACCAGCGGCATCATGCTGACACCCGTCTCGAACCCCGACAACCCCAGCACCAGCAGCGGGAACGCCAGCACCGCCGGCCCGATCAGGCCGCCGAAGCCGCCCCCGCCGCTCGTCAGCGCCTCGGTCCAGCGAGAGACCGTCTCCGGCGCGGCCACGATGTCGCTCAGACCGACGCCGACGACGATGGCGTTCAGCAGCAGGAAGAGCGCCACCAGCGGGATCGCCACGCCGACGGCCTCGGTGAAGCCCAGCAGGAACACCCCGCCGAGCACCACCAGCAGCACCACCGTGATGGCCACCGCGTGCCCATGCAGGAACCCCGGAAAATACGGATTTTCCAGAACATGTACGGACGCGTCCGCCGCCGACAACGTGATCGTGATGATCCACGAGGTGGCCACGAACCCCAGCAGCACCAGCACGAACAGCTTGCCCCGCCAGAACGGCAGCAGCCGCTCCAGCATCGCCACCGACCCCTGCCCGTGCGGGCTCTCCTTGGCCACTCTGCGGTACATCGGCAGCATGCCCAGCAGCGTCAGCGCCACGATGAGCAACGTGGCCAGCGGCGACAGCGCCCCGGCCGCCAGCGCGGCGATGCCGGGCAGGTAGGCCAGCGTGGAGAAGTAGTCGACGCCGGTCAGGCACATGACCTTCCACCAGGACTGCGGCTTGGCATGCCCTTCGGCCGTCTCGGGCCCGACCGGCTGCACCCGATGTTGCAACAACCAGCGCACCAGGCCACTGGCCGGCGCCGCCTGGCGGGTCGGGCTGTCGACCACTGCGGGGATGGCCAGATCACCGCTCACCGGATCTCCTTCTCCTCGTGAACGCACACCACCCTAGGGCGTATGCCGCACGCGCACGCCTTACGGGCACACCGACTCGGCAACCGGAACGTGTGCGGCCGGCGCCTTCGTGGGCCAAGGGGCGGTAAATCGGTTGCCGGTGCTGAGCGGTCTCTGGTGTGCTGGCGGAGCCCGGCTACTTGAAGGAGCAGTAATGCGAGCAACGTTCGTGTCCCCCCAGAGAGGAACAGCCGTCTATACGGAGGACATGACGTTCGGTGCGTATGCTCAATTTGGGGATCCTGGCGCATGTAGACGCCGGTAAGACCAGCCTGACCGAGCGGCTGCTCTATGCCGCTGGCGCCATCGACGAGGTCGGCAGCGTCGATGACGGCAACACCCAGACCGACTCCCTGGCCCTGGAACGACAGCGCGGCATCACGATCAAGTCCGCGGTCGTCTCCTTCGTCATCGGCGGCACCACGGTAAACCTGATCGACACGCCCGGCCACCCCGACTTCATCGCCGAGGTGGAGCGGGTGCTGAGCGTGCTCGACGGCGCCGTGCTGGTGATCTCCGCCGTCGAGGGCGTACAGGCCCAGACCCGCGTGCTCATGCGCACGCTGCGCCGCCTCGGCATCCCCACGCTCGTCTTCGTGAACAAGATCGACCGTCGCGGCGCCCAGTACGACCGCATATTGCGTGAAATTTCCGACAAGCTAACCCCGGCCGTTGTCGCCATGGGCTCCACCGATGAGCTGGGCACGAGTGCCGCCTCGTTCACGCCGTTCGACGGCGCAGCGGCCTTCGCCTCGACGCTGGTCGAGGTGCTCGCCGACCAGGGTGACGCGCTGCTGGCCGCGTACGTGGACGACGAGGACTCGATCTCGTACGCCCGGCTCCGCGCCGAGCTCGTGGCCCAGACCGGGCAGGCGCTGGCGCACCCGGTGTTCTTCGGCTCGGCGATCACCGGCGCCGGCGTGGACGCGCTGATCGCCGGCATCGAGGAGCTGCTCCCAGCCGCCCAGGGCGACCCGGAAGAGCCGGTCTCCGGCACCGTCTTCAAGATCGAGCGCGGCGACGCGGGGGAGAAGATCGCCTACGTCCGGCTGTTCTCCGGCACGGTACGCACCCGCGACCGGCTCAACTTCGGCCAGAAGCGCGAGGGCCGCGAGGGCAAGGTCACCGCGATCAGCGTCTTCGACCGAGGCACGGCGACCCGCAGCACGTCGGTCCAGGCGGGCCGGATCGCCCGGCTGTGGGGCCTGACGGACGTCCGGATCGGCGACCCGATCACCGCACCCGCGACGGATGGGCCGGGGAAGAAGGAGCCGGAGAGGCACTTCGCGCCCCCGACCCTTGAGACGGTCGTGGTCCCGTGCCGTGCCGCCGACAAGGGCGCGCTGCACCTCGCGCTGGCCCAGCTCGCCGAGCAGGACCCGCTGATCGCCCTGCGCCAGGACGACCTGCGGCAGGAGGTGTCCGTCTCGCTCTACGGCGAGGTGCAGAAGGAGGTCATCCAGGCCACCCTCCTGAACGACTTCGGCCTCGACGTCACCTTCCGCGAGACCACCACGATCTGCGTCGAGCGCCTGATCGGCACCGGCGAGGCGTTCGAGCTGATCGGCAAGGACCCCAACCCGTTCCTCGCCACCGTCGGCCTGCGCGTCGAGCCGGGCGAGCTCGGCAGCGGGGTGGAGTTCCGGCTGGAGGTCGAGCTGGGCTCGCTGCCGTTCTCGTTCATGAAGACGATCGAGGAGACGGTACGCGAGACACTGCGGCAGGGCCTGTACGGCTGGGAGGTCGCCGACTGCGCGGTCACCCTGACGCACTCCGGCTACTGGGCCAGGCAGAGCCACTCGGGAGGCGGCTTCGACAAGAGCATGTCGAGCACCGCCGGCGACTTCCGCAACCTGACCCCGCTGGTGCTCATGGGCGCGTTGCGGCGGGCCGGGACCAGGGTGTTCGAGCCGATGCACCATTTCAGGCTGGAGCTGCCCGCCGACACCCTCGGCCCGGTGTTGCCGGTGCTGGCCCGGCTGGGCGCCGTCCCGCGTACCCAGACGCCTGGTCTGGTGGAGGGGGAGATCCCGGCGGCCGGCGTGCACCGGCTGGAGCAGCAGTTGCCCGCGCTGACTCGCGGGGAGGGCGTGCTGGAGTGCGACTTCGACCGCTACCAGCCGGTACGCGGCCCGATCCCGGAACGCCCGCGTACCGATCACAACCCGCTCAACCGCAAGGAGTACCTGCTGCACGTCGTCCGGAGGGTCTAGCGCGACCTCGCGGACGAAAGTCCGAAAGCCTTTTCGGAGATATGAAACTGTAACCAAGTGCTCGCTTGCTGATCAGCGGCCGCGCGGCGAAGTCGTACCAGCTAAAGGGCTATGCAAAGAGTTGCAGTGGCCGATTGACAGCCCTGCTCCGGCCGATCTACCTTCCCGAAAACCTTTTAGGTTCACCGCTTCAGGTCCCAGTCGGTGATGTTAGCGCTAACACAAGCAATCGCTAGGTCGTAAGGGGCGAACTCATGAGACGACGATGGGCAGTGGCCCTCGCCGGAGCACTTGTGCTCCTCCTCGGACAGCCCGCGCTCGCGGGCCCGCCGATCACCACCGCGATCTACACGGCCGACCCGGCCGCGCTGGTCGTCGGGGACACCCTGTACCTCTACACCGGCCACGACGAGGCCCCGACGGGCGGCACCAACTTCGTCATGCGCGACTGGCACGTCTTCACCTCCTCCGACGCCACCACCTTCACCGACCAGGGCGCCAAGCTCGCGATCTCGAACTTCTCCTGGGCGGGCGCCGACGCCTGGGCGGGCGAGGTCGAGCGGGGCGCCGACGGCCGCTACTACTGGTACGTCCCCGTCAACGGCAACGGCGCCGGCTGGATGGACATCGGCGTGGCCGTCGGCAACAGCCCGCTGGGCCCGTTCACCGACGCGAAGGGCGGCCCGCTGGTCAGCGACAGCACGCCCGGCTCCTCGCCGCTGAACATCGACCCGACCGTGTTCACCGACGACGACGGCCAGGTCTACATGTACTGGGGCTCGTACAACGGGGTGCGCGCCGCCCGGCTCAACGCCAACATGACCTCGATCAACGGCTCGGTGGTCACCCCGAGCGGCGTGTCGAACTTCTGGGAGGCCCCCTGGATGTTCAAGCGCAACGGCGTCTACTACCTCGCCTACGCGGCCAATGACTCGGCCTGCTCGGCGCCCGGTTACGCCTGCATCCGGTACGCCACCGCGAGCAACCCGATGGGTCCGTGGACCCACCGCGGAGTCGTGCTCGACCAGGTCACCTCGACCACGAACCACCCGGCGATCATCGAGTACAAGGGCCAGTGGTACATGGTGTACCACAACGCGTCCAGCCCGGGCGGGGGCAACTTCCGCCGCTCGGTCACGATCGACAAGCTCTACTTCAACGCCGACGGCACCATGCAGAAGGTCGTGCAGACCGGCGGACCGACCACTCCGGGCAACCTGGCGGCCAGTGCCACCCCCTCCACCTCCTACGTCTCGCCGTGGGAGACCCTCGGCGCGATCAACGACGGCTACACCCCGGCGAACTCGGCCGATCACAGCCATGGCGCCTACGGCAACTGGAACCACCAGGGCACCGAGTGGATCGAGTACCGCTGGCCCACCGCGCAGACGGTCTCCAGATCCCAGGTGTACTGGTTCGACGACAACCAGGGCATCGACCTGCCGGCCTCGTGCCAGGTGCAGTACTGGAACGGCAGCGCCTACGTCAACGTGCCCGGGCAGTCGGCCTGCGGCGTGGCGGGCAACACCTTCAACACCACGACCTTCACCGCGGTCAGCACCACCCGGCTGCGGCTGAACATCACTTCCAGGACCGGCTACTCGACCGGTGTGCTCGAATGGAGGGCCTTCTCATGAGCAGGATCCTCACGGCCCTGCTGCTCGTCGCGGGCTTACTCGTGGCCGGCGGGCCGGCGCACGCGGATCAGACCATCGGCTTCCCGTCGTTCAACGGCCCGGCCGTCCCGGCCCCGCCCGGGGCGTACACGACCGGCAACATGATGCAGGCCATCTACGACGCCGAGAGCTCGGGCACCGACTTCTGGATGGACCGGCTGCTCGCCCGCCCGGGCAACGATCCGGCGGGAACGTGGCTCATGTCGCGCGGGCGGGCGTTGTTCATGAAGACGCACACGCCGGGCACGCTCGGGTTCGCCGGGCAGGTGGCGTACTGGGAGAGCATCAACAACAACAACGCCTTCACCGTCGCCGTCACGCCCGGCACGTTCACCGAACAGGTGGCCTCCCGCTGGCAGGCGCCCAGCCACTGGAAGAGCCGCCACACCAGCGGCTCGGTCACGATCAACCAGACGAAGTTCATCACCGACAACAACGTCGCGGTGACCAACCTGGCCATCACCAACGGCGGCTCCGCCTCGACGACGCTGCAGCTCAGGGCCACTTCGCCGGACGCCACGTCCGGCAGCGGCAGCGAATTGACCGGCCAGGTGAACGCCTACAACAACCTCACCACGCTCTACCCCAGACTCACCGGCGACGGGTTCACCGTCTCCAGCGGCGGCCTCAACAGGTCCGTCACCATCGCGGCGGGGGCGACCGTGACCGTGAAGGTGGTCATGGGCTTCGTCACCAACGAGATCCCCGCCTCGCGCACCGAGTACGACGCCTACGCCGGCTACTCGGCGGCCACCGCGTTCGCCACGCACGTGCGCGCGTACAACCTGTGGTGGGCGCAGAACGTCCCCTACATCGACGTGCCCGAGCCCGCCATCAAGAAGAACATCTACTACCGCTGGTGGCTGATGCGCTTCAACCATCTGGACGCGGACATCCCCGGGCAGACGTTCCAGTTCCCCACCTCCACCGAAGGCGTCCTGGGCTACAACAACGCGATCGCACTCACGCAGCCCATGCACATCGACGACCTCAAATACCTGCGCAACCCGATCTACTCCTACGGCGACTGGCTGAGCGTCGGCCAGATCTCCAAGAACGGCCGCTTCCTGGACAATCCGGGTGACCCGGAGAACTGGTCGAACAGCTACACGCAGTACATCGCCGAGGCGGCCTGGAAGAGCTACCAGATCCACGGCGGTCAACCGGCCATCGCCGCCAACCTGGCCCGCTACGCCGAGCAGGACGTCAAGGGGCAACTGTCGTTCTACGACACCGACAACAACAAGCTCATCGAGTACGACTGGGGCGCCCTGACCGGCAACGACGCCGACGCCGTGTCGTTCCACTGGAAGTCCGGGCGCATGGACCGCGCCGAGGCCGCCTACCAGTACAGCGGGGCGCTGGCGGCGGCGCAGGCGTATGAGGCGGTGGGCAACACGGCCAAGGCCACCGAGATGCGCACGCTGGCCACGCAGATCCAGAACGCCATCGTCAACGTGCTCTGGAATCCGAGCAGGCAGTTGTTCGAGCACCGGCTGAAGTCGACGAACGAATGGGTGCCGTGGAAGGAGATCAACAACTACTACCCGTTCGCCGTCGGTGCGATCCCCAACACCGCCACCTACAAGCAGGCCCTGCGCCTCTTCGACGATCCGGCGCAGTATCCGATCTTCCCCTTCTACACCGCCAACCAGGCCGACAAGGCGGCCTCGGGCACCGGCAGCAACAACTTCTCCACGATCAACTCCACCGTGCAGTTCCGCCTGCTCTCCTCGGTGCTGCGGAACTACCCCAACGAGTGGATCGACACGACCTGGTACAAGAAGCTGCTCTACTGGAACGCCTGGGCCCAATACGTGGGCGGCAACACGCAGTGGCCGGACGCCAACGAGTTCTGGGCCGACTGGAACGGCTCCTCGATCGCCTACCGCTCCTGGATCCACCACAACATCCTGGGCAGCAGCAACTGGACCGTGATCGAGGACGTCGCCGGGCTGCGGCCGCGCAACGACGCCAAGGTGGAGCTCTCGCCGATCAACATCGGCTGGACCCACTTCACGGTCAACAACCTGCGTTACCGCAACGCCGACCTGACCATCGTGTGGGACGACCCGGCCGACGGCGTCGTACGTTACCCCGGCGTGCCCGAGGGCTACTCGATCTACGTCAACGGCAGCCGGGCGGCCACGGTGTCGTCGCTGGTGCCGTTCACGTGGGACCCGGCCACCGGTGACGTCACCACCAGCGGCACGGTCACCTACCACGTGGCCGTCCCAGGTCTCCAGGCTCCCGCGCAGGTGACCCAGACCAGCGCCCGCATGGTCGACCTGCTGGCCAAGGCGGGCGTCGACCTGACCGCCAACCTCACCAACCTCGCGGCCGGGGCCACCGCCACGGCCTCCACCACCGCCTCCGGCAGCTCCGCCGCGGGCGCCGTGGACGGGTTCCCGATCAACGAGCCCTTCTGGGGCGGCACCACCTCGGGGCAGGACTGGTACGAGCTGAACTTCGGCTCCGCCCGGACGCTCAACGAGGTGCGGCTCTACTTCAAGGACAGCCGCCCGGCCAGCGCCACCTACCGGGCGCCGGCGTCGTACGACATCCAGTACTACAACGGCACCGCCTGGGTGAGCGTGCCCAGCCAGGCCAAGTCGCCTTCGGCGCCGCGGGCCAACTACAACGTGGTGCAGTTCCCCGCCGTCAGCGCGCAGCGGGTACGGGTGCTGGCCACGGCCGCCTCCGGCGCCAGGACCGGGCTCACCGAGATCAAGGCGTACAACCGGGGCGGCGTCGTCCAGCCGCCGTCCAACCTGGCGTCGTCGGCCACGCCGTCGGCCTCCTTCACCTCCTCGTGGGAGAGCGTGGCCGCGGTCAACGACGGGATCGACCCGTCGTCGTCCAACGACACCGCGAACCCGCGCTGGGGCTGCTGGCCGAACACCGGGCAGCAGTGGGTGGACCTGACCTGGTCGTCGGCCCGCAACCTGAACCGCGCCGAGGTGTACTTCTTCGACGACGAGCAGGGCATCGACATGCCGGCGTCGTGGAAGTTGCAGTACTGGAACGGCAGCGCGTACGTGGACGTGCCCGGCGCGTCGGCGTACACGCTGACCAAGAACGCCTACAACAACGTCACCTTCACCGCCACCGGCACCACCCGGCTGCGGGTGCTGCTCACCGGCAACGGCACCAGCTCCGTCGGCCTCCTGGAGGTCAAGGCCTACGGGACCTGATGTCGCGGGGGCGTGCCCGGAACGGGCACGCCCCCGGTCCCGGGGAGGAGTAGTTACTCTCTCACTTTTGGTGACCTAGGGAGGTGGAATCAGGCAAACTGGGCGAGGGCCTGCACAACGGCGGAGGCATGATCTCACCCACCTGACGGCGGTGCGTTCGCGGCGATGCACAGCTGGGAGAGGGCCTGTTCCGACGGGCTGCCCGGTTCGGCGTGGTAGACGACCAGCTGCTGGCCGGGAGCGCTGTTCACGGTCAACGACTCGTAGTGCAGCGTCAGCTCGCCCACCAGCGGGTGGCGGAAACGTTTGGTCTCCTCGGTCTTCTGGCGGATGTCCTGGCGGGCCCACAGCCGGCGGAAGGCGTCGCTCTTCAGCGACAACTCGCCGACCACGTCGATCAGCTGCGGGTCGTCGTGGTGCGTGCGGGCCACCGCGCGCAGCCCGGCGACGGTGCTGACGGCCACCTGGTCCCAGTCCGGGTAGAAGTCGCGTGCGTGCGGGTCCAGGAACACCAGGCGCACCAGGTCCTCGCTGTGGTGGTGGCCGTCGAACAGGGCCTTGCCCAGGGGGTTGCCGGCCAGCACGGTCAGGCAGCGGCCCAGGACCACGGCCGGGGTGCGCGGCCAGCGTTCCATCATGCGCAGCAGGTTCGGGCTGACCTGCTCGCGGCGGGCGCGCGGGGACCGGCCGGGCGAGTTTTCCGTGTCCATGGTCTCGAGGCTAGGCCCGGGCCCAGGGGTACTGGGTAGTCGTGATATTCCTACGGTTCTAGCAGGCAGGGGCCACCTCGTAGTAGGCGGTGCCGGTCTGCTTCAGCGTGGTGATCACGAACGTGTTCCACAGGCCCATCGGCTGGTTGGAGCCGTTGGCGTAGGTGTAGCCGGATGACTGGTGGGCGCGGCCGGCCTGGGTGTGGGCGTAGTTGCTGGCGGTGAAGCACGCCGCCGGAGGCGTGGGCGTGACGGTCGGCGTGGGCGTGACGGTCGGAGTGGGCTCCGGAGTGCTGCCGGCGGCGAGGTCGAAGAAGCGGGTGTCGTGGTACGCCGAGCAGATGGTGTCCAGGAAGTACGCGCCCGCCGTGCCGCACTGGTCGGCCGCGTTGCCGGGGTCCACCGGGGTGCCGTGGCCCATTCCGGCGATCTTGTAGTAGCGCAGCGCACCCGTGCCATAGCTCTCCAGGGTGGTGCCGCCGGGCAGGCTCGTGGTCGAGGCCGGGGTCTGGGGCAGGCCCAGGACGTTGGTGAACTGGTCTCTCAGCTCGTCGCCGTTGGCCTTGTTGACCGTGTAGTCGGCCTGGCCGTGCCAGATCGCCACCTTCGGGCGCGGGCCGGTGTAGCCGGAGTAGGCCGCGCGGACCAAGGAGCCCCAGTCGGCCGGAGTCTTGTTCACCGGGCCGAGCATGCAGGTGGTGGTGGAGGCGGGTGGCGAGCAGCGGTACGGCAGGCCGGCCACGATCGAGGCGGCGTGGAACAGGTCGGGGTAGGCGGCGATCATGACGGCGGTCATCGCGCCGCCCGCCGACAGGCCGGTGATGGAGATCCGGGCCGGGTCCAGGTGGTAGGTGGTGGTGGCGTACGTCACCATCTGGGCGATGGACAGGGCCTCGCCCTGGCCGCGTCTGATGTCGCCGTCCTGGAACCACTGGAAGCAGTTCGTGGGCGGTGTGGTGGCCTCCGGGAAGATCAGGGCGAAGGCGTGCTGGTCGGCGAACTTCCGCCAGCCCGAGTTGGTGTAGTAGGCGTTCGCGCTCTGGGTGCAGCCGTGCAGGGCGACGACGGCGGGGGAGCCGGGTGGGAGGTTGTCGGGGATGTACGCCCACATGTTGAGGGCGCCGGGGTTCGAGCCGAATCCGGTGACTCTGGTGAGGGTGGCCGCCTGGGAGGTGGCCGGGGTGGCGATCAGTGCGAGGGCGAGGAGTAGCGCGGTCATGGCGCGGCTGAGGAGTGCAGGCATGGTCGACTCCTGGGGTGAGGCACTTGCCGGTGACCGTATGTTTTGCGGGATCCGACTGATATGTGTCACAAGCCCGGTTTTACGGTTGTGAACATGTGCACCGACGCCATCCGGGTCTCAGCGGAGCTGGCCGGCGCCCGCGCCCGACGGTCGAGGCGGCCGTCGCGTTGCCTGCTGTTGCGCTGGGGGAGGGCACGTTGCCGGGGTTCGACGTGCAGGTCAACGATGCGACGGGCGCCGCCCGTACGAGTGCGGTGACCTGGAACGACATCACGGGCCGCGGTTACCTGGAAACCAGCCACTGGGGTGTGCTCCGGCTTCAGGGCAGCTGAGAGGCGGTCCAGCAGTCCACCGCGCCGGGCTTGCCACAACCCGTCAAACGGTCGAGCGCTCTGCCGAGATCGGCCGTTCTGGCGTTGCCGGGGTCGTTGGACTCCTCGTTCGGATCGGTGACCGTGTTGTAGTACTCGGGTTTCGGATCGCCCTCGTACTTGACATAAAGCTCCCCGGCGGTGCGCACGGCGGAGTAGGAGGGCGGTTGGGAGTTGCCCGTTTTGAGGCGGTCCGCGTCGGGGTCAGGCTTGCCCGGCGTGTTGGGGTTCGGCTTGACGTGCTCGATCAGCGCCGCGTCGCGCCAGTCCGTGACCTGCCGGCCCTGGATGAGGGGCAGCAGGCTGCGCCCGTCGCGGCTGTCACGCGTCGCCGCGCCGATCCCGGCCATGTCGAGGAAGGTCGCGAACAGGTCCACGTTCTGGGCGATGGCGCTGGTCATGAGGTGGCCTTGCGGCCCCGTCGCCGGACGCTTGACCAGGAGCGGCACCCGTACATCGTGGTCATATGCGGTGGACTTTCCCCGCACCAGGCGGTGCTGCCCGAGATGGAAGCCGTTGTCGCTGGTGAACACGACGTACGTGTTGCGCTTCTCCGCATCGGTCAACGCGGACAGGACGCGTTCCACCATGTCGTCGACCGACTGCACCATGCGGATCCGGTCGCGGAAGTCGTTCTGGAGCTCCTTGACCAGCTTCGCGCCGATCGGCTCCCGCCGTACCCAGGAGGGTTTGTCGGTGGTGTCCTCGTTGAACCCGGGCAGGGCGGTGGTCACGTCAATGCTGTCGCAGTCGGGGCCGCCACAGTCGCCGTGCGGGAACTCGCCGGCGGGCCACTGGTTCTTCGGCCGGTCACGACGTGCGGGCGCAAAGCGCGGTTCCTTGTCGCCAGGCTTGACGTCGACCCTGTTGTGCGGCGCGAAGGGCGAGACCTGGAGGAAGAACGGCTCGCCGGGGGCGTACTTGCGGGAGCGCTGGATGAAGCCCACCGCCCGCTGCCCCAGCTCGTCCACCAGATACTTGCCGCCGGAGGGATCGATCGGCCGCTTGCCGCCCGATTCCTCCTTGATGTAGCGGGTGAGCTGGTACTTGAACTCGTTGTATCCACCAGCCGCCGTCACATGCCACTCGTCCCAGCCGGTCGGCACCTGATAGCCGTCGCCCGCGGGATACTCGTTGATGTATTTGCCCAGGTAGCCCGTACGATATCCGGCTTGATGCAGCGAGACGGCGTACGTCCTGCCCTCGTGCTTCGCGAACGCCCGGTAACCGCCGCGATCGTAGCCCTGGTTGGTCCGCACGCCGGTGTTGTGCGGGAACTGGCCGGTGAACATGGAAGCCCGAGACGGGCAGCAGAGCGAGTCGGCCACGAAGTAGTCGGTGAACGTGGTGCCGCCGTCGGCCAGGCTGCTGACCGTGTTCATGTACGGGAGCAGGTCGGCTGACATGTCGTCGACGAGGAAGAAGATGATGTTCGGCCGTTGGGGCTTGGCTGCGGTCCCGGCGCTCGCCTGGGACGCCACGGTCAAGGCGAGGACGACGGCGACCGCCACCGCCAAGCTTTTCCTGATATTTCCGGACACCGACACGAATGCCTCTTTTGTGGGGAGGGTTTGCGATGCCCAGTAATATCAGACAAATCGCCCAATCACCCACATACGTCCTGCAGGTGCCGTGGGGGCACTGGGACCCGTCCTGGCAGCGCGACCGCACTGGGGCCGGCCCTGCTCGCGCTCGCCCTCATCATGGCGACCGGCTACGGCCTGCTCATGCGGCAGACGGCCTCAGCAGCTGCCCAGGAGCGTCCAGCCCCAGGCGAGCAGGTGGGCCGCCCTGGAATGCCGCGGACGTCGGAGTGAATCGCCTGGCGCTCAATCTCTCCTCCAGGGCCCAACTACCATGTGACCGTGAATACGAGCCCCCGACATGTCCGTAAAGGGGCCGTACCGAGCATCCGCGACGTCGCCGCCGCGGCCGGCGTCTCGCACCAGACCGTCTCGCGCGTGCTGAACGAGTCACCCAGGGTGCGGCCCGCCACCCGCGCCGCCGTCCTCGCCGCGATCGACCGGTTGGGCTTCCGCCCCAACCGGGCCGCGCGGGCGCTCGGGTTCGGCCGCGCCAACGGCGTCACCGTCGTAACCTCCAACACCACCCTGTACGGGTATGCCTGCACCCTCCAGGGCATCGAGGAGGCCGCCAGGACGGACGGGGTGGCGCTGGGCATCAGGGTCGTGGAGTCGGCCGAGGTCCAGCAGACGGTCGAGTACGTGAGCGACCCGAGCGCGGGCGGGCTGGTGGTGATCGCGTTCGACCCGCTGGGCAAGGCGGTGCTGGAGGCGCTGCCGCCGCACATCCCGGCCATCGTCGCCGCCGAACCGGTCGCGCCCGACCTGGGCCGGGTCGCGATCGCGCTGGACGAACGGCGGGCCGCCGCCGACGCCACCCGGCACCTGCTGGACCTGGGGCACCGGACCGTGCACCACGTGGCCATCCCGTCCGAGGGGCTGTCCGGCGGCCGGCAGGCGGGCTGGCGCGACGCGCTGACCTCGGCGCGGGCGGAAATCCCAGAGCCGCTGGGGTGCGGGTGGGACATCGAATCCGCGTACGCCGCCGGGCAGCGACTGGCCCGCGAGCCGGAGGTCACGGCGATCCTGTGCGGCAACGACGACATCGCGCAAGGTGTGCGCAGGGCGCTCTATGACGCGGGCAAGGACGTTCCCGGCGATGTCAGCATCGTGGGGTTCGACGACATTCCGGGCTCGGCGTTCTGGACGCCCGCGCTTACCACCGTGCGGATGGACTTCGCGGGGTTGGGCCGGGCATGCTTCCACGCGGCGGTGGCCGAGCTGGTCGGGCGACCGCAACCGGAGATCTCCCTGGTGCCACCGCGCCTCATCGTCCGCGAGTCGACCGCGCCCCCGCGTCATCCCTGGGATAACTGAGAAGCGTAGTTGCTACAACGCTTCTCAGTTATCGGCATCCTGTTGAACTGAGATGGTGAGGGCTGGTAGCGCTTCTCAGTTGAGCTCAAACGGGTGGGCTGCTCGGGCACCACCCACCAGATCCTCAGGCGGTCACCAGTTGGCGGGCAGCCCCGGCGTGGTGGCGGGCAGGGCGTGGCCGGGCGGGTGGATGACGTACACGACCCCGCCGCTGCTGGAGCTGCGCAGCCACACGTTCTCGAAGTCCGCTCGCGGATACACGTGGCGCACGGCGTCATTGCTGGGCGAGGCGGGGTCGTTGGCGATCACGTCGCCTTGCGCGGTGAAGCCGATGATCGCCATCAGGTGGCCGTTGGTGCCGTACCCGGCCCCCGGCAGCTCGCCCTTCTTGAACGACTGCGAGGTGATGACCGGAATGCCGGCCTTGATGAGCAGTTCGAGCTCCGTCAACGACCGCAGCCGGGTGACGAACCCGTCCAGGCCGTACCGTCCCGCGTAGGCGGTGTTGAACGGCCAGTTCCCCGCCCCGTCGTAGGCGTGGTCGAAGGTGTAGCGGGCGGCGTAGTCGACCTCGGGGTTCGGGTCGGAGGGCGCGACCCAGGAGGTGTCCTGCGCGCTCGGCCACTTGCCCCAGTAGCCCAGGACCATGGTGGTCGAGGTCGGGCTGCACCAGGCTTCGCCGCCG
This sequence comes from Nonomuraea marmarensis, assembly GCF_043197025.1. Lineage (NCBI taxonomy): Bacteria > Bacillati > Actinomycetota > Actinomycetes > Streptosporangiales > Streptosporangiaceae > Nonomuraea > Nonomuraea marmarensis. The sequence continues at coordinate 508,261 of NZ_JBICRM010000002.1, forward strand.
CCGTCCCATTCCGGGTAGTGGCCCTGGTGCACGTTCTGGGAGCGGCGCGGCACGGCCAGCTCCGTGCCCCATGCGCCGCCGCCGGGGCTGACCGGCACGGTCCTGCGCTCGGGTACGTTCGAGCTCATCACCCCGGACGTACGCACCCGCGGCGCCACTGAGGAGCCCGGCGTGCGGTAGAGGGTGAGGCGTAACTGGTAGCCGCTCATGGGCTTGCCGGTCGCCGCGACCAGCGTGTCCACGGCGACCGTGGCGTCCGCGTCGCCCTGCCCCGGCACCGACGTGCGGCGGATGTCGCCTTCGGCGTAGGCCCAGCGGCCCAGCGAATACCACTTGGTCAGCCCCTCCGCGTTCCTGGCGCGGGTCTCGACCTGCATCCAGCTGCCCGGCGGCACGTCCGCGGTCCAGGAGGCGATCAGCTCGGTGGCCGGGAACCCGATGGTCCGCTCGGGGCCGGTCCAGCGGGCGTACTCCCAGGTCTTGGTGCCGAGCGCGTCGGTGTAGGAGACGGTGCCGGCGGCCGAGCCGAACGACAGCCCGTCACCGGACGTCGTGCCCTCGGACGTGCCGGCGGCGAAGTCGGCCCGCTGGAAGACGACGTCGGGCGTCGCGGCCGCGGGCTTCGCCTCGGCGTCGGCGGGGGTGGTGAGGGTCGTGACGAGGAGGAGGCCTGACAGGAACACGGTCAGCGCACGCATGAAACCACCTTGCTGGAAGGCGCTTGATGCGGCCGAGAGTAGGCACAGCCGGTATGCGAAACATCGGGAAATCTACGTAGATCAGGCCAGGGTCTGCGTGAGTTCGTCACGATCGCGGGTGTGCACGACCCGGCCGCGGGCGCCGTTCACGATGGGCAGGTACGGGGGCACGTGGCCGCACTCGACGTCGGCGATGATCGGCACCCCGAGGCCGCCCAGCGCGTCGAGCACGGCCCCCTCCTGGGTGAGCGAGGCGATGCCGGGCGCCCGGGTGCGGCCGACGAGGATCGCGTTCGCGCCGGTGAAGAAGCCGGCCAGGCGCATCCCGTGCAGGGCGCGGCAGATGGTCGCCGCGTCGTCCTCGCACGCCTCGACGTACACGAGCAGGCCCTCCGGCGCGGCGAGCGCCGCAGTGTCGAGGTAGGGGGTGCCCGCCAGGTTGCACAGCGTCTCGACGCACCCGCCGATCAACCGCCCTTCGACGTGTACGTCGCCGTCGCCGTCCAGTCGCTGCCACCGGCCTGGGGTGTCGAGGGTGAACTCGCGTACCTCGGGAGAGGTCTTGTAGTCGACCCAGCCCTGCGCCCGGTGGCGGCCCGGCGGGGTCTGCGTGAACGTCGTGCCCGGCTCCATCATCACGATGTCCAGCCAGGTGAGCAGCCCTTCCGGCGCCTGGTACGGGGTGTCCATGAGGTTGTTGCCGTGCACGGTCGCGACGCCGGTCAGCAGCGTCAGGGGCGTGATGATCGTGGAAATGTCGGAGAAGCCCACCATCCAGGTCGGCTCGGCCGCGCGCAGGGCGTCCCAGTCGAGCAGCGGCAGCAGGTCGATCGCGGTCTCCCCGCCCCACGGCGGCACGACGGCCCTGATGCGGGGATCGGTGAGCAGGCCGGTCAGCTCGCGGGCGCGGTCGGCGGCCGGGGCGCTGACGTGCCCGGCTCCGTCCATGCACTCCCCGACGACCACCTCGTATCCGCGGGCCTCCACGGTGCGGATCGCCACCGTGAGGCGTTCGCGCACGCTCTCGTCCACTCCGGAGGAGGGAGCGGTGACCCCCACACGGTCACCGGGACGTAAAGGGGCGGGGTAGCGGGTGCTCATGCTCAAGGATCATTCCGCAGCTCCCGGCAAGTTCCCAGCTATTTTCATAGTCGCCGAAAACTTTCGGAACGAATTATCCCACGTAAAAGCGCATTAATCGGACTCGGTCGAGATGATGGTGCCGAAACTTTTCTGACATGTGTTGACACATTTCGGAGATCTCCTCAGACTGACCTCCAGGTGAGCTCCCCGTACCGCGACGTCTGCCCCTCATCAGCGATCCGGAGGAACGAACATGATCGACCGGAAACGCCGCACAGGTCTCAGTGCCGGACTGGTTGCCGGCTTACTCGGCGTGACCTTGGCGGTGTCCATGACCACCGCCGCCGACGCCGCGAGCACGCTCGGCGCGGCCGCCGCGGAGAAGGGCCGCTACTTCGGCGCCGCCGTGGCCGCCAACCACCTCGGCGAGTCCCAGTACGCCACCGTGCTCGACCGCGAGTTCAACTCGGTCACCCCCGAGAACGAGATGAAGTGGGACACGATCGAGGCCTCGCGCGGCTCGTTCAACTTCGGTCCCGCCGACCAGATCGTCAACCACGCCCAGGGCCGGGGCATGAAGATCCGCGGCCACACGCTCGTCTGGCACTCGCAGCTGCCCGGCTGGGTCAGCAACCTGCAGACGGCCACCGACGTGCGCAACGCCATGAACAGCCACATCAACGGTGTGATGGCCCACTACAGGGGCAAGATCCACTCCTGGGACGTGGTGAACGAGGCGTTCCAGGACGGCAGCAGCGGCGCCCGCCGCAGCTCCGTCTTCCAGCAGCGCATCGGCAACAGCTTCATCGAGGAGGCGTTCAGGACCGCCCGCGCCGCCGACCCGGCCGCCAAGCTCTGCTACAACGACTACAACATCGACGACGCGAACGCCGCCAAGACCCGCGCCGTCTACAACATGGTCCAGGATTTCAAGTCGCGCGGCGTCCCGATCGACTGCGTCGGCCTGCAGTCCCACTTCAACAGCCAGTCGCCGGTGCCGGGCAACTACCAGCAGAACATCGCCCAGTTCGCCGCCCTCGGCGTCGACGTGCAGATCACCGAGCTGGACATCGAGGGCTCCGGCACGGCCCAGGCGAACAGCTACCGCAGCGTCGTCAACGCCTGCCTGGCCGTCTCGCGCTGCACCGGCATCACCGTGTGGGGCATCCCCGACCACTACTCCTGGCGCGCCAGCGGCACCCCGCTGCTGTTCGACCGCAACTACAACAAGAAGCCGGCCTACGACGCGGTCCTCGCCGCGCTCGGCGGCTCCGGCTCGTCCACCCCGCCGACGTCGCCTCCGCCCGGCGGTGGCGGCTGCACGGCGACGGTCTCGCAGGGCCAGCAGTGGAGCGACCGCTTCAACCTGTCGGTCACGGTCTCGGGTACGAACTCGTGGATCGTCACGGTGACCATGACCCCGCCGCAGAAGGTCATCGCCACCTGGAGCGGCAGCCCGACCTGGGATTCCAGCGGCAACGTCATGACGATGCGACCCAACGGCAGCGGGAACACGTTCGGCTTCACCATCCAGCACGGCGGCAACCAGAACAGGCCGTCCGTGTCCTGCCGGGTCGGCTGACCCCTCTTTCCTGTGTGGTGTGGCGCAACTCCGGGCGCCGCACCACACGCCTTCTCAGGCATGAACCCCAGATGGGATGGTGGCGATGCGATGAAATAGCCCCAGGAAGTGAAATATGCGGAAATACGTGATCATGGGCGTACAGGGGAGCGGCAAGGGCACGCAGAGCGTGATGCTCGCCCACGACCTCGACCTGGTGCACATCAGCGTCGGCGACATCTTCCGCTGGCACGTCAAGAGCCACACCAAACTCGGCGCCCAGGTCCGCCGCCTGGTCGCGGCCGGTGAGCTGGTGGGGGACGATCTGGTGGAGGACGTCGTCAGGGACCGGCTCCAACTGCACGACTGGAACTACGGCTTCATCATCGACGGCTTCCCCCGCAACAGGCGCCAGGCCGAGTTCTTCCTGGAGAGCTACGACATCGACGGGGTGATCCACCTGGACCTCCCCGACGAGGAGGTACGCCGCCGCGTCCTGGCCCGCCGCCTGTGCTCGCGGTGCGGCATGGACTACAACCTGATCGCCCACCGGCCCGAGACCGAGGGCCGCTGCGACGTGTGCGGCGGAGACCTGGTCACCCGCCAGGACGACACCCCCGACGCCCTGGCCAGGCGGCTACGCGACTACCACAACAAGATCGACCCGGTGGTGGAGTTGTTCCGGCGCAAGGAATATGTGATGACGATCGACGCCCGCGCCGACAAGACCACGGTCCAACAGACCATCCGCACCCGCTTCAACCTGCCGCCCTACACCCCGTCGCACATGGACCCGGTAGAACTGCCCGGCTGACCACCGGGGTTCGCCGCCTACTTCACCGCGACGGGAGCGGTGAAGTTGCCCGACCCGCCTGCTAAGGGGGTTCGAACGCCACGTCAGGGGAGCAGCCGTAACACCTGAGACGGTTGTCAGGATGCGTTCGTCAGCGGGCGAGTGGCTTGCCGTTTTTGACGCATCTCATGACGAGGAAGATGGGGAACTTGGCGGCGTCCGGCCGCTTGGCCGCCCAATCGGTCGCTGGCTCGGGCTCGGCCATCTCGTCCAGCCAGAGGTCGTGGCGGCGGAACGTGTTGACGTAGGTCGAGAGGGTCCGGTGGTTGGCGCCTACCTGGCGGCGTAGTGCCGAGAGCTCGCCGTCGGCGCGCCACCAGCCCTCCACGTGATAGCGCGCGTCCCCCGGCCATGAACCGGAGACGCCCGGCCCGCCGGGGAAACACGGGTGCAGGATCGAGCACGCGAAGACGCCCCCTGGGCGCAGGGCGCCGGCGGCGCCGGCGATGGCCCCTTCGAGGTCGTCGATGTCGGAAAGGCCGAAGCTGCAGACCACCGCGTCGAAGACAGTGTCGCTGTCCGGTGCCGTGCCCAGGGTACCGATGGCGAGAACGCCGGGGCGGGTCACGTCGGTGTGGATGTAGTGGATGCCGAGCGGGGTCTCGCGCTCGGCTGCCCGTGCCTTTTCGAGCAGGGCTTCCGAGATGTCGGCGGCCACGACGCCGGCACCACGGCGGGCCAGCTCGCGGCTGATCCGGCCGTGGCCGCAGGCGAGCTCCAGCACCCGGCGGCCCGCCACCGGCCCCAGCAGGTCGAGCAGGCGTACGGACGCCGGATCGTCGATGGTGTCGGTCCAGCCGGTCGCGTAGAAGTCGGCGATGTCGTCGTAGCGGGCCGCACCTGGCATGGCCTCGACACTACGCGTGCGGGAGCGGGGGACGGCGATTGTTCGTCGAGCGCGGAATGCCACGGAATCCGCCATGGCAAAGAGTCGGTCAAGGGGGCGCATGGTTCCGGTGTGATCGCCGTCGCGGGGCGGTCCGGCGGGAGGAGGATCGCGTCCGGGTCGAGCAGGCACGGCACGTTCACGCGGGGGTACGACATGGGCATGCCCGGGATCGCGGCGATCATCGCGCTCGCCACGTTTGGAGGCTGGTCCACTCCGGCCGCCGCCACCGTGCCCCGGAGCCCCGACCTCCAGATCACCGCGGCCGTCACCCCGGACCCGGTGATCATCGGTACGGAGTCCGTCTACACGGTGACCGTCATGAACACCGGAGACCAGACCGCCGAGAACGCCACGATCACGGACACCCTCGACCCGAACATCACCCCCGGCACCCTCCAAAGGGACTGCTCCCTCGCCGGCCAGACCGTCACCTGCGGCGGACCGGGCCTGACGATCCCCCCGGGGGAGAGCGTCACGTACGAGATCCCGATCACGATCGACCCGGCACTGCCCGACGGCACGGAGGTCGCCAACCACGCGTGGGTCTCGGCCACGGGAGTGGACGGCGACTCGACCCGGCTGATCAGCCGCACCCGCACGACGACCGACGTCGATACCCGCCCGCCCACCGCCACCCCCACCGTGATCGACACCTGCGCCACCGTCCCCATGAACAACCGGTCCTGTACGCCGGCCGCCACCCGGGCCCCGAACTCGACGCACACCCCCAACCGCGCACCGGCGGCCACGCCCACGCCGAGCCCCGGCACCGTGCCGCCCGCGACCGCCCCTACGAAGCCGAGCCCCACGAACAGCCTCGGCGCGGAGCACGGATTCGGCTCTGGTCCGCGCGAGCCGGGCCGCGGCGAGGGCGAGCGCCCCGGCCGGCACGAGCCCCGTCCAGGCGAGGGCATCACCCCGGATGGTCCGGGTGAGGGCTTCAACCTGGATGGGCCGGGCGCAGGCTCCAGCGCGAACGAAGGCACGGACGAAGGCGCGGACGAAGGCGCGGACGTGCCCCGCTCAGCAGCCGGTGGCGCGCTCCCCGGACCTGCCGCCGCGGACCGCGACACCGTCCCCATGACCGGCGTGTCGCTCTGGATGCTCGGCCTGGGAGTGTCGGTGCTCCTCGCGCTCGGCCTCCTCGTCCGGTACTTCTCCGGCCGCGACCAAGCCAGCGACTAGGCCGCCGACCAGGCCGACGACCGAACAGGCGGCTGAGCGGGCGTCCGGGCCGTGCCTCGGACAACCTCAGCCGGTACGCGGCTCCAGCGCGTCCCTGGTCCACGACCCCAGCACCAGCAACGTCTTCGTACCCGTCACGTCCCCGGCCCGGCGCAGCCGGTCGATGACCTGCTGGAGGTGCCCCAGATCCCGCACCCGTACGTGGATCAGCGCGTCGGGATCCCCCGCGATCGTGTAAACGGCCTGCACCTCGACCACGTCGGTAGCCGTACGGACGATCTCGCTGACCGGCGTCGTGCCCGGATAGCGCAGCTCGGTGAACGCCTCGATGCCCCACCCCAGCTTGGCGTAGTCGATCTGCACGCTGAACCCGGTGATCACGCCGATGTCCCTGAGCCGGTCCACGCGCCGCTTGACGGCCGCCACCGACAACCCGACCAGCTCGGCCATCTCCGAGAACGTCCTGCGCCCATCCTCCCGCAACAACCGCAGCACCTGGTGATCGATGTCGTCCACGTCAGGCATGCGGGAACCCTCTCTCAGGCGCAAAGAACATCAGCCATTAAGCCCTAGCCCTCACATTGTTTGCGTCTTCGGCGCACTTTCTCGTCTAATACTTGCGCATATCCTGCCCACGTTGCTGTGCTGGGAATCACTACGTACCAAGCCAGGAGGTTAGCGTGAGCGAGACTCCCGCCCCTGTGTCGCTCGACGACAAGTACACGGCACTCGACGGCCGGGTGCTCATCTCGGGCATCCAGGCCCTGGTCCGGCTGACGCTGGAACAGCGCCGCCTGGACGAGGAGCGCGGGCTGGACACGAGGGTGTTCGTCTCCGGTTACCAGGGTTCGCCGCTGGCGGGCGTGGACCTGGAGATGGGACGGGCGGCGCGGTTCCTGGACGAGGCGGGCGTGGTGTTCCAGCCGGGCCTGAACGAGGAGCTCGCCGCCACCTCCGTGGCCGGGACCCAGCTGCTCGGCCAGGTGCCCGGCAGGCGGCACGACGGTGTGACCGGCTTCTGGTACGGCAAGAACCCCGGCCTCGACCGGGCCGCCGACGCCATCAGGCACGCCAACGTGGCCGGGGCGGCCGCGCTCGGCGGCGCCGTGGCCTGGATCGGCGACGACCCCGGCTGCAAGTCGTCCACGTTGCCCAGTTCGTGCGAGCCGATGTGCCAGAGCCTGTCCATGCCGCTGCTGGCGCCGGGCTCGGTCGCGGAGATCATCGAGTTCGGGCTGCACGCGGTCGCCCTGTCCCGCGCCACCGGCCTCTGGGCGGGCCTGAAGATCGTCGCGGACATCGCCGACGCGTCGGCCACCGTGGACCTCGGCCCGCTGCGCGAGAGCATCCCGATCCCCCAGAAAACCGAGAGCGCTCCCTCGCCCATCCTGCTCGGCCCGGCCGCGCTGGACGCCGAGCACGACATGCTCACCCGCCGGCTCGACCTGGCCCGCGAGTACGCCCGCACGCACGGCCTGAACCGGATCATGTTCGGAGCGGACAACACCACTCTGGGCATCCTCGCCTCCGGCACCGCGTACGCGGTGGTCCTGCGGGCGCTGGCGGACCTCGGCCTGGACGAGGCGGCGCTGGACGGCCTCGGGTTGCGGCTGATCAGGCTGGCCATGCCGTTCCCGCTCGCGTACGACGAGCTGGCCGCCATGACCGCTGACCTGGACAAGGTGCTGGTGGTCGAGGACAAGGTGCCGTTCCTGGAGGGGCAGGTCAAGCAGGCGCTGTACGGCGGGGAGCGCACGCCCGCGGTCGTGGGCCGGGAGTTGCTGACCGCCCGCGGCACCCTGGGCGCCGAGGACGTGGCCAAGGCCATCGCCGCCTGCCTGGGCAAGGAGCTGGCCCCGCGCAAGACGGTCAAGCCGCGGCGCATGTTGCCGCTGGTGGCCGCGCGTACCCCGTACTTCTGCTCGGGCTGCCCGCACAACACCTCCACCCGCACCTCCGACGACACGCTGGTCGGCGTCGGGATCGGCTGCCACGCCATGATCGCGCTGGACGGGCACGGGCGTGGCACCCAGGTCGGCATCACCCAGATGGGCGGCGAGGGGGCGCAGTGGATCGGGCTGGCGCCGTTCACCGGGGATCGGCATTTCGTGCAGAACCTCGGCGACGGCACTTACCACCACTCCGGCTCCCTGGCGATCAGGGCCGCGGTCGCCGCCGGGGTGTCCATGACGTACAAGCTGCTCTACAACGACGCCGTGGCAATGACCGGCGGGCAGCGTGCGGAGGGCCGGCTCGACGTGCCCGCGCTGACGCACGAGCTGGCCGTCGAGGGGGTGGGCCGGGTGGTGGTCACCACGCCGGAGCCGGAGACGTACCGGGGGGTGCGGCTGGCCTCGATCGCGTCCGTACGGCACCGCGACGACCTGCCCGCGGTCGAGCGGGAGCTGGCCGCGCTCGGCGGCGTGACCGTGCTGATCCACGACGACCGGTGCGCGGCCGAGGAGCGGCGGCTGCGCAAACGCGGCAAGCTGCCCACACCCCTCCAGAAGGTCGTGGTGAACGAGCGCGTCTGCGAGGGTTGCGGCGACTGCGGCGACGTCTCGACGTGCCTGTCCGTGCAGCCCGTCGAGACCGAGTACGGCCGCAAGACCCGCATCCACCAGGCTTCGTGCAACTCCGATCTGAGCTGCCTCAAGGGCGACTGCCCGTCGTTCCTGCTGGTCGAGCCGGGCACCAGGACCGCCCGCGAGGCCCCGCCGCTGCCCGTGGACGCGCCGGAGCCCGTCGGTAGGCCGGCCGAGGCGCTGATCAGGATGCCCGGCATCGGCGGCACCGGCGTCGTCACCGTCTCGCAGATCCTGCAGATGGCGGCCCACCTCGACGGGCTGTACGCGGCCGGGCTGGAGCAGACCGGGCTGGCGCAGAAGGGCGGCCCCGTGGTGAGCGACGTGCGGATCTCGCCGCGGCCGGTCGACGGCTCGGTACGCGCCTCGCCGGGCAGCGCCGACGTGCTCATCGGGTTCGACCTGCTCGGAGCGGCGGGCGACGCCAACCTGGCCGTGGCCGCGCCCGAGCGTACGATCGCCGTGCTGAACACCTCCATCGTGCCCACCGCCGCCATGGTCACCGGACGGGTGCCCGTCCCGGGGCACGCTGCCGCGGTCGCCCGGGTGGAGTCCGCCGCCAGGAGCGTGGCCTGCCTGGACGCCCACGAGCTGGCCGAGGCCCTGTTCGGCGACCACATGCCGGCCAACCTGCTGCTGCTCGGCGCCGCCTACCAGCACGGCTGCCTGCCGGTCAGCGCCGCGTCCGTCGAGCGGGCCATCACGCTCAACCGGGCCGCCGTCGAGCAGAATCTGGCCGCCTTCCGCTGGGGCCGCGCCGCCGTGGCGGACCCGGAGTCGGTACGCAAGGCCGTAGGCGTCGCGGAGGAACCCGTCGCGGGCCTGGAGGAGGTCGTGGCCACCCGCGTGGCGGACCTGACCGGCTACCAGAACGCCGCCTACGCCCGTACCTATGCCGAGGACGTGCGCCAGGTGACGGCCGTCGCGGCCGAGCGCGCGGGCGAGGAGGCAGGCGCCAGGATCGCCCTCGCCTACGCCCGCGGCCTGCACAAGCTGATGGCCTACAAGGACGAGTACGAGGTCGCCCGCCTGCACCTCGACCCGGTGGAGAAGGAGCGCAGGGAGCGCGAGTTCGGCGCGGACGCGGTCGTGTCGGTGCTGCTGCACCCGCCGCTGCTGCGCGCGATGGGCCTGAAGCGCAAGATCAGGCTGCGCCGCTCGGCCGGAGTCGTGTTCCGCGGGCTGCGGGCCGCCAAGGTGCTGCGCGGGACGGCGTTCGACGTGTTCGGCCACGCTCGCGTACGGCGGGTCGAACGCGAGCTCGTCACCGAGTACCGTGACCTGATGCGCGCCGCCCTGACCCGGCTCACCCCCGGCACCGCCGACGCCGTCGAGGAGATCGCGGGCCTGCCGGAGCTGATCCGCGGGTACGAGGACATCAAGCTCGCCCGGGTCGCCGAGTTCCGCGAACGCGCCAGGACCGCCCTGACGGGGCTGGGCGAGCCGGCCCTGAGGTAGGAGTGAGCATGACAGTCGACCGCCTGCTGCCCGACCAGGACGCCAGGGACCTCATCGAGCTGACCCGCGAGATCGCCGACAAGGAGCTGGCGCGCCGGGTCGACGAGCATGAGCGCGCCGAGACGTACCCGGACGGGTTGTTCGCCACGCTGGGGGCCGCGGGGCTGCTCGGGCTGCCGTACCCGGAGGAGTCCGGGGGCGGCGGGCAACCCTACGAGGTCTATCTGCAGGTGATCGAGGAGCTGGCGATGCGCTGGGCGGCCGTCGCGGTGGCGACCAGCGTGCACACGCTCGCCTGCTTCCCCGTGGCCGCCTATGGCACGCCGGAGCAGCGGGATCGGTGGTTGCCCGACATGCTGGCCGGGCGGCTGATCGGCGGCTACAGCCTGTCGGAGCCGCAGGCGGGGTCCGACGCCGGGGCTCTCACGTGCAAGGCCGAGCGGGTCGAGAACGGTTACCGGATCACCGGCAACAAGGCGTGGATCACCCATGGCGGCATCGCCGACTTCTACGCTCTGTTCGCCCGCACGGGTGAGGGCTCGCGGGGCATCTCCTGCTTCCTGGCGCCGGGGGCCGCCGACGGGCTCACGTTCGGGCGGCCGGAGGAGAAGATGGGGCTGCACGCCGTACCGACGACGAGCGCGCACTGGGACGGCGCGATCCTGGAGGCCGACCGGCTGCTCGGCGAGGAGGGGCAGGGGCTGCAGATCGCGTTCCGGGCGCTCGACTCCGGCCGGCTCGGCATCGCCGCCTGCGCCACCGGCCTCGCGCAGGCCGCGCTCGACGAGGCGGTGGCGTACGCCAAGCAGCGGCAGACGTTCGGCAAGCGGATCATCGACCATCAGGGGCTCGGGTTCCTGCTGGCGGACATGGCCGCGGGGGTGGACAGCGCGCGGGCGACGTACCTCGACGCGGCCCGCCGCAGGGACGCGGGGCTGCCTTACAGCCGGCAGGCGAGCGTCGCCAAGCTGGTGGCGACGGATGCCGCGATGAAGGTGACCACGGACGCGGTGCAGGTGTTCGGCGGGTACGGGTACACGCGCGAGTTCCGCGTCGAGCGCTACATGCGCGAGGCCAAGATCATGCAGATTTTTGAAGGCACCAACCAGATCCAGCGCCTGGTCATCTCGCGTCACCTCGCCGGCCAGTAGGTTCGCGAAGCTGAATCCGGGCTTGACCATCTGTGTCAGATACGGTGACAAGGGGAACGAGATCCCCCATGACATCCCCCGTATCCGAGGCAGGTCAGGTCTCTCTCAAGCGGGCGATCGGCCCCAAGCTCCTCATCCTGTTCATCGTCGGCGACATTCTGGGCACCGGCGTCTACGCGCTCACCGGCTCCGTGGCGGGCCAGGTGGGCGGCGCCCTGTGGCTGCCGTTCCTGATCGGCTTCGTCATCGCGCTGCTGACCGCGATGTCCTACGTCGAACTGGTCACGAAGTATCCCCAGGCGGCCGGCGCGGCGCTCTACACCCAGCGGGCCTTCAAGAAGCCCTTCTTCACCTTCATGGTCGCGTTCACCGTGATGTGCTCCGGCCTCACCTCGGCCAGTGCGGCGGCCCGCGCGATCGGCGGCGACTACCTGGAGGCGTTCGTCTCGGTGCCGGGCGTGGTGGTCGGCATCATCTTCATCGTCGCCGTCGCGGCGCTGAACTACCGAGGCGTCTCGGAGTCGGTGAAGACCAACATCGTGTTCACGATGATCGAGCTCACCGGCCTGCTGGTGATCATCGCGATCGGCGTCTACGCCGTGTTCACCGGGGTGGGCGAGCCCTCCAGGCTGACCGAGATCCACACCGAGCAGGCGGGCGGCCTGATGTACGCCCTGCTCGGCAGTACCGCGCTGGCCTTCTTCGCGTTCGTCGGGTTCGAGGACTCGGTGAACATGGCCGAGGAGACGACGGACCCCTCGCGCAACTTCCCGAGGGCGATCTTCCTGGGGGTGGCGATCACCAGCACCATCTACATCCTCGTGGCCATCACCTCCTCGCTCCTGGTCGAGCCCAGCGTCCTGGAGCAGTCGTCCGGCCCGCTGCTCGAAGTGGTGAAGGCGGGCGGGCTCGACTTCCCGCCGCAACTCTTCGCCGCGATCGCCATCTTCGCCGTCTCCAACTCGGCTCTGATCAACATGATGATGGCCTCCCGGCTCGTGTACGGCCTGGCGAACGAGCGGGTCGTGCCACGCGGCCTCGGCTGGGTCGATCCGCGCCGCCGTACTCCGGTGATCGGCATCATCTTCACCACCGCGCTCGCCATCGCGCTGATCTCGACCGGCGAGATAGCGGGCCTCGGTGACACGACCGCGTTCCTGCTGCTGTGCGTCTTCACGGTCGTCAACGTGGCCGTCCTCGTGTTGCGCAAGGACACGGTGGAGCACGCGCACTACCGGACGCCCACCGCGCTGCCGGTGATCGGTGCCGTGCTGGCCTTCGTCCTGGCCAGCCCGCTGACCGGCCGTCCCGCCGAGGTCTACATCCGGGCCGGCGTGCTGCTGGCCATCGGCCTGGGGCTGTGGGTGATCAACTGGCTGGTGGTGCGCCGCCAGAGCGCGGTCACCACTCCGGCCGAGTGACAAGCGGGTGCCGTCTCCCTTGCGGCTGAACCATCGCCCGGGGCAGCTGGACGGCCGTCGCGGTGCTCAGTGGGTCACGGACAAGCCCCAGCAGCACGCCATGCATCAGGGTCACTGAACTTCATGACCGGCCGCTCGAAGCATGAAAAGCGCCCGTCCCTGGAGGGTCCAGGAACGGGCGCTCAGATGTGCTGGGTTATGGCTGTACGGCGGGTAGCCTGCCGAAGCTGACATGGTCGGTCTCCTGGTCGCCGCTGTGGTCGTCCAGGGTGACGACGAGCCAGCCCTTCGCCGGCGTGGTGGCGAGTTTCGCCTGGTCGACGGTGAGTTGGATGGTGGATGAGGCGCCGGGCGCGAGCGGCACGTACGCCCCCGTGGAGATCGCCGGGGCGAAGGCGTCGAACGCCGCCGACTCGGTCTCGTCGGCGAGCCCGTCAGGGATCTGCGAGAAGCCCGCCGCCGAGTAGGTGAAGCGTGAGGTGCCTTCGGCCAGGCCCACCTCGGAGGCGAGCACCGGCATCAGCAGGGTGCCGCCGTTCATCGGAGCGGTGGCGACCCATGCGTCCACCAGGGACCCGTCGGCCTTGTAGACGAACGTGGCGAATCGCCCGTCGAAATCACCCGTGGTGACCAGGCCGTAGTCCGCGCCGACCAGGATGTAGTCGGGTGTTCCGTCGTTGGTGGTGTCGATCGGGATGTCGAACTCGTTGGCCGCGGCGTTGGACCAGCGGCCGGAGGTGTTGACCGCGAAGACCAGCGTACGGTCGGTGTCGGCGCCGCCGAGCACCGAGCCGGGGAGCGTCTGCACCCCGACCGTGCGGATGTCCATCGAGTCCTCGGCGCCCTTGACGTCGTCGGCGTCGGTGATGCCCCAGGCGTAGACGTCCGCGGCGCCGGGGTGGACACCGTCGTTCTGCACGTTGACAGAGGTCACGAGCCCGCCGTCGCCCGCCGTGTACTTGCCCGGCTTGGACGGGCGCACCCGGGACTCGGCGTCGGGAACGAGCAGGAACGCGGCCCGCACCGGATAGACGCCCTCGGCGGCCTTCCGCGGCGTGGCGGTGACCGCGCCCTGGATGTGGACGACCGTACCGAAGTTGGAGGTCTCGGCGGCGGGAAGCGCGGCCACGGCCTGAGCGCTGAGCGACAGCGTGACCTGGACGTCGCGGCTGCTTTCCCGGCCCACGGTCACGGTCGCGGGAGAGACCGAGACCTTCGCGCCGTAGGACTGACCGGTGAAGGCGGCGGCCAGGTCGTAGGTGACCGGGGTCCTGCCGGTGTTGCGGATCGTGAAGGTCTCACTCTGCTTGTAGGCGCCGGTCAGCGACTTCAGGCCGTACGACAGGCTGGTCGTGCCGTCCCTCGTCTCACCGATCACGGAGGCGCCGACCGCCTGCCGCGTGGCTACGACACCGGAGCCGGCGACCCTGGCGGTGTAGCCCTGGATCTTGGAGGTGGCGTCGGCGGTGCTGACGATCGCGGCCTTGATCTGGCCGGGACGCCAGCGTGGGTGCGCCTCCTGCACGAGCGCGGCCACGCCGGCGACCATCGGTGAGGCCATCGAGGTGCCGGAGATCGTCGCGCCGCCGGAGCCGGTGCCCACCCCGGTCGAGACGACGGAGACGCCGGGCGCGGTGACGTCCGGCTTCAGCGAGCTGCTGTTGCTGGCCGGACCGCCGGAGGAGAACGAGGCGAGCTGGGCGTAGCCGGGGTTGGGGACGGTCAGCGCCGCCAGCGCGGTGCTCTTGCCGTCCAGCGACGCGGCCGCTGCGCTGTCGGTGCTCTTGATGCCGAGGAACGGGATGGTGACCGTGTACTCCTCGCCGGTGTCCGGGTCGGAGGTGATCTGTCCTTCCAGAGACGGGTAGGCGGCGTCGGTGTTGATCATCGCGACCGCGGCGGCGCCGGCCTTCTGGCCGAGGATGGCCCGCTTGACCCGAGCGCAGGTGCCACGCAGCGTGATCACGAGCTTGCCGGTCACGCCGCCCGGGTAGGCCGCGTAGTCGGCGGGAACGCAGCCGAGTGATACCGGGCCGGACGGGTAACTCGTGCGGAGCACCGCGATCGGCAGGGTCCCGGAGGGCAGGGCCGCCTCGTTGGAGTTCTGCGCGATGATCTCGGTGCCGTCCGCCGCGATCTTCGCCGCGGGAAGCTGGGCGCGTGCGGCGTCGAGGGCGGCCACCGAGATGGCCGTGGGGGCGATGGCGGGCGCCCCGACCAGGTAGGCGTTCTGTCCCGAGTTGCCGGCCGAGGCGACCACGGTCACGCCCGCACGGGTCAGCGTGCGCACGGCCTGTGACGTGGGCTCATCGGTACGGCCGAACGGTGAGCCGAGCGACATGTTGACGATGTCGGCGCCGTCCTTCAGCGCCCGCTCCATGGCCGAGACGATGACGTCCTCGCTGGCCGAGCCCTCACAGCCGAAGACGCGGTAGGCCATCAGCGAGGCCTTCGGCGCCACGCCCGGTCCGACCTTGAAGGTCTTGGCGTGCGTGGTGGAGTCGTACGGGCCGGTGTAGGTCTTGCCGTCCGCGCTCACCCCGAAGCCGGCCGAGCTGCCCGCCACGTGGGAGCCGTGGCCGTTGCAGTCGAGCGGGTCCGGGTCGGGCTTGGGCACCGAGGTCGGGTCGTTGGCGTCGTAGTCGTCGCCCGCGAAGTCGTAACCACCGACCACCTTGGCGGTCGGGAAGGTGCCCGGCTCGATCACGGCGCCGTCGTTGCCCTCGAAGTCGGCCGGATTGCCCGAGCCGCCGAAGTTGGCGTGCGTGTAGTCGATCCCGGTGTCGATGACCGCCACCTTGACGCCGGTGCCGGTCTTGTGGAGGTCCTGCCAGGTCTGCGGGGCCCCGATATAGGGGACGGCGGCGGTGTTGTCCGGGCGGAACGTACGCACCGGGTGCACGGAGACGACCCCGGAGGTCTGTTCGATCGCCGGCAGGCTGCGGCGCGGGATCGCGGCGGCGATTCCGTTGAAGCTGTCGGTATAGGTGGTGAGGACCTTTCCGCCCTCTGCCTTCACCTTCTCCTCGACGCTCTGCTGTTTCTGGTGGAGCGCCGAACGTAAGGTCGGCCGGTCAACGGTCTTGCCGGTCTCGGCGGCATCGGCCGCGGCGTCGCCCACCGGCGTACCGTCGACCTGGATGAGGACCTTGAGCTGCCGGTCAGGATCAAGCGCGGCTGGTTTGAAACCGGCGTAGCCGAATGCGCCGTCCAGATGCTCGAAGCGATCGGGCCGGGTGGGTTCTGCATTCGCCGTAGATGGGATTACCGTCAGCGGGATCGCAATGCCCGCGGACGCGAGCACTGCAAGCAGACGCCTCTTCACTGATCACCTCGGGTGGTGCTGGGGATAGAGCTGATCAAAGAGTGAACCCGCCACAAACGCATCAGATCGCACTTCAGTAACAAAAGGAACACAAGTCAGCATGAAACGGCCGGCTCCGGTTCTGTCCGTAGTCGCTTCATAGCTTCCGTGGATCGGCTCACGCTAGAGACAGCGGGGGCCGGAGCCACACACAGAAGGGAGCCGACCGTCATGAAGAG